>LNEO01000295.1 GCA_001465015.1 Deltaproteobacteria bacterium Ga0077539 | reverse complement strand
TGATTCTGTGGCCATTGCTCTGCAATGGCTGCACTTCGCTCGATTCGTGTGTGTCGATGGTCGAGTTGGCTTCGCTTCGCCCTTGCAGAGCAAGGGCCCTCACGACTCACGCATGCTAACTTCATCAGCATTTTTCCAATGCGAAGCCGCCGCCCCTGCCGTTCCAGGCGGGGGCGGGGCGCGCGGCAGCGCGGGTGGGGGCTTCAGCACTGCGCCCACTGTCGTTCTGCTCACTGGGCGCGCGGCAGCGCGGGTGGGGGCTTCAGCACTGCGCCCACTGTCGTTGCACTCGCTCGCGCGGCAGCGCGGGTGGGGGCCGCCGCGCGGCTCGATGCAAATCGTCGTTCTCCTCGCTCGAGGCCAAACGTCGTTGCCTCTCTCGATTCTCCGGCGATACGTTCCGTCTCTGCCGTGCAGTCTTCGGCGCCTCTCGGAGATCCGTGCACCCACTGCGCTCGTGAGCAGGATGGGAATCACACCCACGTCACCCTCTCGGCCGATTGTTTGCGCGCGATCGCTGAGTTGCGGCGTCCGACGCTCGGAGGCGTTCAGGTGTTGGTCTCGCGCAGTTTCCCGCTCCCCTCGTGGGTCACTTTGCGCTGGCGATACCAGGGCAGATTCAACGAGCGGATGGTCAGGTAGGAAAGCCACAGCATGATCGCTCCGAGTGCGCCGATTGCGCCCGAGCCTTGGCGCGCCATGGGCGCTGTTCCGTACTGCGCGACGCTCGGTCGAAGCACGGACACGATAAAAGGTAGTCGCGTCACCGACCCCACCAGCACTTCGTCATAGAGCGTTCGGCTGATCTCGTCCTGGAGCACGCGTCCGTCGCTCGCGCGAGCGCGGACGTCATAGTGGTATTGCCACCCGCCCGGACGCCCCTTCATCTTGATCCACACGCGCCACTGACCAACGTCCACTGGAACAGTCTCGATCGACCTGTACCCAGTCAGGAGCGTCGAGTAGCTCGGCGAGAACGCCAACACCCAGAGGACCAACCAGCCCGCAGCCCCGATCGCCCAGCGAGATTCGCCACGGGCCACGGTGCTGTCCGCGGCGCCCGGCACTTCGCTCGAGATGATCAGCTTCGAGCCGCGCGACGCGCGAAGCACCGGCAGCGACTCGCCCTCGCGATACGGGTTGCTCGCCGAACGGACCCCCGAGAGCTCGCCCACGACGAACACCTCGTCGCCCGCGCGAACATCGGCGATGCCAATTCGCTCTGTCCGGGAGGTGCTCTCGAACTTCGTGAGCGGATCGCGCAGCTCGACGTCCTTCGTCACTTCGACGCGAACGCGCTCTCCGCGCGAAGTACGAACGATGAAGTCGCTGACCTGCACCTCGCGATCGCGCTCGGTCCATTGGTGGCGCCACTTCTTGTTGTAGCCCTCCGTCCCGCGCTGAAAAATGCGGACCAAGAGAGCAACCTCGCCCCCAGCGGCCTCCACCTTTCCGAAGACCATCGCGGGTCCGTTCGCAAGAGGCTTCGTGACGTCGAACGAACGCTCGAGCATCGCGACCTTGCGATGGCGAGCGGCGGAGAGCGCCGTCATCGCCACGAACGATCCAGCGCCGAAAAGCGCCAGCACGTAGAGCGCCAGGCTCTTGTCTCGGGGTTCGCGGCTCGGAGCGATCCGAGACGCGCTGTTCGGGTCGTCCATCGGCGGCGCGGGCCGGTGATCCATCGTGTCGACGCGGGTCCGTCCGAGGTCCTCGCGCTTTCCGCAGGCAGCGGTCGCCAGCGCGACGAGGGCGAGCAACGCCACGAGAGCGAGACACGAACGGCCACCGTTCGACGGACGCAGGTCTTTCACGACCGTGACAGTGTCTCGCAAGCGCCGCGCTCTGACTATGTTCGCTCGCGCTCAGAACGACGGCTGCCCCGCGATCTCCGCCTCGATCCTCCGCGATGGAGCGCAAGGATCTCGATGCCACTCAGCGATCGCGTCCCGCTGTAGCGTTCCGCCGATCGTGACTGACTGCGATCGGTCGTTGTGCGACGTCACATGAAACACGTCGTAGTTGGCGTAGATCGCGTGCTGCGAGTCTGCCAGCGCTAGCTGCGCTCGCATCCGAGCCGCGAATCGACGGACGAACGCCGCTTGCGAGCTGTCCGCGACCCGCCCGGTCGTCTGGTTGATGTTGATCCCGAGCCGCGCGGTCTGGTTGAAGTCGTACTGGTTGTTCACGATCAGAGTCGGCGTGCTCAAGTAGCCGCCTCGGGTGAGCGTCTCTGACGAGAGGCACTGAACCACGCCGACCAGATCGCGTCGGATGATCGAGCGCGCCCTGTCGTCGCGCGCGAGAGCGCCTTGCGCTCCGGCGAGCACGGTGCGATGACGACGGCGGCGAGATGGCATCGAAGAAGACCGCGAAACCGCAGGCGGAGATCTCGATCGAATCAGCGGAGGCCATGCTCGCGATCGACGGCAGGACCGACGCGTTCTGCCCACTCGCGCAGTGGTCGCCGCTCGACGACGATCGCGTCGCGAGGCTGGAGGCGCTAGCGAAGCACGCCTCGTCACGGCAAGACGATCGATGGCGCATCGTCGCAGCGCGCGCGTGGCTCGACGTCACGCAATTGCAGACACGCAGCCCGAGCAAAGCTCACACGAACGCGACCGCAGCGCTGGAAGCGATGAGCGACACGGGCATCGAGCACCTTCGGTGGCGGGCGCACGCGGACGCGGTGCTCGCGCGAGCCTCGCACAACGGCAGAAAGTGCTATCTCGCCGCGGTCGAACGCTACCGAGCGGTGCTGGCGAAGGACGCCGCTGACCTCTCTGCGCGGGTCATGGCCGCGATGTGCCTGCGGCTGGCGGCGACTTCTGCGCGATACACAAAGCGTTGGGCGAAAGAGGGAGCCCCGCTCGTTACGCAGTCGCTCGAGCTCCTCGGGCCTGCGCCCGAAGAGGACGCGCGGGTGCTGCTCGAGCGAGGGTTGGCGCTGGAGTCCATCGATCGCTCGGACGAAGCGCTGCCGATCCTCGAGCGAGCGCTCGAGCTCTCGCAGGCGCGAGCTTGGGCAGGGCTCGATCCGTCGTCGATGGACCTGGCGTGGAAGGCCGTTCCGATGATTCACGAGCGAGCAGGGCGAAAGGAGCAGGCGTTCGCGTGGTGGAGAAAGCACATCGAGGCCGCGCCGGCGAGAGCCTACGATGCGGTGACGACGCTCGCGAAACACCTGCAGTCTGCCAGCGATTGGGCGGCGATCGTGGCGTTGATCGATGGGTTGCCGCGGGAGGTTCCATCAGGGTCGGAGCTGGCCAGGCTCCTGGCCACGGCGAAGGTGAACAGCGGCGATCGCGCGGGAGCCAAGGCAGTGATCGAGTGGTGGCTCACGGACGTCGAGAGCGCGTGGCGCGACGACTGGTGGATGTTCTACCTGCTGGGGTTGTGCGAGCGGAGCCTCGATGACAAGCCAGCCGCGGCGCGAGCGTTCGACCGTGCGATGGAGCTCACGCCCGACAACCCCACGGTCTTCCCGATCCTCGTGTGGAACCTCTTCGAGCTCGGCGAGCACGCCCGCTGCGCCGATCTGTGCGGGCGAGCGATGCCGCTGCGCAGCAACGACAAGAACGTGCTGCACACCTTTGCCGCAGCGCTCCACGCGCTTGGCCAACACGACGAGGCCAAACCGCTGCTGCGGCGAGCGCACGCGCTCGGAGACCAAGAATCCGCCGGTGACCTTCAGCGCTGGTACGGCGAGACCCCGTAGCCAGCGCGAGCCTTCACGTGACAATCAAGCTCTCGGGAAACCCCTTGATGATCGCCGCAGGATCGCCGCGCAGCCCCCAGATGACCCACAAGAGTCGCCCCTCGCCGTCGAACTCGTACGGCACGACGGGGCTCGCGGGCGATGGGTCCGCCTCGATGGCGTTCGTCGTATTGCGGTGAAACGCTGCGATTTGCGCAGCATCGCCGCCCACCAACGCGTGGACCAGCACGGGGCGCGAGAAGGTCGCCAGGCGTTGCTCTCCGCGATAGAGCACGTTTGCGCCGGACACCGCGAGCACGTCCTGCAAGAGCACTTTGCCGAGCGTCGATCCAACCGACGGCGAGCCGCTCGGCATCGGCAACCGCGCGAGTGTCTGCGCCAGCGGGTCTACCGACGAGCGGGGTCGATCGTTGCTCATAGTGATCATTTCACCCCGATTGGATCCGGCGGGTCAACAGACGCCCGCACCTCGTAGCAGTCGCACACCGCCGCGGTCGCGGCGAACACCGCCTCGACGAGCGGCGCAGCGAAGACGCCGGACTCCACGAACACCGGCACGAACCACGACGTGGAGAAGAAGTACTCGAGTCTCCGTTGGTCCGATCCGATCGCGAGGTACTGCACCTCGATCGCGTGCCGCACGAGCTGCCCGAGCGGTCCGACCCCCTCGTTGAGGTGGTGCCGCACGTTGACGCGCACGTACGCCTCGAGCTCTTCGGGTTCGCAGAAGCGGCGGGCGAAGGCGTTTGCAGCGTAATCGCCGATGCGAGCCAACGTCGTGCTCGCCAGCGCCTCTCCCCACGACCGCGGCCGCCCCCGGTGTGCGCCCATCGCGTCGAGCTCACGACGAGCCTCCTCTTCGACTCGGGCCGGAAGCGCTCGCACGACGTCGACGTAGCGATCGATCAGGACCGAGACCGCGGCGTCGTGCTCGTCTCGTCGAGCGTTCGGGACGCAGACGATCCCGCTCTCGTGCGAGAGGTGCCCCCACTCGTGCGCGACCCTGGCTGCGAGCAGCGCGCGATGAAACGGCGGCGCCACGTCGAGCCTGGCGTCGAACGCGCTCTGCTCGAGCTCGTACACGACGCGGCGCAGATCGGGTCGAACGTATACGGCCCCGCCCTCTTCGACCTCGTGCGACACCTCCACGAGCGGCTGGTCGCCGAGGGCCTTCTCGATTTTGTGTGTCACGCGCGAGACCGTCGCCAGGTCTTCGCGGAGGCTCTCGGCCGCGTCGGGCTCGAGCCCCGCCAGCGCAGCACGAAGGCGCGCTGCGTCCTTCGGCGCGTCCGGACTCCAGAGCGCCGCGCCGCCCTTTTCGGCGAGGACGACGGACGGGGCGCTGTCGGCCAGCCACTGGCACAACGAGTCGATCGCAGCGTTGGAAGCGCTGGAAGCGGACGGCGCGGTTTTGCTTCGACCGACGAACGCCGCGTCGGCCTCGCGAGACGCGGCGTCGAACTCGCGGATCAACGCGACGAGCTCGGGCTGCAGCGCGCGAGGGACGAGCAGGTTGGCGCCCTCGACGTGCAACAGCGTCTCGGGGGGCACCGAGCCGGGCTCGCGCAGAGGGCTGTGAAAGACCTCGCGGATCCACGGGAGCGCGCGGGCGAGCGCGACGAAGGCCCGAGCGTCTGGGCGCGTCGCGCGCGAGGCGGCCCGGGCAAACGACTGCGCTTCGTCGTCCGAGCGATCGAGCCAGTAGCTGAGCGACATGAGCAGCGCCGCGCGCACCGAGCCGAGCAGCGCGAGGCGCTCGAAGTACACGAGCTGAAACGTGGCGAACTCGGGGTGCGATCGCTCGGGATCGAGGTCGCTCTCGTACAGGATCCAGCTCGTCCCCAAGAAGGGCGGCGTGTAGGGACGCACGCGAGCCGGGTCGGTGATCACCGCGAGGTTGGCGCGACGCGGCGGCATCCACGAGTCCGGCGCGCGCGATGTCAGCGCGCTCGTCCTCGCGAAATACCGCTGGAGCGTCGCGTCGAGCATCGCTCGCTCGTTCGCTGCGCGCTCGGGGCGCGCGCTCGCGTGCGCATCGACGTACTCCGCCGAGCACCCGTCAGCACCGAGGTGCTCCGCAGGAACAAGAAACAGCCCACGCTCAGCAAAGCAGAATCGTCGAAGGTTGAACATCGCAGCGCCTCGCTCGCGACGCGAGCAGCTCACACAAACACTCCCTGACCGCCGCGGTCAAAGGGCTTCGGTGCCATCGAGCCTCGATGAACTCCAGTGTGCTCTCCTGCTACGAAGTCCGCTCGATCTCGTAGATGGCGTGGGACCCATCGTCGACCAGGAGGATGGTGCCTCGGGGCGTCTCGGCCATTCCCGCGGGGCGGCCCCACACTTTGTCTTCGGCGAACTTCCAGCCGCTGACGAACACCGAGGTGTCCGTAGGGACACCGCGCACGAAGCGCACCCGCCACACCTCGTAGCCGTGGAGCGTGCTGCGGTTCCACGAGCCGTGCAGCGACACGAGCGCGTCGCCGCCGAGCGCCCTCGGAAACACGACGGAGATCGGCGCCGCGTGCGCCCCCAGCGACAGGTCAGGAACGACCGACCGCGCCACCAGATCCCGCCGCTCTCCTGCGCGCCGAGGGTCTTCGTTGGGTCCCCAGTACGCGTACGGCCACCCATAGAACGCTCCATCGCTCACGCGCGTGAGGTAGTCCGGCGGCAGGTCGTCTCCCAGCTCGTCGCGCTCGTTGACCGCAGCGACGAGCGCGCCCGTCGCTGGCTCGATCGCGAGCCCGATCGCGTTGCGCAGCCCGCTCGCGAACACCCTGCAATTCGACCCGTCGATCGCGCACACAGTGATCGCCGCGCGGCGCGGGTCCGACTCGGCCTCGACGTTGGTCTCGGACCCGACCGACACGAACAACTGTCGACCGTCCCGAGAGAACGCGATCGACCGCGTCCAGTGCTGGTTGTACCCGCGCCCCGGCAGCGGCACGACGCGCTCGGGCGAGCCGCTGAGCGCGCTGTCTCCAGCGCGGTATCGCCAGCGAACCACCCCGTTGGTGTTGGCGACGTACAACCAACCCTCGGGATGAATCGCAATGCCAAACGGAAGCTCGAGGCGGCGAGCGAGCACGACAGGCACGTCCGCGCGACCGTCGCCGTTGGCGTCGCGCAGCAAGAGCACCGCGCCGACAGCGCTGTCCGTCGCGAGGACATCCCCGTTGGACGCGACCGCGACCTGCCGTACCCGACCTGGGACCGACGCCCACACGCGCGCGCGAAAGCCGCTCGCGACGCGAAGCTCTGCCCCCTCGGGGCGCTGAACGATGTCGGCCGGTCGGCTCGCGCTCGGCGTGGCGAACGGACGCGCAAGCGCGAGAACGGCCCTCGCCGTGGCGTCTTCCGAAGCCGACGCTCGGACGTCATCGAGCAACGACACGGCGACGTCTTGCTCCCCAGGAGACACATCGGGGCGCGTCGTGACGTTCGGCGCGACCGGACCAGGTCCTCGTCGGTCGCAAGAGAGAGCGCAAAGAGCGATCAGAGAGACCCAGCGCATCACGAGCAAGTGTCGCACTGCACTTCGAAACCGCGGACGGCAATCCGTTGCGGCGAGCACCGCCCGTCGAGCGGTCAGCGCGGATCGCCACCTGGGCTCCGTGCCGTTGGACCGATCAGCAGATGGGGCTTCTCGGCAGGCACTCGCCCGAAGAGCACTGCGCCGGGCGAACGGCGCCGTCTCCCGCGGTGTACGGCGCGCAAACGCGGCCGCACACGCCGCAGTTCTGTGTGTCATTGAGCAGATCGACCTCGTAGCCGTCGCCCGAGACCCCGTTGCAGTCGCCTCGCCATCCCGGACTGCAGCGGTTGTTCACACAGCGAAAACTGCCTCCGACGCGAGGCAAGCACGTGACCGTCGTGCCCGTCGGACACGCGCGACACTGGCCGCAGGACGCGACGGCGTCGAGCCGCGCCTCGCAACCATTGGCGGCCATTCCGTCGCAGTCGGCGAAGTCCGCCGCACACGTGACGATCGCGCATGTACCGGACGCGCACGAGGTGGTCGCCGCGTTGGGAAGCGCGCACGCCACCCCACAACCACCACAGTTTGCGTTGGTGTTGAGCCGGGTCTCGCAGCCCGCCGCGGTCGTGCAGTCGCCGTACCCGGTTTGACATCCGCACACGCCGCCGACGCACGTGCCCGTGGTGAAGGGAGCTCCGCCGCACAGCGTTCCGCAACGGCCGCAGTTCGATCGGTCGGTGTTCAGGTCGACGCACGTCCCGCCGCAATCGACGAGCGGCGCGACGCACGTGGGCTCGCAGCGCCCGGTCATCGCGTTGCATCGAGGGGTCGCGCCCAAACACCGAACCCCGCACGCACCGCAGTTGCTCGCCGTAACGAGGGGAGCCTCGCAGCCGTTGAGCACGACTCGATCGCAGTCTCCAAAGCCGGGATCGCAAGAGACGATTTCGCACGCCCCGCTCGCGCACGCGCTCGTCGCGTTGCTCGAGCTGCAGCTCACCCCACAACCGCCACAATTGGCAGAGTCGGTCGCGGTCGCGGTCTCGCAGCCGTTCAGGACGCTTCGATCGCAGTCCGCGAAGCCCGCAGCGCACGAGGCGACGCGACACGCAGACGCCGCGCACGACGGAGTGCCGTTGGCGACGCGACAAACAGCGCCACAGCTGCCGCAGTTCATCACGTTGGACCGCGTGTCCACTTCGCACCCGTTGCGCGCGAGCCCGTCGCAGTCGGCGAAGCCGGGGTTGCATCGAAGCACCGAGCAGCTCCCGCCGGAGCAAGACGACGTGGCGTTGGGCAGCGAGCACGCGTTGCCGCACATCCCGCAGTGCGAAGCGCTAGAGCTCGTGTCGACGCACGCGCTCGAACAGAGCGTGGTGCCCGCGGGACACCCCGACACGCATCGCCCCATCGCGGCGTCGCAAAGCGGTGCTGCCCCGCTGCACGCGACACCGCACGCGCCGCAATTCGCCGCGGTGCCCAGCGGGACCTCGCAGCCGTTGTCGGCGATACGATCACAGTCTCCGAAGCCGGCGACGCATCCGTTGACGGTGCAGGCGCCGCGAGAGCAAGCCGCGACCGCCGCGGCGAGCGAGCAGAGCCTCCCGCACGAACCGCAGTGGCTCGGGTCCGAGCTCGGGTCGACGCACGCCGCGCCGCACAGGATGGTCCCTGCGGGGCACGAGGGCGCGTCCACGGGCGCGACGTCTGCCGTGCTGTCCGGTCTGCCGTCGCTCGACTGATCGAGCGACGCGTCCATGGCTGGCGTCGTTGCGTCGAACGGGTCGGGCGTCCCTGCGTCGCTCGTCCCGAGCAACGAGGCCGAGCCGCAGTGCGCGCTCGAGAGCGCCGCAACGATCAGCCATTTCTTCATCGCGACCGCGGCAGTGTCCCGCCGCGCTCCAGCCATGTAAAGTCGTCGCACCGCCTCGCGCGAAGGTTCGTTGCGCGAGGTTTGCTCAGCGGGGCTGCGCGAGGACGACGCTCGCTGTGCGCGTCGAATTGCGGCACCCTCATCGGCCCAATCGTGAGCAACCTCTCTGCGCTCGACCGTTTGCCTTCGCTCGTCACGTCCGCGCGCCGCGAGCACGCGCGAGGCTTCGAGCTGCTTCAATCGTTGTGCGACGATGTCGGGCCGAGGTTTCCGTGCACCGCGGGGGACGTCGCGGCGATCGCGTGGGCGAAAGAGGCCATGACTCGCGCGGGTCTGAGCAACGTGCGGGCAGAAGCAGCCCCCGCGACGCTGTGGGAGCGCGGCCACGAGTCGTGCACCGTGTTCCTCCCTCGCGCTCAGCCGCTCGCGCTCACGTCGCTGGGCGGAAGCGTCGCGACGCCCGACGGCGGTCTGTCCGCGGACGTCGTGGCGTTCGACTCTCTCGAAGCGCTCGACGCGGCGCCGGCGGCGGAGGTCGAGGGGCGCATCGTCTATCTCCACCACGTCATGCCCAAGCTCCGCGACGGAACGGGCTACAACGCCGGCTCGCTCGCCCGCACCGCGGGCCCTTCGCGCGCTGCAAAGAAGGGCGCGGTGGGCTTTCTCGTGCGCTCGATCGGGACCGAGAAGGTGCGCTCTCCGCACACAGGCGCGCTCTTCTACGAGCCTGGCGTCGCGCAGATCCCTTCGGCAGCGCTCGCGATCCCCGACGGCGATCAGCTTCGACGTCAGCTCGCCAAAGGCGGGCGTGTCCGCGCAGAATTGAAGCTCGGGTGCCGACCGCTACCGGTTGGCACGTCGGCCAACGTATTGGCAGAGCTGCCTGGAACAACGGAAGAGATCGTACTTCTGGGAGCGCACCTCGACTCGTGGGAGCTGGGGACGGGCGCGCTCGACGACGGCGCCGGCTGCGTGATCGCGATCGAAGCGGCGCGGCTGTTGGGATCGCTCGGGATCGCTCCCAAGCGCACGATCCGCGTGGGGCTCTTCGCCAACGAGGAGCTCGGCATCGGCGGCGGGCTCGCGTACGCGTCCGCGCACAGCGCAGAGGCGAAGCTGCACGCGGCGGCGATCGAGGCGGACCAGGGGGACGGGCGGCCGTGGTCGCTGAGGGTTCCGCTGGGGCATCGAGAGAGCGCGCTGAGCAAGCGGCTGCACGAGGCGCTCTCGCCGCTCGAGATCGCGCTGGACGAGGGTCACTCCCGAGGCGGAGTGGACATCTCGCCGCTCAAACAGCTGGGCGTCCCGTTCGTCGACCTTCGCCAGGACGCGACGCGGTACTTCGACTTTCACCACACGGCCAACGACGTGATCGACAACGTCTCGCGCGAGGACCTCACGCACGCGACGGTGGCGTTCGCGGTGACTGTGTGGGTGCTCGCCAACACGGACGAACGCTACGCTTGATTACGTGGGTGACTCTTCGGTCGCCGTCACCGCAGGAAAGTACTCGCCCTTCGGCCCGAGCTCGTGCCCCGCTGCGATGGGCTTACCCAGCTCGTCGATGGACCACACCGACGGCGGCAGCCTGAGCGACTCGCGAACGCGCTCCATGGTCCCCGGAACAAACGGGTACAGCATGATCATCAGGTTCTTCAGCACGTAGAAGCACGTGTACAGCGCGTTGCGCCGGGGCTCTTCGGCGTGCCGGTCGTCGTGCGGCTTGTGCTGCGTGAACAAGCTGTTGATCGTGCGCGCGTAGTTCTCGAGCTCGCCGAGCAGGTGCGGGTAATCCGCGCGCTCCATCTTCTTCACGTAGCCGCCGACGAGCTTGATCGTGTCGGCGACGACCTTGGGGTCGAGCACGCCCTCGGGCACGCGCCCGCCGAACTTCGAGTGCGCCGCGGACATAGGCTTCTCGAAGGCAGCGTTCATCGGGCCCGCGAGAAACTTGTTTCGCTCCTCGAGCTTCTTGAACTCGAAGTCCGACTGCTTCTCGCTCAAGCCCAGGATCGCGATGTAGTACCGGAGCTGATCGACCGAGTAGCCCTTCTCGTCGAGGAGCTGATCGCCCGTGAAGAAGTTTCCCAGCGACTTGCTCATCTTCTGGCCGTTTACGAGCAGGTGGTAGCAGCCGAAGATCTCGGTGAGCGTCAGGTCGCCGGCGACGGGCAAGCGGTGCGGGTCGCTCTGCGTCCCGAGCCACATCGCGCCCTGCATGAGCACGTAGAAGAAGACGTTGTCCTGCCCCAAGAACTGAAAGACCTTCGCCTCGGGGTCGCGCCAGAACTTCGCGTACTCCTCGGGGTCTCTGCCCTTCTTCGCGAGCGCCACCTTCGTAAACGAGATGGGCGCGATCAGCGAGTCGGGCCAGACGTACAGGGTCTTTCCCGCGAGGTCCGGGTCGATGTCGGGGACCGGGATCCCCCAGGCGATGTCGCGCGTGATCGAGCGGTGGCCCCACTCGTCGGCGTACTCGCTGGCGATGCCCGCCGCGGTGAGCTTCTCGCGCCCGGCCTCGAGCTCGGGCTTCGTCGCGAACTGAAGCACCAGCTGCTTGTCCGCAGTGTACTTGAATTTGTGCGCAGGCAGCTCGGCCTTGACCAACTTGTACTGCTCTTCGACCGCGCGCTGGATGCGCAGCGCCGGCAGCACCTTGTCGAGCACGAGCGTCATCACTGAGTTTCGCCAGGTCTTCGACTTGCCCTGGATCCAGAGGCGCATCGTCTCGGACACCGCCCACATATTCAAGTACCAGTGCACGGTGTCGCGCATCTCCGGCGTCGCGTCGGAGACCGTGCTCTTGGGGCTGAGCAGCGCCTCGGGCTCGTACTGCGCGCCGCAGCGGTCGCACTCGTCGCTGTAGGCGCGGTCGTTGCCGCACTTGGGGCACGTCCCCACGACGAAGCGATCGGGCAGAAAGCGCCCCACCTCGGGGTCGTACCACTGCTTGCTCGTGCGCTTCTCGAGCAGGCCGTTCGCGTGCAGCTTGCGCAGAAAGTCCTGCGACAGCGCTGCATGAGTGGGAAAGCAATCGGGCCGCGACGTCCCGGAGTACACGTCCAGGCCGATCTCGAAGCGGTCCAGGGTGACCTGCTGCCGGTCGTGCATCTCGTCGATGAACTCCCGGATCGGCTTGCCAGCCTTGAGCGCGGACAGCTCGCTGGTCGAGCCGTGCTCGTCGCTGCCGCAGACGAACATGACGTTCTCTCGTCCGATCAAGAGCCCGTAGTACCGGGCGTGGATGTCCGCCGGGAGGTGAGCGCCCGCCAGGTGACCGAGGTGGAGGGGGCCGTTGGCGTAGGGCATTCCCGCGGTGACGACGGCCCGGCGGGGGCGGTCGACTCTCGCGAGGACGGAGGCCACGTCCGTCGGGGGGCCAGGATTTGCTGCCATGTCAGAGGGTCGTACGTGTCGGTCCCCGCACGGGTGTCCGTCAAGGTGTTCTCGTGCTTTACCCGTGCGAACGACCGCCGGTCCGTGCGACCGTTCGCGGGCTCGCGGCGCCCGAGTGCGCCCGAGAGGGAGAGCACAGCGCGATGAATCCAGACCGGCCGTTGAACGTCCTCGTCCTCGCGAATTTCAACACGGGCGACCGCTTCGCGCAGCGCTGCAAAGAGCGCGGCGCGAAGGTGTGGCTGCTCACCAAGGCCAAGTTTCTCAACAAACGCTGGCCCAGAGAGTATCTCGAAGACGTGTTCGCCGAGCCCGACGACGCGACGCTGAGGCACACGATCTTCACCGTGAGCTACCTGTCGCGGCAGCGAAAATTCGATCGGTTCGTGCCCTTCGACGACGTCGAGGTCGAAGTGGCCGCGATGCTAAGAGAGCACTTTCGCCTGCCTGGCATGGGCGAGACGCGCTCGAGGCTCTTTCGCGACAAGCTCGCGATGCGCGTGAAGGCCAAAGAAGACGGGATCAACGTCCCGGACTTCGTGCACGTGCAGCACTACGACGAGATCAACGCGTTTTGCGACCGCGTCCCGGCGCCGTGGATGCTGAAACCTCGCACCGAGGCCTCCGCCACAGGGATTCAAAAGATCGCTGACAAGAAGCAGCTCTGGGACGCGATCAACACGCTCGGGGACCGGCAGAGCTTCTTCTTGCTCGAGCAGTATCTGCCCGGGGACGTTCACCACGTCGACAGCATCGTGAGCGAGGGCAAGGTCGTCTTCGCCGAGTGTCACCGCAACGGAACGCCCCCCTGGGACATCTCCCACGGCGGCGGGATGTTCAGCACGCTGACGATCCCCCGCGGCGGCGACGACGAGCGCGAGCTGCTCGCGATGAACGAGAAGATCATCACGAAGTTCGGCTTGCTCCGCGGCGTCGCGCACATCGAGTACATCAAGGGCCGCGACGGCAAGTTCTACTTCCTCGAAGCCGGCGCGCGCGTGGGCGGAGCGCACGTCGCGGACGTGGTCGAAGCGGCGACGGGCATCAACCTCTGGAGCGAGTGGGCGGACATCGAGCTCGATCGCGGCGAGGTTCCGTACAACCTGCCGCCTGCGCGCAAGGACTACGCGGGGCTCTTGCAGACGCTCGCCAAACAAGAGCGCCCCGACCTGTCTGCGTACAACGACCCCGAGGTCGTCTACCGCACCGACGACAAGCACCACGCCGGGCTCATCGTGAGGGCGCCGACGTTCGAGCGGGTCGAAGAGCTGCTGCGCTCGTACGCGCCGAGGTTCGCGCGAGACTTCGCGACGTCGATGCCCCACTACGAGCTCCCGGCGCTTCGGTGAGCCGCGAGACACTGCAACACCCGCACGGAGGCGCGCCATGCGAAGGTCTTCGCTCGAGAGCACAGACACCGTCGAGCCGCTGTTTGCCGACGATCCATCGCTGAAATCCCTGGTCCGTCCGACGTTCGACACGATCCGTCGAGCGATGGCGGGCTGCGTCGTGAGCACGATCTGGGTCGACTCGGACCTCGACCCGACGCGCGAGGGATTTCGTGTGTCCTACGACAAGCTGTACGGCCCCGGCAGCACCTACGTGATGCCGTTCGTGGCCTCGTGGCTGTCGACCGGGCCCGGCGGCGACCCGCGGTCCAACACGATTCTCTTGCCGTCGGGCGTCGATCGCACGCTCGTCGCCTACGCGCAGCGCGTGGGGCTCCTCGGCCATGTTGAATACGTGGGCGATCTTCAGTCCATCAAGGACACGGTGATCGCGTCGAAGAAGAAGGTCTACTCGATCGACGACCTCGGGGACTTCGACGCGCACTCGCTGGTCACCACGCCCATGGGCAAGTGGCTCAACTCGAAGGACGACCTGCCGACGATCACGCGCTTTGCTCCCACCGAGGTGGTGGTCGACATGTACGACGCGACCGCCGCGCAGTTTCGCGAGGCGAAGAAGGGCGACGGGCGCGTCTTCTTGAAGACGTGCAACACCGAGTCCGCGGGGGCGGGCGTGTTCATCGCCAACACCGAAGAGGACTATCATCGCTTGCTCGGCGAGCTGCGCGAGAAGCAGGCGCGATACGGGCTCAATCGCACGCTGGTGATCCAGCCCGAGGTCAAGGGGCGCAACCGTAGCTTTCAGGTGTTTCTCGACCCCGACGACAGAGCGCACATCTCGGTCGTGGCGATCACCGATCAGCTCGTCGAGGCCGACGGAAAGACCTACAAGGCCTCGATCAACCACCCGATCACCGCGGAGACCGTTCGCCACGCGGGCCCGATGATCGTCGACATGGTCGAGCGCGTCCGGGCGCGGTACCCCGAGGCGTTCGGCTTCTTGATGTGCGACTACTTCGAGACCGACAGCGGCGTGGTCGCGTTCGATCCGGGGATTCGACCGACGGGCAACACCGCGACGGCGATGGCGACGCACCTGGGTCGATCGATCACAGGCAAGGACACGACCGCCGCGCTGTTGCACCTGCGCAGCGGGATCGAGAACTTCACCTACGAGCGGTTCGTCGAGAAGCTCGGGCCCCTCGCGGACCCAGAGAACCTCCGTCGCGACGGCCGCGCCGTGCTGCCGTGGGGGTGGAACCACCTGCAGGGCTTCGGCGTCTTGATTTGCATCGCAGAAAATCAAGAGAGCGCCGAGCGGCTGGCAGAAGAAGTGCGATCGCGCGCTACGTCCTGAGGGCGCTTCGCAAAAACGCGCGCAGCGCCGTCACGAGCTTCTCGGTGTCGCTGACGCCGTCGAGCACCACGGTCTGCGCTTCGGGCAGCGTCTCTTGCAGCGCCTCGGCGGTGGAGAGCGGATGCCCGGCGTCTCCGACCCACGGGAGCAACAAGGCGGGCACACCGAGCGACGCGAGCGCTTGTTTTGCAGGCAGATCGCTCTCGGCGGCGGCGCGCAGCACGCGACCGAGCGCCGTCGCGTCGCACTGGGCGATCTGATCGACCATGAACCGAAGCGCCTCTGGGATCGCTGCGCCCGCGAAGTCTCGCTCGAGGTCGCTCGCGACCTGCGCGGCGACCATCCGCGGACCGTCGAGGGAGGCGAGCGCGCGGTAGCTCTCTCGCGCAGCGGGCCGCGTCTCCCAGGCCGTCGGCGGCGCGAGCAGCACGAGCCCGCGGATGCGCTGGGGAGCCCTGAGCGCGGCGTGCAGGGTGATCGCGGCGCCCATCGAGATTCCACCAGCGAAAAACCGGTCGATTTCGAGCGCGTCCGCGAGGGCCAAGAGCTCCTCGGCCAGCGCGTCCCATCGATGCTCTGCGTCTGTCGAAAGCGGCGGCGTCCGCCCTTGCCCGCGCGTGTCGTAGCGAATCACTCGCCACTCGGGCAGCGCGTCGAACACCGGGCCGAGCGGCGAGCGATCGTCGACGTCGATGGGATGAAACACCCCGTGCGTCCAAAAGAGCGCGGGCCCTTGGTCGCCGTGGATGCGCACGCGCACGGGCCCCTTGGGGAGCTCGATCACGACGTCGGTCGCGGGCATCGGGGTCAGCGACCGGCGCGCTTGGCGACGGTGCTGTCGAGCGAGCCGGGGTTGAGGTCGCGGCCCTGGGCGACGCGATCGTTCCACGTCTCGGTCTTGCCGAGCGAGCCGGGGCGCTCGACCATCGAGATGGTCCCGGGCACCGGGCACACGAGGGCGCACAGGTTGCAGCCGATGCACTCGTGCTCGTCCACCACGGGAACAAACCGACCCGCCGGCACCCCCGCCACCTTCACCGGCGTCAGCGCAACGACGTCCGGAATGTGATAGTGCCCCGCGGCGACCGACTGCTCCTTCGTGCGTCCGGGGATGTGAATGCACTGGTGCGCCCCGTCCATGCACGCGGTGTAACAAAGGTTGCAGCCGATGCACGTGTCCGCGTTGATCTCGGCCTTGATGTTGTAGTCGAGGTCGAGCTCGCCCCACTCGACGTAGGAGCCGAGCGCCTTTCCGCGCAGCTCTTCGACGGACTTCATCCCCCGCGAGTCGAGGAAGTCACTGAGCCCTTCGATCATGTCCTCGACGATGCGATAGCCGTAGTGCATCACCGCGGTGCACACCTGCACCGACGTCGCGCCGAGCGCGATGAACTCCGCGGCGTCGCGCCAGTTCGAGATCCCGCCGATGCCCGAGATGGGCAGCTTGCCCGAGAGCTCGTTCTTGGCGACCTGGCTCACCATGAAGAGCGCGATGGGCTTGACCGCAGGCCCGCAATAGCCGCCGTTGGTTGATTTTGTGGCCACCCGTGGGGTCGGGACCATCTTCTCGAGGTCCACGCCGATCAGCGACTTGATCGTGTTGATCAGCGAGATCGCGTGGGCGCCGCCCTTCGCCGCGGCCTCGGCCGGCTCGTTGATGTCACCGGTGTTGGGCGTGAGCTTCACGATCACCGGAACCTTGGCCTCTTCGACCACCCACCGCGTGATCTCCTCGAGGACCTTGGGCTCTTGCCCGACCGCCGAGCCCATCCCGCGCTCGCACATCCCGTGCGGACAGCCGAAGTTGAGCTCGAGCAGGTCCGAGCCCACGTCTTCGACCTTCTTGATGATCTCGCGCCAGTTCTCGCGGGTCTCGACCATCAGCGACGCCACCAGCGTGTGCTTGGGGTAGCGCTTCTTCACCTCGTACATCTCTTTGAGGTTCACCTCGAGCGGCCGGTCGGTGATGAGCTCGATGTTGTTCAGGCCCATCATCCTGGCGTTGGCGTAGTCGATCCCGCCGAAGCGCGAAGAGACGTTGGTGATGGGATCGCCGAGCGTCTTCCACACGGCGCCGCCCCAGCCCGCGTCGAACGCGCGCATGACCTGTCCGCCCGTGTTCGCCGGCGGCGCCGAAGCGAGCCAGAAGGGGTTGGGCGACTTGACGCCGCAGAACGTGATCTCGAGGTCTGCCATTGCTCGACTCCTTCTCTCAACCCGCGAGCGCGCGGAGCATGTCGCGCACGGCGAGCTTCGCCTCTTGCGCTGCGTTGACCACTTCGGTTCCGCCGTTTACGCAGTCGCCGCCGGCCCACACCTTCGCGTTGCCCGTGCGATGCGTCCCGGGGTCGACCACGACCCTGCCCTGTGCGTCGAGCGCGACTCCGTCGAACGCCTTGGCCACGTCCGTCGCCCGGCTCTGACCGATCGCCATCGCGATCAGCTGGCACGCAACGGTCTCTTCGGTCCCGGCGACGGCCTTGCCGCCCTCTGCGCGGGCGAGCTTCGCGTGGGTCACCTTCGACGCGCCGTCGCGAACCACCTCGGTCAGCACGCGGTCGGTGAGCACGCGAACCCCGTGCTTCATCCCGTACTCGATTTCGTGTGCGTACGCCGACATCCCGTCGCGCCCGCGGCGGTACACCATCGCGACGTCACCCACATTCAAGAGCGCCAGCTCGTGCGCGATGTCGATCGCCGTGTTTCCGCCGCCGATCACGAGGGCGTGAGTGACGCCCGCCAGGGACAGCGCCGGGTCGCTCTTGATCTTCTCGATCAGGTCGACCGCGCCGTACACGCCGGGGCCGTCCTCGTTCTTCGCGTGGAGCTTGCTGTCGGGCCCGAGCCCCAGCCCCAAGAACACCGCGTCGAACTCGCGCAACAGCGCCGCGGACGACACCTGCCCCTCGCCCGCCTCGCCCGAGACGACCTCGACGCCCTCGCGCAGCTCGATCGCGCCGAGCTCGAAGATCCAGGCGATCTCCTTCATCGCGTCGTTGGCCTTGAGCTTGTACGGCGCGATGCCGAGCGTGTTGAGCCCGCCCGCGTAGCGCTTTCGCTCGAAGATCACGCTCTCGTGACCCTCCATCGCCAAGAGCGCCGCGGCCGCGAGGCTCGCCGGCCCTGCGCCGACGAGCGCCACGCGCTTGCCGGTACGAGGCTTGATCTTCGAGGCGTACAGCTTGCGAAGACCGCCGTCCGAGAGGGTCGTCTCCGTCGCGAAGCGCTGGAGTCTCCCGATCGCGATGGGCTGCCGTCCCCAGGCGTTGTAGACGCAGCCGCCCGCGCACAAGACCTCGACGGGACAGACCCGCGCGCACGAGTAGCCGAGGATGTTCTCGGCGAGGATCGTCCGCGCCGCGCCCTTGACGTTGCCGGTCGCGATCTTGCGGATGAAATTCGGGATATCGATGCCCGTCGGGCACGACTTTACGCACGGCGCGTCCACGCAATACAGGCAGCGGTTGGCTTCGGTGACCGCCTCGGCTTCGTTGTACGCGGGCTTCGATTCGTGAAAACCCTGCTCGAGCCGTCCGTCGGGCAGTTGGGGGAGCACAGGAAGAGATCGCATCGCGAGAGGTCCCTCCTCGCCCTTCGCTTCGTTCGAGACAGCGATGGAGTCCGCTGAAATCCCAGCGAAAGGGCGATGGGTGAGTATCGAGAGGCGCTCGCGATGGTGTCAACGACATTCATCGAGCGGCCCCTCTACGAAGCGCACGTCCAGGCCTCGATCGAGCGGCATCGACCGCGAAAACCAACTACGATCAACGTCGTTGATGCGCTTCGAACGTCCCTCGATTTTGCAGTGCGTCACGATCGTCGGGTGCCTCGCCGCGTGCGGCGCCAAGACGCCCCTGCGCGTCGGAGACAGCGGCGCCGAAGACGATCGGCCGTCGATGAGAGACGTCGTGACCGATCCGCTCGCCCGCGAAGTCTGCAACAACGGCGTCGACGACAACGGCGACGGCGCCATCGACGAAGGCTGCCCCGTCTGCATTCGCGCAGGCGCGTCGCCGTGGCAGGTCCACCGAGGCGGCCCGCCGCTGTGCTTCGGGCGACGGTTCTTCTTCAACGGCGACCGCGAGATGTACGCGTTCGAGGGCATCCCCGCCGAAGACGCGCCAGGCTGGTCCGCCGTCCCCGCGCTCTCCATTGATTTCGCCGAGCGCTCGACGCTCTGCGACCGGCCGTGCACCTGCCTCGACGGCGGCGACTTCACGCACTTTCAGACGGTCTTTTCGATCCCAGACGGCTTTCGCGTGCAGTCGTTCGCCGTGTCGATCCGCTCGGTGGACGACGGGGCGAAGGTCACGATCTTCAACGCCGCCAACCCGATGGGCGTCGTCGATCCGGGCGCGTTCGCGTTCATTCCCGGCGGGACGACCGCGCGCCTCGAGCGCTATCTCACCGTTGGCACCAACCGCGTCGTCGTGACGCACCTCGACTCGTGCTGCAGCGAGCGAGCGCTCCTCGGCGTCAGGGTCTTGCTCAACGGCGGTCAACTCGAACAATGCCGATGACCGTTGAGCGCTGGCGCCTGGGCTCTGTACGCTCGGTGCCTCGCCCGACCTTTCGACGGGCGCTGTAGAAACCAAGTCGAATCACCCCACCCACCCCCCCGAAACCGATCGAGCAACGTACGACGCTCGACGGAGGGGCAGTTTAGAAAGAGGGCTCCCATGGCAATCGTCATCAAAGGCGGGACCGTGCTCACCGCGGTCGATCAATTCGTGGCCGACGTCGTCTGTGAGGACGGACAGATCAAAGCCGTGGGCAAAGACCTCGACGCGCCCGCTGGGGCCGAGGTCATCGACGCGCGGGGGCAGTTCGTGCTTCCCGGCGGAATCGACGCGCACACGCACATGGAGCTGCCCTTCATGGGCACCGTGAGCGCCGATGATTTCTATACGGGCACCGCCGCGGGCGTCGCCGGCGGGACCACCACGATCATTGATTTCATCATCCCCAGCCGAAACCAGTCCCTGCTCGAAGCGCGGGACTTCTGGATGAACAACGCGAAGAAGGCCGTCAGCGACTACGCGTTTCACATGGCCGTCACGTGGTTCGGAGACCAGGTCCGAAGCGAGATGGAGCACGTGTTTCACAACGACGGGATCCAGTCGTTCAAGATCTTCATGGCGTACCGAGGCGCGATCGGCGTCGACGACGTTGAATTGGTGGGCGTGCTCGACACCGCGTACAAGCTCGGCGCCCTCGTGACGTCGCACTGCGAGCACGGCGACGCGGTCGTCGCGCTGCAGACGCGCCTCGCCGAGCGCGGGCTCACAGAGCCGAAGTGGCACGCGGCGTCTCGCCCCGCGTACCTCGAGGGAGAGGCCACCAACCGAGTCATTCAGCTCGCTCGCGCGGCGAGCGACGGGCGCAACGGGCACATGGCCGGCGCGCACGAGGCACAGCCCGTCTACATCGTCCACCTCACCTGCAAAGAGTCGATGGACGCCGTGTATCGCGCGAGGCAAGAGGGACAGAAGGTGCTCGTCGAGACGTGCCCGCAGTACCTGTTGCTCGATGACAGCGTCTACGAGAAGCCCGACTTCGAGGGGGCGGCGTACGTGATGTCTCCGCCCATCCGCCCCAAGGGTCACCAGGACTACCTGTGGAACGCCCTGGCCACCGGCAGCATCCAGCACGTCGCGACGGACCACTGCCCCTTTCGCCAGAGCGACCAAAAGATCATGGGGCGCGACGACTTTCGAAAGATCCCCAACGGCGCCGCGGGCATCGAGAACCGCATGTCGCTCATGTGGACCTACGGCGTCGCCGCGGGCCGCATCACGCCGCAGCAGTTCGTCGACGTGTGCTGCACGCAGCCCGCGAAGATCTTCGGGCTCTATCCCCGCAAGGGCGCCATCGCCGTCGGAGCCGACGCGGACGTGGTCGTCTACGACCCCACTGGCACCAGCACCATCTCCGCCAAGACGCACCGACAAAACGTCGATCGCAACATCTTCGAGGGCTTCGAGCAGAAGGGCCGGGTGACGCACACGGTCGTCAACGGCAGGCTCCAGTTCAAGGACGGCGACCTGCGCGTCGAGCGCGGAGCCGGACGCTATCTCAAGCGCACGAAGGTCTGAGCGGCGAGCGACGAATCGCCCGCGATCACCCGCCCTTTCCGCTTGTCGATGCTCGCCCGATCACCTCTACAATGCGCGCGCGTCCAGAGACGCGACGAGGAGTAGACGATTCGATGGCGAAGGCAAAGGCGACGAAGGTTGCGGCGAAGACGAAGAGCCCAGCAAAACCCGCGGCGAAACCGGCTGCGAAGTCAGCGGCGAAGCCTGCTGCGAAGCCCGCTGCGAAGGCTGCAGCGAAGCCCGCTGCGAAGCCCGCAGCGAAGCCCGCTGCGAAGCCCGCAGCGAAGCCCGCAGCGAAGCCCGCAGCGAAGGCTGCCGGCGGGGGCGCCAAGAAGAGCGGCAAGACCGCAGCTCGCGCGAAAACAAAGCTCGCCAGCTTTCAGATCGACTTCGGGTACTTCGAGATGAAGCAAAACGGCTCACCCGTCGGCGAGGTCATCGTCTACAACCACGGCAACAACGCCCATCGCGAGTACTGGTACCTCTGCAACAAAGCGAAGGCGGGATTCCAGCCCTACACGTGGCCGAGCTCGACGAACACCAACGTCACCACCCAGTACGTCTTCAAGAGCGGCAGCCCGCCGGGCAGCTGGGACCCAGGCAACCCCGCGGACTACGAGCCGCCGTTCTATCCGAACGTGACGTTCATCGATTGCGATTGCTCGGTGTGAGCGATCACGGCCGCGACAGCGAGCGACGTCAGCCTCGGCGCGGCAGCGAGCTCTCATCATTCATCACCTGCGTCGAAGTAGCAGCGTTGTCAGTGGCGAAGCAGCGGACCCAATGAAAAGATGGGTGGCACGC
>LNEO01000294.1 GCA_001465015.1 Deltaproteobacteria bacterium Ga0077539 | reverse complement strand
GCTGCTCGTTGCTCGTTGCTCACTGCCCGTCGCTGCGCTCTCTGACGGTGGTCGCGCGAAGCGCACCTTTCGCCGTGAGTCTTCGAACGGCGCCCAGCACGGGGTTTGTTAACCCCGTGCGAGACTCCCCTCTTTTCAAGTGTGCCCGCTGCCCGCTGCCCGCTGCCCGCTGCCCGTTGCCCGCTGCCCGCTGCTCGTTGCTCGCTTCTCCCTTCGAGCGCCCCGTGAGTCTCTGCGCTCATTTGCCACACCAATCGTGGGTAGCGATGACCCTTCGTCCCCCGAGCGTGTGCTGGATTTCTTCCGCACAGAACTCGCGTCGCATGGACGGCTCGTCTCCAGGCGCCCGGCGGTGTCTCTGCTCTCTCTGGACTCGTCGTACGTCACCCGCCCGCGAGCGCGTGGGCGACTCGGAGCGACATCGCCATGATGGTCCACTGCGGGTTCACGCCGAGGCTGGTCGGCAAGATGCTCCCGTCCGAGACGTACACGTTGGCGGCATCCCAGACGCGGCCGTGCGGGTCGACGACGCTGTGCGCGGCGGACGAGCCCATGTGGCACGTCCCGAGCGGGTGCTGCGAGCTGGACTCGAGCTTGCGGCCGTGAAAGCGGGCCAGATCGAGCTTGTCCATCGTGTCCGGCGTCACGCCGTCGATGCCGAACACCGGAAAGAACACTTCTTTGGCGCCCGCTGCGAAGAAGATCTTCGCCATGCGCTCGAGCACGATCGGCACCCGCGCTCGATCTCGTTTGGACATTCGGTACGTAAGCAGCGGCTCGCGACGAAACGGAACGCGCCACACCTCCCCGCCCCCCTCGTCGTGGATCATCGCGCCGAAGATCGCGAGGTGGCCGATGCTCTCTCGCAGCCTCCTGTGGCTTGCGCCGAAGCCCGGCATCGTGGCCGCGAGGATACCGCTGGGGATGAACACGCTGTTGAGCACCATCCCGTCGTGCTCATAGTGCTTGGTGTACGCGCTCTGCAGCGCGCCCTCCCATCCGCGCACGGGCTCTTCGAAGCGGCCCATCACGCGAAAGCTCGGGTGGAGCGTGAGGTTCTTTCCCAGCGCGCCCGAGCGGCGGCCGAGGCCCGAGCGACGAAGGATCGTCGGCGTGTACATCGCCCCTGCGGCCAGCACGACGCGGCGCGCGCGCACGCGAAGCGCCGAGCGCCCTTCGCCGTACTCACCGTCGAGGAGCGAGCCGCTCACGCCCACGGCGCGGTCGCCCTCGAGCTCGACGCGATCGACCATCGCGTCCGACACGATGGTGGCCCCGGCCCTCGCGGCGCGCGGGAGATAGGTCCGGTCGACGCTGAGCTTGGCGCCGTGCGGACAGCCAAAATTGCAGCGCCCGCAGCCGTTGCAATCATGGGTGTTGCGCTGCATCGAGTCGAACTTCACCCCGAGCGACTCGCCGCCCTGGATGAACAGCGCGGTGCTCTTCGAGCGCATCGCGACCGGAACGTCTTCGATGTGAATGTCTCTCGCGACCTGATCGAACCAGCGCTGCATCTCCGACGGGCGGAGGTCGTCGATCGCCAGCGACGATGACCACTCGTCGAGCACGTGTTCGGGTGCCCGAAAGCACACGCCGCCGGTGACCGGAGACGAGCCTCCGACCATGCGACCGGCGGTCACGTTGATCGAGGGAGAGTCGCCGATGCCGACGGCGAGCGTCATCGCTCCGTCGCGCCACACGTGACGAACCGACTCGCTCTGCCGCATCGCGCCGTGCTGCGGCCCAGGGACGTGCGGCCCCTCTTCGAGAACGATCACGCGCTCTCCCGCTTCGGCCAGCGTCGCGGCCACCGGGGCTCCACCGGAGCCAGAGCCGACCACCACCGTGTCGCACTCGAGCTCGAGCGGACGGCCGTACCTGCGTCCCGAGATCACCTTCATTGCATGGACTCCGTTCTCATGGCGACGACGGTGAAGAGCCGCGCAAGCACGAGGGCTCGGTCCCTGTCTCTCGTTGGGTGTCGGGGTGCTCGAACCACAGCATGCAAAGGATGGCTTTGGGCGCGAGCGCGATGGGGCCTAGCGCCGTTCGCTCGACGCGTTCGAGCGCGCGAGCCCGGGCCTCTGGATCGAGGTCCGCCAGCGTTGGAATGCGTCGTATGAATAGTGGTGCGAGTATATTGCACGCGAAGAGACACGCTCCGAGCACCAGCCTCGCGTTGCCTCCCGCGCGGCCGAGGAAGTCTTCGAGGTCGCGGACGAGCCACTCGATCCGCGCGCTGTCGGGCGCGCCGCGCTCGTCCGAGAAGAGCCCTTCGGCGAACACCCGAGCGCGCTCGAGCGTGGCGGCGCTCACTGGGTGACGGGGCCGCTCGTGGACCGCGTCACCCGCGTCGGGGGGAAGGAGCGCCAGGGTGCCCACCGGTGCGGCTGACGCTTCTTCGCTCACGCCGCGGCGCGATGTCGGGGACGAATCGTCCGTCGCCTGTACGGCTTGTAAGATACGGAGGTGCATGCGGCGAGCGACTCTGGCACGACTCTCGAGCGGATTCAGCAGCGACCGCGCAGATCCGGCATCTCATCGAGCGGCGCCGAGGTTGGAGGAAGACACGCAACGAGCGCACTCCTAGGAAACATCCTGAGAGTCTCAGTCCGCGTGTCGCCAGCCGAAGGCGGAGCCGCTATAGGCGTAGACCGTGATTCCGATCAACCGACGACGATGGTTCGAGCTGTTCTTCGCCTGGCACGTGCGCCGGCGATTCGCCAAGCGATTCTCTGCCGTGCGCGTCCGCGGGCTCGATGCGCTTCGTGAAGCGGGCGCGACGAGGCCGTTGCTCATCGTGCTGAACCACACCAGCTGGTGGGACCCGCTGGTGATGTTCGACCTCAGCTTTCGAACCCTGAAATTCGAGGGGTCTGCGCTGATGGACGCCAGAAACCTCCGCGCGCTGCCCCTGCTCGGATGGATCGGCGCGTTTGGCGTCGAGGTCGGCGACAAAGACGACGGCGCGCGCGCGGTGGCCTACGGCGGCGCGCTGCTCGATCGACCGAAGCGGCTGGTGACTGTGTTTCCGCAGGGGCGAGAGCGACCTGTGTTCGAGCGGCCGCTGGGGTTCAAGCCAGGAGCGGCGCGCATGGCGCTGGCGGCGAAGGTCGAGCCAGCGATCGTTCCGATCGGGGTGCGCTACGAGTTCGGTCGTCACGAGAAGCCCGAGGCCCTGGTGAGCGTCGGCGCGCCGATCAACCGAGAGAGCGACGAGGACTCCATGCTCGCGTCGATGGAGCGCGCGGTCGCCGCCGAGCTCGACGCGATCGAGGCCGCGATCCTCCGCGGCGAGCACCGATCGTGGCCCGTGCACATCGACGGCGGCGCCGGCCCGAGCGTGGGCGAGCGGCTGCTCGCGGGAGACGCCGAGCGCGTGCACCGCTGAGTCGATCGTCACTTCTTCGCGATGATCGCGCCGTGAAGCTCGCGCACCGCGCGAATCACACGGTCGAACACGGCCTTGTCGAGCACCGCGCCCTCTCGTCGAACGCGCGACGCATCGACGTCGATGAGCCGATCCACCTTCGCGTAGCTGGTCCGTTGCTCGCGATCCCACGGGCCGACGCCGAGCTCGACTTGCGGGACGCGATCGTGCCGCTTGCTCGTGAGGGCGACGCCGACGAGCGATCCAGCGCGGCGGCCGATGAGCAAGACGGGCCGGTCTTTTCCCTGCGAAGGGTCGTCTTCGAACGCGACCCAGGTCCAGACGACCTCACCCGGGTCTGGCTCGCCGTCGAGCGAAGGCTTGTACTCGACGCGCACGCGGTCTTCGTTGGCGACGCGCGAGGGCCGCTCGTCGCGCGTCGCCTCGCGCCGGGGCTGAGGGGACTTTGCGCGGGGCTCGCGGCGGGGCGAAGGGAGCTTCTTTCTCTGGGATTTTCCAGAGAATAGCGCCTTCAGCGCGCGGAGGATCCATCGAAACAACGCGAGCACTCTCAGCCCCTCACCGATCGAGTAGAGCGCGGGCGCGCTTGACCAGGGCGATCACCTCTTGCCTCGTGCGCTCGGGCTCTTCGCGAGGTTGGCCGATGGGGCGAGGCGCGCCGATGACGATCGCGCAGCGCACCGACGGGAGCGCGGCGACCTTGGACAAGTGCGCTCCAAACGACTTCTCGACGTACTGCGCCGCGGGCTCGTAGGCGACGCCGACGCACTGAACGAGGACAGGCAGGTCCTTCGCCGCGACGAACGCCCCAGGCTGAAACGGGCGAATGTCGTCGCCCGGATACGTGGTCCCCTCGGGAAACACGATCACGGTCTGCCGCTCTTTGAGCGCGGTGCGCATGGATTTGACCGCGCCGGCGCGCGAGTTGGTGTCGGCTCGATCCACAAAGAGCGTCCCGAGGTGCCGCGCCGCCTCGCCGATGAGCGGCCAGCGCGAGAGGTCAGCGCGCGAGAGAAACACCCCCGCGAAGCGCGAGCCCAGCAGCGGGATGTCGAGCCCCGAACGGTGGTTGCTCACGATGATGCGACCCTGGTCGCTCGGAGCCGCCTCTCCGTCTTGAACGACGGTCACCGAAAAGATCTCGAGCGAGCGCTGAAGAAACCGCCGAAAGTGCCGCTGACGCAGCGCCCGTCGGCGCTCGGCCGAAACGACCTTCTCTCGCGCCAGCAGCCAGCCAAAGGAGCTCGCCACCAGCGCGCCCACCGCGGCGGTGCGCGCTGCGCGACGCGCGCGAGCGATCGGGTCGACTTCGTCCATCGATCCGCGAACGTACCGCGCGGACCGCGCGTTTCGAAGTGTCCTGCAGCGCCGTCGCGAGGCCGTTCGGCACGAACGACGGGCGATGGTTGAACGGCGATGGTTGAACGGCGATGGGTGCATCTACTCCCATACGACGACAGCCTCGGCGCGGCAGCGAGGGACGACAGCGGCGGCGCGGCAGCGAGCTCTCATCATTCATCACTTGCCTCGAATGCGCTGGATTTTCAGCGGCGAGGCAGCGGACCCAATGAAAAGATGGGTGG
>LNEO01000293.1 GCA_001465015.1 Deltaproteobacteria bacterium Ga0077539 | reverse complement strand
CGCCGGCCTCGCCGCCGCACGGATTCCGCCCCAGAATTCGCTCGCGATTCGCTCGCGCCCACGCCCGAGGTCGAGCTCCGCGACGAGCAGAGCGCGCGTTCTCCCTTCGCTCGGTTGATGTTGGCCGCGCTCGTGACTGGCGCCTTGTCGTCCTTCGCGTTCGCCACGCTCGCGAGGCTCGTCGCGCCGCTCTCGGCGGTGGGCTCGAGCGCTGTGCTCTACGCGCTCGCCTCGGGAGCGGTCCTCGCGGTCGTCGTCGCGCTCCCATCGCTCTCCTTGCGCCTGTCGCTCGAGCGCGCAGCGTCCGCGCCGGATCGCGCCGAAGACGCCGACGCCGACGCGGTGTACGCCGCGCCGCAGAGCGTGACGCGCGCCGCCGTGGTGTACGCGCTCGCGGTGGTGCTCGTGTCCGTCGTTCCGCTGCGAGGCGTGCACGCGACGGTGGCGCCCGCGCTGTGGGTGCTCTCGGGGTTGTGCGCGTTTCTCTCGGCTCCCCTCGGGTATGTGCTGGCGCGCGCGGCGGTGCAGCCGCTGGCCGTGCGCCTGGCGGTCGACACCGAAGCGCTGCCCGCCCGCTCGTCGCGCGATCGATTCGCCTCGCGCCTGGCGCTCGCGTTCGCCGCGCCAGCGGCGGCCGCCACGCTCGCAGGAGCGCTGCTCGTCGAGAGCAGGACGCAGCGGCTGCGGTTCGACACCGACGACGCCCTTCGCGAGCAAGGTAGCGAGATCCTCGCGGTCTCTCTGCGCACCGACGCCGAGGACGACGGCGTGACGGCCGCTGCCGAAGCGCTGCGCCGCGCAGGGCTCACGGTCCGTCGATCGTCGCAGGGATCTCTGCTCGTGCACGGGCCGGACGCGCCGCACACCACGCTGCCGGGATGGGGACTATTTGCGTCGCTCGCCGCGGTCCTGGTGGCCTCGCAGCTCGGCGCGCGCGTCGGCCGCGACGCCGCGACGGACATGACCAGCGCCGCGGAGCGAATGAACTCGGTCAGCGCCAAGGACATGCGCTCGGTGACGATGCGCATCGCGCGCCCGAGGAGCGTCCCCGAGGTGCGCGACATGGCCCTCGCGCTCGACTCGCTCGCCGCTGCTCTCTTGCGCATGAACGAAGACCGCGCTCGCGCGCTCATCGCGCGGCGAGAGGCCGCCCGCGTGCGCTCGTTCGTGCTCGCGAGCGTCTCGCACGATTTGCGGGCGCCGCTCAACTCCGTGCTCGGGTTCGCGGACCTCGTCTTGTCGGGAACCGAGGGTCCCATCACCGACGAGCAACGCGAGAGCCTCGACGCGCTTCGGCGCGGAGGGCACGAGCTCTTGCGCCTCGTGCGTGATTTTCTCGATCAAGCGCGGCTCGACGCAGACCGGTTGACCCTCGAGCGCACCCGCGCGTCGCTCGACACCGTGATCGAACGCGCCCGCGCCGAGGCCGTCGAGCGCTCTCGGGTGAAGATCGGCCTGGACGCCATCGCGATCGAGGGCGAGGTGGGCCTCCACTTGCTCGGCGACGAAGACCGCCTGTCGCACGCGGCCGGAGCGTTCGCGGCGTTCGCGCTCATGCGCTCGGGCACAAACGGACACGTCGTGCTGCGCGTCCGCGGCGAGGGTGACACCGTCGTCCTGACGGTCCGCGGCGGAGGAACAACCCCTTCTCGCGAGGCGCTCCGCGGCATGTTCGAGCCCTTCGATTTCGCTCCCGCCGGCGCCCGCGCCCCCGCGGGCCTCTCGCTGGCCGTCAACGTCGCCCGCGGGGTCGTCCGCCTCCACGGAGGAACGGTCATCGCCGACCCCATCGAGCAGGGCGGCATCGCGATCACCGTCACGCTGCCCATCGCCGCGACCGAGTCATAGAAGGGGCACACGGAGGATGCCCGGTGGAATCCGGCGCGTTCTGCGGTAGGCTCCCCGGTACGAATGGCCCAACCTGCGCGACCTGCTCCCGCGCTCACCGAAAGCGTGGCCCGCGCGGTCGACGTCGCAGCGCGCTTGCGACGTGCGGTCTCGACGGCGCTCGCGGGCAAGCCAGAGGTCATCGATCGCGCGGTGGTCACGACGCTCGCGCGAGGCCATTTGCTAGTCGAAGACGTCCCGGGCGTCGGAAAGACCACCCTGGCCAGGGCGCTCGCTCGCGCCGTGGGAGCGACCTTTCGTCGCGTCCAGTGCACGAGCGACCTGATGCCGTCGGACCTGCTCGGCGTGAGCGTGTTCAACAGCACCGACCGCCGCTTCGAGTTCAAGCCCGGCCCGATCTTCACGAATGTCCTTCTGGCCGACGAGCTCAACCGAGCCACGCCGCGCACGCAGTCCGCGCTGCTCGAAGCGATGAGCGAGCGGCAGGTGACGGTCGACGGCGTCACGCGTCCGCTGGACGAGCCGTTCTTCGTCATCGCCACGCAAAACCCTGACGACAACGCGGGGACCTACCCGCTTCCAGACAGCCAGCTCGACCGGTTTCTGGTGCGCACTGCGATCGGCTACCCCGCGGCTGACGTCGAGAAGCGACTCTTGCTCTCTCGCAAAGAAGACGAGGCGGACGAGATCGAGGCCGCGGTCTCGCTCGAAGAGCTGCTCGCCGCGCAGCGAGAGGTCGAGCGCGTCCACGTCGAGGCAGCGGCGCTCGACTACCTGCACGCCATCGTCGCCGCCACGCGCTCGCACGGAGACGTCTCTGTGGGCGTCAGCACCCGCGGCGCCAAGGCGTTTCTTCGAGCGGCGTGCGCCAGAGCGATCGTCAACGGGCGCGGCTACGTGATCCCCGACGACGTGTCCGACAGCGCCGTCTCGGTCCTCGCGCACAGGATTCGGCTCGAAGGGCTCGACGGCTCGCTCGGCCGCTTCGGCGCGTCGGGCCAGCGCGAACAGAGCGAACGACTCGTGCGCGACATCCTCGCGCGCATCGACGTCCCTGTGTGACCGACGGGTCCTGCGCCGACGCGGACGCCGACGAACCGTCGCGATGGCATCATCACGTCGCAGATGAAGACTCAGATATCCTGAGTCGACCCTTCATCCATTACTTCAATGGTTGAGCCGTTCTCGCGATGATGCGTTCGCGATGGTGACCCACAACCTCTTGTAATCAAAGAGGTAAAATCCACAAGAATCCTTCAACGATTACGTGAAGAACTCGCAGACTGCGCCGCTCGCCAACCGAGGGCAGAGCCGCTGTCGAGCGCTCAATCGATCGTGTCGGGCTGGACGCGGGTCGCAACCGGTCGAGTATCGGATGCGTCTTTTCCGCTGTTTGGTCGGTCGGACTTGGGTTTCGCGCGCGCGACCCAGTCGCGACCGCTGGTGATGGTGCGGATTTCATCGGGGTCGGTCCCCCGCGCCTCGGCGTCGAGGCCAAACGCGTACGCCGCGTCCGAGAAGAAATCGCGTCGCCCGAGCGAGCCGACTTTTCCTGCGCGCAGCCGCTTTTGCGCGGCCAGAATCGATCGAAGCCGGTCCACCAGCTTCCTGGGAACCGCCAGTCGCTCGATGGTCTCCTCGAGCGCGTCGGCCACGGCGATCAGCGCGTCGCGCTCTCCCTCGATGGCCTCTTCGACCGGCTCTTGCAGCAGCGTCGCGAAGAGCACCGGGTCGGGAATGCTCATCCCCGACGCGATCCGCGCGTCGACCAGCGCGAGGCGCTTCCACAGCCGCGTGCGAAACTTCGAGTCGTCGTCGAGAAAGCTCGAAAGCTCCGGCAAAAGAACGGACAAAACCCCGGTCTCCCACGCGATCCAGAAGGACCGCCGCGCCGCGCCGCCCCGCAGCAGTCGAAACATCTCTTCGAGCAGCCTCGGACGCGCCGCCCGCAGCAGCTCTTCGCGATGAACGATCATCGCGTCGTAGACATCTGGCTCGATTCCCAGGTCGAGCCGCGCGGCGAACTTGATCGCCCGCAAAATTCGCACGGGATCTTCGCGAAATCGCACCTCGGGTTCGCCGATCGTGCGGATGACTCTGCGCTCGATCTCGTCGAGACCGCCGACATAGTCGACGATCTCCTGGCGATCGATGTCGTAAAAGAGCGCGTTCATCGTGAAATCCCGGCGAACCGCGTCTTCGTGCGGGTCGCCGAACACGTTGTCGCGCACGATCAAGAGGTCCTCGTCCCGGCTCCTGGCGCGGGTCTGGACGCGGGTCGCAGAACCCTCGCCCTCCTCTTCGGTCCACTCGCTGGTCTCGATCTCGAGGTTGGGATCGCGGCGAAAGGTCGCGACCTCGATCACCTTCGAGCCGCCAAACAGGACGTGCGCGAGCCGAAATCGCCGGCCAATGATGCGGCAATTGCGAAAGAGCGCCTTCACGTCGTTTGGCCGCGCGCTCGTGGCCACGTCGAAGTCCTTCGGCGTTCGCCCGAGCAGCAGGTCGCGCACGCAGCCGCCGACCAGAAACGCCTGGTAGCCGTACCGCGTGAGCCGACGAACCACCTTGGCCGCGTCAGGGTCGATCCGCCTCTCGGAGATCGAAAACGGCACGACCCTCGGGGTCGGGACGTTTGCAGCTACACCTTGTGGCAGATCCATTCGGGGCTCCTCGAACGATGCCCCGGCTCCATCCAGCATGGCTGATGACCGAGGTCCTCCGCGGACGCGCCGCTTGGAGGAGGGTCGAAAATTGGGAGGTCCCGACTCTCGTGCCCGAGTTCGAGATTTATCAGTGCCCATGCGGGCCAGCAAGAACATGGCCGATCCGTCGCTATAACGTCGTCCCCAAACGATCCAGCTTTACTTGAACTACCAGGGGTAGCCTGAATCCAACGCTTCAACTATGTGGGGCCTGCACGCGGTAAGTAACTGAAACACCAAATGTTTTTCAGTCACTACGCGTGTCGTTCGTGAAGGGACGACCCGCGCTGAATACGCATTCAGTCCCCCCTTTGGCAACCCACCATCGCGTCAATCAGGACGGAAGACCCTCGGTCGCCCCGGCGAATTGCTCGCCGACCTCGCTGGATTCTGCGCGGGCCGCGAGGATCTCGTCGTCCGTCGCGCGACGCACGTCGAGCACCCGCACCTGAAAGTTCAGCCGCTCGCCCGCCAGGGGATGGTTCGTGTCCACCATCACGTGCTCGTCGTGGATCTCGACGACGCGCATCGTGAGCACGGTCCCATCCTCGCCTTCCGCGGAGTACTCGTTGCCCTCTTCGAGCGGGGCGTCCGTGGGAAACTCGTCCTTCGCGACGGCGAAGACTCCCTCTTCGTCCCGGGTTCCGTAGGCGTCCTCGGGCTCGAGCGAGAGGTTGACCACCTCGCCGCGCGTCATGCCCTCGAGCGCGGACTCGAGCGCGGGCAAGAGCGTGTCGTAGCCCCACACGAACTCCGCGGGATCTTCCGTGGACTCGAGCAGATTGCCCCGACCGTCTCGAAGGTCGTATTGGATCGTCACGAACGTATCGGGTCCGACCGCGATGCTCATGGCTCTTGGTTGTAGCCCGTCTCACAAGGGGTCGAGAAGTTTCTGCCAACCTCCCCCTGCCTCGCGGCCTCGGACGCCCCTCTGAAGGGGCAGGTGTGTCCTACGGGCCACTCTCACGTGTCCAGCAAGCCACGACGCAACGCGTACACTCGCGCACGAACCTCAACAGATCCCCCTGCGGACCGAACGGCCTCGGCCTTGCTCTCGTCGGCACCGAGCGCGTTCGCCGACCCCGCCATCCGTCGTCGCACCCGCCGAAAGGACCAAGCGCACTGTGAGCACCCCAACAGAGAGCTCGACGCCCGACTCTTCGGCCTCGCCGAGCACCTCCGCGCCCCCGTACCGCGCGCCCGCCGACCGCCAATCCGCCGATGAAGCATCGGGTCAGGGCGCGGCTCCCGGCGACGCCGGCCCGGCGAAGTCGAAGCGAAATCGCTACCTCCTCGCCGCCGCAGCGATTTCGGCAACGGTGCTCGGCGTGCGCGCGCTGCGCAGCCCCAACAACCTCGAGGCGCCGCCGGAGCTGCTCGACCCGGGAAACCGCTTTCCGCTCGCGACCGCGTCGCTGCCCGTCGCCGCGCCGCTCGCGCCGTTGCTCGCGCGCGACGTGCCAGACAACCTCTCGTTGCTCGAGCCTTCCGCCGGCTCGTCCCGCGTGATTCGCGGCGGATCCGTGCGCATCCGCTTCAACCGCGTGATGGTTCGCTCGGCGCAGGTCAATCGCGCGCTCGGAACCGAGGGAGACGACGCGTCCCCCGTGAGCTTCGACCCGCCCGTGCAGGGGACCTTTCGCTGGGTCTCGCGCAGCACCCTGGCGTTCGAGCCCGCGCCCGAAGCGTTTACTCGCACCAACGAGAGCAAGATCGTCTTCTCGGACAGGGTTCGCTCGCTCGCGGGCGAGGGCTTCGAAGAAGCGCCCGAAGAGCGCGTCGTGGTGTTCGCGGGAGGCGCGATGGCGCTGACGGACCTCACGCCGCGCAGGGTGCTGCCAGGTGAGCCGCTGCGACTGGTGTTCTCGGGTCCGCCCGACCTCAACACGGTCTCGTCGCAAATGGTCACCTACGAGTCGGGCGGCGCCCAGCGCGCGCTGCGGTTTTCGCTCGCTCCGCGCCCCCGCGACCCGCGCGGAAACTTCGGCATCGACGTGAGACTCGACCGCACGCTCGAGCCAGGCGCGCGCATCGCCATGCTCTTGTCTCCCAACCTCGTCGCTCCCTACGACGACGGCGAAGGCGAGTACGGCACCCGCGGCCCGACCGAGCTCGTCGTCGAGCTCCGTCCGCGCCCCCGCATCGAAGGCATCGACTGCCCCGAAGGCGCCGAGTCCGCCGACGGCTGCTCGCACCAGGGAGCGGTCGACAGCATCGTCGACATCGAAGACGCCCTGCGGCTGTTCGCCACGAGCACGCTCGACGCCAACGCGACGCCGGTCGTTCGCTGCAACCCGCCCCTCGCCAATCAACGCGTCACCCTCGCCAATCACAGCCTCACGATTACGGGAGAGTGGGCGCCCGATCAGGTGTACGAGGTCCGCGTCGAGGGCCTGCGAGACAGCGACGGAACGCCCCTGCAACGGACGCAAGCGCTCGCCGTGCGCTCGAGCGGCAAGAGCCCCAGTATTCAAGTTCGCGAGGGCGTTCAAGTGTACGAGCGAGCGGGCGTGGCCACGCTCCCGTTCACCGCCGTCAACGTGGGCCGAGGCGCGCTCCGGTACCTCGCGCTCGAGCCGGGAAGAGAGCTGGCGTTCGCGCTCGATCGCGCCCCGGACGCGTGGGCCTCTTCGCAGACGGTCGCCCTGGCGCCGCTCGCGCCGACGTCGAGGCCCAACCGCGCAGGGCCCGGCTCGTTTCGCTTCGTCTCGAGCGCCGACGGGCGCACGAGCTCGATCGCCGCGATCGCCTTTCAGCCCGCTGGCGCGAACAACAGCGCGTTTGCCCAGCGCGCGATCGTGCAGCACACCGACCTGGGCCTCAGCGCGCGCGTGCTTCCTCAGGGCGTCCTCGCGTGGGTGAGCTCGATCGCCACTGGGCGCCCTGTGGCCAACGCCGAAGTGACCCTCGCGTGGGCCAACGGCAGCTCGATGCGCACGAGCGCGTCGGCTCGCACCGACGAGAACGGCCTGTTGTGGATCGCTGCGCCCGAGGGGATCAGCGTCGTGGATGTTCCCCTCGCGCTCTCGGCGCGGACCGGTGACGACCGCGCGGTGCTCTCGCTCGACCCTCGCTCGAGCGTGACGCCTTCGACGCTCGGGCTCGCGCAAGGCGCCGCGCAGTCGAGCGACGGTCAGCCGATCGCCGCGGTGTTCACCGATCGCGGCGCGTATCGCCCAGGGGACTCGCTGCACGTCAAAGCCGTCATCCGTCAGCCCACCGTGTGCCCGCCGCGCCCGCGCAACGCGACCGCGACCGCAACCGCGACCGCGAGCCCAACGGCGCCGTGCAACCCCGAAGAGGTGCGCGCCTTCGCCCGGCAACAAGTCCGCGTCAGCCTGATCAACCCCGCGGACAACAGCCCCGTCGCCGAACGCACCGTCCGCACCAACGCGTGGGGAACGGTCGACACCACCTTCGCCCTGCCCCCGAGCGCGATGGCCGGTCAGTGGCGCGTCGCCGTGAGCAAGCCTCGCGACGCCTCTCGCGAGCTCGGATCGCACCATGTGACGGTCGCCGAGTTTCGACCGCCGACGATGCGCGTGGACCTTCGCGATGTTCCCGAGGCGCCACACCACGACGAGCCGCTCGCCGTTCGCGTGGAGTCTCGCTATCTCTTCGGCGCTCCCGCCGCGCGCGCGACCGCGCGATGGACGCTGCGACGCGCGCTCGACACCGACTACCCCATGCCGTGGGCGCGCACGTTTGCGTTTGCCCCCGTCAACGCGGACTCCCGCGCGAGCCTCGCGGCGAGCGGCGAGGTCGAGCTCGGTCAGGACGGAATCGCGCCGATCCAGACCCGCACCACGATGAACGTCCCGACGCGCCAGCGCTTCACCCTCGAGACCGAGGTGCAAGACGCCTCGGGTCAGAGCACCGCCGCGCGCCGCGAATTCACGGTCTACCCAGCGACCTACGAAGTGGGCGTCAAGCGCGCCCCCGCGTGGCTCGGCCCCGGCGCGCCCCTCGACGTCGAAGCCATCGTGATCGACCACGGCGGAACGCCCATCGCCGGCCAGTCGGTGCAGGCCACCATCGTGCGCGAGGGCTGGGACTCGTACTACGAGTGGGTCAACCGCGGCGAGAGCGAGGGTCGCTTCCAGGCCCGTCGCACCCGCGACGAGCGCGAGGTCGCCCGGTGCCAGCTCCAGTCCGAGCGCGAGCCGGTCCACTGCCGCTTTCAACCGGTCGAGCCCGGCGTCTATCGCCTCGAGGCGAGGTTCGTCGACGCCAACAACCGCCAGTCGATCGCGTCGCAGACCGTGTACGTCGCGGCCCCCGGCGAACACATGAACCGCGACGCGCCCGGCGCGCCCATCGCTGTTACACCCACACAATCAAGCTACGCGGTCGGAGAGCGGGCGAGCGTGGCCTTCGAGTCGCCGTGGGCCGACGCCGAAGCGCTCGTCGTCGTGGCGCGCGAAGGCGTGCTGCACACCGAGCGACGACGCGTCCGCGGCGGCGGCAACATCTTCGAGTTCGAGCTCACGCCTGCGATGGTTCCCAACGCGTTCGTGCACGTCTCGCTCGTCCGTCCCCGGACCGGCGAGCCGGGCGCGGGCGTCGACCTCGAGGCGCCCGACCTGCGCCTCGGCGTGACCGAGCTCCGCGTTCGTCCCCGCGTCGCCGCGCTCAACGTCGGGATCACGCTTCCCACGCAGACCGCGCGCCCCGGCGACGAGGTCCCCATCGAGGTCTCCGTGCGCAACGCCGACGGCCGCGGAGTGCGCGCCGAGGTCGCCCTCTACGTCGTCGACGAAGGGACGCTCAGGCTCTCGAGCTACGAGACGCCCAGGCCCGGAGACCAGTTCTTTCCCAGGCGCTCGCCGAGGTTCGTGCTCGATGACCTGCGTCGTTCGCTCGTCTCGCGGCTCGAGATCCCGGCGCTGCCAGCGGCGAGCGGCGACGGCTCGGAGGACGGCGAGCGCGCGATGCGCGACGAGCGCGAGCGGTTCGAGCCGACGCCCTTGTGGCTGCCGCACTTGAATACAGGTGTCGACGGAGTCGCCCGCGCCCGCGTCCGGCTCCCGCGACGCCCGACGCAATACCGCGTCCTCGCCGTGGTCAACGACTCCGCCGCGCGCACAGGAGGCGCTTCGGCGCAGCTCACGGCGACGCTGCCCGCGGTGCTTCGTCCGACGATGCCGACCGCGGTGGTCGAGGGTGACCGCTTCGACGCCGTGACGTTCGTGCACAACCCGGGCACCGCGCCGGTCGACGTCCGCGTCCGCGCCCTCGTCGGCGGTCGCGAAGTGCGCGCAGAGAACGTCAGGCTCGAAGCCGGCGGAGACTCGCGCGTGAGCTTCCCGATCGAGGCGACCGTGGGCGCCGAGCGCATGGACGTTCGCTTCGAGGCGATCGCGCAGGGAGCCACCGACGCGCGGGACGTGACCGTCGCGGTGCGCGCCCGCGGGATCCCGCAGCGCTCGTTCATGGCAGGTTCGATCGACAGCGCGCGCACGATCGAGCTCGAGGTTCCGCCGGGAGCCGTCCAGCGAGGAGCGCGCTTCACGGTGACCGTCGCGCCGCACCCGTTCGTGGGAATGGAGGCCGCGGCAGACATGCTCGATGAGTCTCCGTACCAGAACGTCGAGGCGCTCGCGTCGCGCGTGCTCGGACTCGTCGCGTACGCGTCGATGGCGACGGACCCCGCGCGCGCCGCGGACGCTCGTCGCCGTGGAGAAAGCGCGGCCGAGCGCCTCGTCGCGCTGCAGGTCTACTCGGGCGGCTTCGGCCAGTGGAGCTCCGCCGACGAGCCGTGGATGTACGGCAGCGTGTACGCGCTCGACGCGCTCGTCGCCGCGCGCGCCGCGGGATGGAGGCTCCCGACCGGAGCCGTCGAGCGCGCAGAGACGCACGTGCAGTCGCTGCTCACCAACGGATCGCTCGTCGACTACGAGAGCGCCTCGCGCAACGACGTCGCCGCGTACGCCGCGCGCGTATTGGTCCGCGCAGGAAAATCCCTCGCCACCCGCGTCTCAGCCCTCTACGACCAGAAGGAGACGCTCTCGGCCTTCGGCGCCGCGCAGCTCGCGCTCGCGATGCCCGCCAACGACCGACGACGCGAGACCCTCGCCCGCGAGGCGTGCCGTCGGCTGCTCTCGAGCCTCGACGCAGCGGCGCGCGCGGAGGCCAACGAAGCTCGCGCCCGCGCAAACAGCAGCGGAATGACGCTCGCGCAGGCCTCCTCCGTCGCCCCGACGCTGTACAGCGCAGGCCGCTGGTACGAGAGCTCGACTCGCTCGCTCGCGGCGCTGGTTCGCGTCGCCGCTGAGCTCTTGCCGGGCGGCGACGAGGCGCGACGCCTCGCGTCCTACCTCCTTCGTCGTCGCGACAGCGGCGCCTGGAGCGGAACGCACGACAACGCCCACGCCCTCGTCGCCCTCTCTTCGCTCGCCCGACGCTTCACCGATCGCGCCCTCCCCAGCGCGCGGGTCACGCTCGACGGCACGGTCATCGCCGAGTCCCGTCCCAGCGGCGAAGGCCCGCAGCGGGCGAGGATCTTCGCGCTCCCCGTCGACCGCGTGCTGCGCGGCCGACACCAGCTCGTGATCGACGGAGGCGAAGACGCGTTCTTCGCGCTGGACGGTCGCTGGATCCGCGCCCTCTCGACGGAGGACAACGAGGCTCGCGGCCGCGTCGCGGCGCTGCACCGTGTCATCGAGCGCGAGAACGGCGAGCGCGTCGCGCCCGACGGCCACGTGCGCGCTGGCGAGCTCCTCCGCGTACGCTTGTTCATCTTCTCCGAGCGCGACCTGGCCCCCGGAGCGCTCGTTCGCGACCCGATCGGCGGCGGATTCGACGCGGTCGACCGCGGCCTCGACACGACGCCCCGCGCCTCGCTCGACGCGATCCTCGGCGGATCGACAGAGGACGAAGTGGTCGATCCTCGCGGGTTTCACGCGTCCCGCTCGCTCTCGTACCTCTCGCACAGGGCGCTCGATCACGGCGAGGCGCGGTTCTTCGCAGACCGCGCCGGCGCTGGGCTGCTCGAGTTCACCTACGCCGTCCGCGCGACGGTCCCCGGGACCTTCCTGCTCCTGCCCTCGGAGATCCGCGCGCAGCACGACCCGCAGTGGGTCGCGCGCTCTGCGGCCATGAGCATCGTCGTCGATCGCTGACGACACACGTTTTCAAAGCACCCGGCGCGCCCACGAGACAGCCACGAAAGCCCCCATGAAACGATCGAAGAAGATCCTCGGATGCTCGCTCGGCGCCCTGTGCGCCGCGTGGGCGATCACGGGAGTCGTCGTCCGCTCGGGGGCGATGGTCGAGCAGGGGCGGTTCGTTCCTCCCTCGGACTCGTTCGCGGTCGTCGATCGCTCGGGGCTCGCGCTCAGGCTCGCCCGCGCCGACGGGGCCGACCGACGGTGGGCGCGCTTCGGCGAAATCCCCTCGGTGATGGTTCAGGCCATCCTCGCCGCAGAAGACGCGCGGTTCTATCGGCACGACGGGGTCGATCGTCGCGCGCTCGCGCGGGCCGTGTTCGACAACGTGATGCCCGGCCGCCGCCGCTCGGGCGGCTCGACGATCACGCAGCAGCTCGTCAAGCTCGTGTACGGACGGCCCCTCGGCGCCTTCTCGAAGGGCGCCGAGGCGCTGCGCGCCATGAGCATCGAGCGCGCGATGTCCAAAGAAGAGATCCTGGAGCAGTACCTCAACCGCCTGCCGTACGGCGACGGCATCGAGGGCGTGGCGCGCGCGTGCGAGAGCTACTTCGGGCACTCGCTCGACACGCTCTCGCTCAGCGAAGCGGCGCTGCTCGCGTCGATTCCTCGGGCGCCGAGCGCGCTCGATCCGCGGCGCAACCCGCGGCGCGCCAACGAGCGTCGCGCGTGGGTGCTCGGCCGCATGCGCGCGCTCTCGCTCATCGACGATCGGCAGCACCGCGAGGCGCTCGCCAACGAGCCGACGATCGCGACGGTCTCGGGCCGCCCCTGGGCCGCGCCGCGCTTCGTCGACCGCGTGCTCGCGGGCGTGCGCGCGGGCACCATTCGCCGCGAGTCCCGGTCGATCGTGCGAACGTCGCTGGACCTCACGACGCAGCGGCAAACCGAGACGCTCTTGCGCGCGCAGTGGCTCACCATGAGCTCGCGCGGAGCCCGCAACGCCGCCGCGATCGTCGTGTCCAACGCGACCGGCGAGGTGCTGGCCTACGTCGGAGCGATCGACGCAGAGAGCGACGGCGGCGCGATCGACCTGCTCGACGCCGAGCGGCAGCCCGGATCGACGCTCAAGCCCTTCGCCTACGAGCTCTTCTTCGAGCGCGGAGGCACCGCAGCCACGATGCTCGACGACGTCAACGTCGCGATGACCGGCGCGCGCGGCGAGCACTTCGAGGCCCGCGACTACGACAACGCCGAGCGCGGCCCGGTGAGCGCTCGGACCGCCCTTTCGGCGTCGCTCAACCTCGCGGCGCTCGACGTCGCGAGGCGCGTGGGACAAGAGCCGCTCGCCAATCGGCTGCGCGCCCTCGGGTTCGACGGCGTTCGCACGGGTGAGCACCACGGCGGAGCGCTCGTGCTCGGCGGCGTCGGCGTCCGCGGCACCGAGCTCGCGCAGGCGTACGCAACGCTCGCCCGATGGGGAACGCGCGCGCCTCTGTCCTTTGCGCTCGTCGGCGGCTCGGTCGCAGGCGAGCGCGTGATGCACGGGTCGCACGCGCGCGTCGCGTGGGACGTGCTCAGCGACCGCACCGCGCGCCGCGAGGGCTTCGGAGACTCGCTCGAGACCCTCGCGCCAGGGCTCTCGTTCGCCTTGAAAACAGGCACCAGCGCCAACTGGCGCGACGCCTGGTGCGCCGTGGCCACCGACCGCGTGACGGTCGTGCTCTGGATGGGCGACCCAGGCGGGCGCGCGATGGCCGAGGTCAGCGGCTTTCGCGCGGCTGCTCCAGCCGCGGTGCGCATCGCCGCTGCCGCGCACGAGCGCGCCCAGTCGCTCGGGCTTCCCGTGTACGCGCGCAGAGCGCCCGAGCCCGTGACCGCTGACGTGTGCCCCTGGTCCGGGCTGCGGCCAGGCGTTCACTGCCTTCACCCCGTGGTCGAACGATTCGCCGCGGGGACGGTTCCCACGGCGCGATGCGAGCAGCACGACGAGCACGGCGACTGGGTCCCGCCCGCTCGCCTGCGCGCGTGGGCCGCGCGCGCGCAGCGCCCCGGCGTCTCGAGAGCTTCGCGCGCCATCGACGCGACGCAGGGCGCGCTCGTCGTCCGCGAGCCTCGCGACGGCGCGCGTTGGCTGCTCGACGCCTCGCGCGGAGCCGTGCGCCCGGTGTTCAGAGCCACGCTCGACGGCGCAGAGGTCCGCGCGGACGCGTGGGAGGTGGACGGAGCGCGCATCGACGGCGATCGCTGGACCGCGACCATCGGCGAACACACCGTCGTCGCGGTGGTGGGCGGGCGCAGGAGCGCTCCTTCGCGCGTTACTGTCGAGGCTCCCTCGCGCTGAACCACACCTTCTCGTGTCCGTCGCGATTGGCGAGACTCCCGCCGGACCCGCGTTTGCGGTATCTCTTCGGGCTCCAACGAAGCCATGAAGCGAGAGAAGCGACTCACCAGGTCCGAGAAGAAGGCGCTCAAGGGCGTGGTCAAACCCGCGGCCGACCAGCACATCCACTGCATCGCGTGCGGAAGACACATCGATCCGCCCGAGTTCGAAGGGGACGCCGCGACCGCCAAGGTGCTCTACTGCGAGCACGGCTCGGGCTTTCCTTCGTGCACGGCCTGCACCGCGGTGTCGCAGGAGCTGCTCGCCGAGCACGACCGCACCAACCAGCCCGTCAAGCCTGCGGCCGCCTGGCACTGACCCGCCCCTGCGCTTGGGCGACCGATCCGCAATGTGAGCCGGAGGTCGTTTGCGTTTCGGCCCGAGGAATGGTGGTCTTACTGAGGATATAATCCTCACAGACCGCGCTCCTTGCGAAAGGCTCGTCCCATGCGCTTCAGACTGAGTTCGGGGCTATCCCTCGTGGCCCTCGTGGCTGCGTGCAGCCCGACCACGCTTCCGCCGACGGACGTTCAACGGATAGACTCATCCGATGTAAACGCTTCGGATCGCCCAGACGTCGCGACGTCGGACACCCGAATCGACACGGGGGTCATCGAAGACACTGGCGTCTCTGTGGACGTGGCCGATGTGCCGACCCCGCCGATGGACGTCGTCGATGTGCCGACCCCGCCCATGGACGTCGCCGACGTTCCGACTCCGCCGATCGACACACCTGACGTGCCGACGCCGCCGCTGGATGTGCCGACGGTCGACGGCGCATCGGGCTGTGGATTGCCTACCCGTCCGGCGATCACCGTCCCGATGCCCGGCGCTCCCACGGTGATCACCAACATGTTCCTCGCTGGTGGCGTGGGCAGCTCGATCCCGAGCTACAGCTGTACGACGGCGGGCTTCGGGACCGATCACATCTATCCGCTGACGATCACCACGCGAACGACGCTCCAGTTCGTGTTGACCTCGGACGTTGGATCGCTCGCCAATCCGATGTTGGCGCTGCGTCGCGCATGCAACTCGTCGCTCGGAGAGCTCGCGTGCGACCTCGAATCGGGCCCGGGAAACGGCGCGGCGTTTCGCGCGACGCTCGATCCAGGGACGTACTTCGTCGTCGCCGAGGAGACCGCGTTCTCCGCGGCGAGCGCCCGCGGCGGCGCCTACACGCTCACGGTGTCTGCTCCCGCAGAGGTTCCCTCGGGCACCTGCGCAGGCGCGACGGCTTGGATGGCCGGAACGCCCGCAGCCGGCAGCATCAACAGCGGAGGAACGGCCGATCGCTCGTGCAACCCCACCACCGCCACGGGCCCCGAGGTGTTCTTCTCGTACACCCTGCCGCCCAACACCCGCTCGACCATCACCGGAACGCCGCTCGGCGCGCCCCCGTGGCGTCCCTATCTGCGTGTTCGCGACGACTGCATGACCACGACGTGTAGCGCAGTCGCCGCAGGTCTCTCGGACGGCATACCCGCGAGCACGACCGTCGAGAACCGCAGCGCCGTCGCGCGCACGTTCATCGTGTCGATGGGCTCGTTCGAGCTCGGCACGGGCGGCGCGTTCACGCTGACGGACACGCTCATGATGCTGCCGCCCGTCCCCATGAACGCAGTGTGCGCGAGCGCCCCCATGGTGGGCCCCGTCTCGATGCTCACCGGAGAGAGCACGGTCGGCACGTTCGAGACCCGCACGACTTTCAACTGCCAGACCCTCGGAGGCTCCGGCGGGACGCTCGGATACTACCGCATGAACGTCCCCGCCGGTCGCACGATGACCGCGACGGTCACGCCCGAAGCGACGTTCGACCCCTCGATTCGACTGTTCGCCGGGTGCTCGCCCACCACCTGCGGCACGTACCGCAACTCGTTTTCAGCGGGCGTCGTCGAGCAGGCGAGCTACCGCAACGCGACCGCGATGGATCAAGAAGTGATCATCGCCGTCGGCAGCGTGAGCATCGGCGCGACGGGACGCTTCGACCTCGATGCACGGCTGCTGCCAGCGATGCCGACGAACACCGCCTGCGCGTCTCCGCGAGCGTTGACCCCGACCACACCAGCGCTCGCTCAGGATCAGAGCAGCGCGAGCTCTCCCAACACGCTGACCACCTGCGAGCCAACTGCGACAGGAAACGTCCTCTACTACTCGGTCAACATCCCCGCCGGACAGACCGCGATCCTCCGCGCGACGCCGTACTCGACCAGCGCGGACGCGGTGCTTCGCGTGACCGACACCTGCGCGTCGATCGGGTGCCTCGCGAGCGCCAACGTCGGCTTCGGCGGCGGGCAAGAAGAGGTCTTCGTCACCAACGGCTCGGGCGCAGCTCGGGATTACATCGTGACGCTCGGAAGCCGCACGCCAACGTCGGCAGGCGTCTTCGACCTCACCGTGCGCTTCACGACCCTCGCGCCCAACGCCAACTGCTCGATGCCGCGGGTGCTCTCCAACGGCGACAGCGTCATGATGCAGGACTCGGGCACGGCGCTCGAAAGGCGCGCGACGTTCTGCTCGCTGAGCTCGCCCTCCGGCGGGCCGCTGCTCTATTACCAGGTCACGATCCCCGCCAGCCGCGCGGGAGTGTTTCGCGTGACGCCGCGCGGGATGTTCGATCCGACCATCCGCGTGATGGCGACCTGCACGTCCACGTCTTGCGTGAACTACCGCAACTCGTTCGCCGCAGGGGCCGCGGAGGTCCAGGCGATCTCCAACACCGCCGCGATGGATCAGACCTATCTCGTCGCTGTCGGCGGCGCGGGTACTGGCGAGACCGGGCAGTTCGACGTCTCGTTCAACCTCACCTCGGCGATGCCGACCAACACCTCGTGCGCGACGCCGAGGCCGCTCTCGCCGATGCTTCCGGCGCTGGTGCAAAACCAGGCGGGCGCGACGATGCCCAACACGATCTCGACCTGCGAGCCGACGGCGACGGGCAACGTGCTCTACTACTCGCTCAGCGTCCCTGCGGGGCAGACCGCGATCGTGACGGCCACGCCGCTCTCGACCTCGGTGGACCCTGTGCTTCGCTTGACCGACACCTGCGCGTCCATGGGCTGCCTCGCCAGCTCGAACAGCGGCTTCGGCGGAACAGACGAACAGGTCATCATCACCAACCCGACGATGGCTGCGCGCGATTACATCGTGACGCTCGGCAGCCGCACTCCGACGACGGCAGGCGTGACCGACGTGTCCGTGCGATTCGTCACGGTGCCCACCAACGCGACGTGCGGGACCGCGACGGTGATCGCTCCAGGCACGCCGATCACGATGCAAGACACGGGCGCCGCGATCGAGCGACGCACGACGTTCTCCTGCGCGACGACCGCGACCGGAAGCCCGCTGCTGTATTACACGGCGACCGTTCCCGCTGGGACGACGGCGCGCGTTCGAGTGACGCCGACGGGCACGTTCAACCCGACGATCCGCGTGTTTCAAACGTGCTCGCCCACGACCTGCACTGCGTATCAGGGCGCCGCCGCGGCGGGACTGATCGAAGAGGCCACCTGGCGCAACAGCGGCGCGACGGCGCAGATGTACACGATCGCCATCGGCGGAACGGCCACCAACGAGACCGGCGCGTTCTCGATCGCCCTGGATTTTCCGCCGGATCCGTACATGGTCACGCGCACGATGGGCGCGGTGTGCGACGACCTCACGGCGGGCACTGTCGTTCCGTCGCTGACCGGCGACGACGTCGCGATGCCTCGACCCGAGCCGCTCCCCTTTCCCTTCACCTACTTTGGAGACGCGGTGACGCACTGGGGCGCGACGACAAACGGCTTCGCCCAGCTCTTCCGTGACGCGAGCGGGTTCCCATCGGACTCGCTCAGCAACAGCAGCTTGACCACGCCCGCTGGCGAGCCCGGAATGATGGCCATCCTGTGGGACGATCTTCGAGTCGACCCGCCCGCCGTGTTCAGGCACGCGACGCTCGGCGTCATGGGATCCCGGCGCTTCGTGCTCGAGTGGTTCAACGTGGGCCCGCACCCCGCGAGCACGGATCGAATGCGCTTCCAGATCAAGCTCCTCGAAGGCTCGAACCTGATCGAGTTCCATTACTGCTCTGCCTCGGGCTCCACTCGGGCCACCGGCGGGAGCGCGACGATCGGGCTGCAAAACTTGTCGTCGTCGCGCAGCCTCGGCGTCGCACACGAAGACGCAACCGCAGCCACAGCCGGGACGCGCTACCTGTTCGTTCCGCGCTGAGACACCGAAGTCGGGACGATGGGGGACCGGCCGCCGCGCGCTCGAATCGACGCGCGGCGTGAATGACTGGGAGGGTTGGCTGCCACTTGCACAGGCAGCGCAACGGGGCATCATGCGCCCGTTTCGGGCCGGTCACCCGGTCGTCACGAACGCCTATCTCTGTTCATTTTGTGAGAGGAATTTCAATCGATCATGAGAATGCCTAGCCGCGGATGGCTCACGATGATGGCCGCGCTCAGCGTCGCCGCGTGTAGCCCCACTCCACTGCCCAATCCCGACGTCGCCACGGACACGAGTGTCGCTGACACGCGTCCCAACGACGTCACCACGGCGGATCGCCCCAATCCGCCCAACGACGTCCCCAACCCGCCCGACGACGTCCCCACTCCCACGGACGTCCCCACCCCCACCGACGTCCCCGATCCGATGGACACGCCGGCTCCGATGGACGTCCCATCGCCGCCAGACACCGGCGTGGACGCGCGCGCCGACTCCGGTGTCCCCGTGGACGTCCGCACGGACACGGGCCTCGACGCCGCTCCGGGCTGTGGCCTCACCGTGGATGGCACGCTCATGCTCCCCGCGGCTGGGATGACCACCACCGTCAACACCATGCTCAACCCCATGGGCACCGGCGGGATGAGCCCCTCGAGCAGCTGCGTCTCCAACACCGGCGGCTCCGAGCGCATCTACCGGCTCTCGCTCACCGCGCGCACAGGCGTGATCCTTCGCGCCACGACCATGGTGTCCGGCACCGACCTCACGATGGCCCTCCGCCGCAACTGCGCGACGACGGTCGGCGAGCTCGCCTGCAACGACGACACGGATGGCCTCAACCCCGTCATCCGCACGGTCCTCGACCCAGGCGACTACTTCGTCGTCATCGACGAGTTCGGCGCCGCTGCGGACGCGACCGGCGGCGCCGTGACGCTCACGCTGCAGACCTTTACCATCGCGCCCAACTCCGATTGCGCGGCGCCCGAGGTGCTCACGGGCATGACCCGCATGGGCAACACCAACGGCGGAGCGCAGCCGATGACGACGTGCAGCTCGTTCAACAGCGGGCCGCAGCTCTTCTACTCGCTCACCATCCCGGCCAACACGCGAACGCGCATCACGGCCACTCCGTCGGGCATGCCCGCGTGGGCGCCGTTCGTCCGCGTGTTCGCGGACTGCATGACCGCGGCCACCTGCCTCGCGACCGCCAGCACGTCGAGCGGAATGCCCTCGACCGCGGTGTTCGACAACCGCTCGGCGATGGCTCGCACGGTGCTCGTGTCCGTCGGCTCGTCCTCTGCGAGCAACGGCGGAGCGTTCTCGCTCGCCGCGATGAACGAGACGCTCCCGACGCCCGCCGCTAACGGTGACTGCGCTGCGGCCGAGGTGCTCACGGGCATGACCCGCATGGGCAACACCAACGCAGGCGCGGTGCCGATGACCACCTGCAGCTCGTTCAACAGCGGATCGCAGCTCTTCTACTCGCTCACGATCCCGGCCAACAGCCTCGCGACGATCACCGCGACGCCCACGGGCATGCCCGCGTGGTCGCCGTTCGTCCGCGTGTTTTCTGACTGCATGACCGCGGCGACCTGCCTGGCGACCGGCTCGGCGCCGATGGCCGGCAGCCCGACGCGAGTGCTCTTCGAGAACCGCATGGCGGCCGCGCGCACCGTGTTCGTGTCCGTCGGATCCTCGACGACGGTCAACGGCGGCACCTTCACGCTGACAGGAACAACCGCGCCCCTGCCGCCAGTCCCGATGAACGCGACGTGCGCCACCGCGCAGATGCTCACGCTTCCCGCCATGGGCATCGCGGGGACGAGCGTCGGCGCCACCGAGCAGCGCAGCACGTTCACGTGCGCGACGGGAACGTCGGGCGGACAGCTCGTCTACTACTCGGCCGTCGTGCCTGCCGGCCGCGCCGCGCGCTTCACGGTCACGCCGAGCTCGATGACGTTCAACCCGTCGATCCGCACGTTTACCGGATGCATGCCGACGACGTGCTCGGACTTCGTCAACAACGCCGGCGCAGGCGCGCCCGAGACGTTGATGTACGTCAACACCACGATGGCCGATCAGACGGTGAACTTCGCCGTCGGCTCGACCACGGACCGCGATCAAGGCTCGTTCACGGTAGACGCGCAGCTCCTGGCCGCGGCCCCCACCAACACGACCTGCGCGACGGCGCGCGCGCTGACCGCGGGCGCGACGTTGTCGCAGCTGCAGTCGGGCTCGACCACGCTCTCGAGCGCGATGTGCCTCTCGGGCTCGACGGGCCCAGTGCTCTACTACTCAGTGACCGTCCCCGCGATGTCGCGCGCGACGCTCACGGCGCGCACGTTCTCGGACAACGCCGACCCGGTGCTTCGCGTTCGCGCGGACTGCCCGACCAACACCTGCGTGGCTTCGGCCAACATCGGCTTTCAGGGAGAAGACGAGTCCGTCTCCTGGACCAACATGGACGCCGCCCCGCGCTCGTTCATCGTCGAGCTCGGCTCGGATGATGGCATGACGCGCGGAGCGTTCGACCTCGACCTGGCGTTCGCCGACGCGACGCCTGCATACACCGTCACGCCGATCGCCGCTGCGACCTGCGAGGACCTGTCCATGGGCGCGACGTCGCTCATGATCACTGGTGACGACGCGACCTCGCCCGTCACGGCGCTGCCGATGGGCTTCACCTTCCCGTACTTCGGCGACGCGATGAACCGCGTCACGCACTTCAGCGCCAACACCAACGGCCTCGCGCAGCTCTACACGAGCGCGATGGGGACGCCTTCGTCGTCGTTCTCCAACACCGCGCTCCCCTCGGCGAGCGCGCCGGCGGGATCGCTCGCTGTGTTCTGGGACGATCAAGAGGTCGACACGACCGAGCGCCCGATGGCGGTCGTCCGCTTCGCCACGATCGGCGTCGCGCCGTCGCGCCGCTTCGTGATCGAGTGGAACTCCCTGAAGTTCCTCGGCAGCACCACGGAGACGCTGCGCTTTCAGCTCAAGCTCGTCGAGGGCTCGGGCTTCGTCGAGTACCACTACTGCTCGATGACCTCGACCAGCATGACGGCCACGCGCCACACGGGAAGCGAGGCCACGATCGGCCTGCAGAACATTCAGCGCACCCGCGGGCAGACGTACCTGATCGACGGCACGGACACCGGCATGATGGGCGGAATGGCCCGTTCGGTCGGCGGCGGAACGGCGGCTTCGCCGAGCATGCTCCGCTTCATCCCGCGCTGAACCGCGCGCGCGAGCGAGCCGGGGCTCCCGGCGCGCCGACGTAGTCCCAAGGGGGGGGAATCACACACGAACGAATCGACGGGCGCGCTCAAGCGAGCCGGTCGAGCCACTGACGCACGCCTCGGATGCCGACGAGCTTCGAGCCATCGGGCAGCAACGCGGGACCGAGCTCGCACTGCGCGAGCACGCCGGCGACGATCGCAGCCGCCCGTCGCCCGAGGCGGTCTTCGCGCTCGCACGAGAGCCTCCATACGCGGGTGGCGCGCGCGACGAGGACGTCCATTCCTGCGCCGCCCATCGCGGCGAGCGCTGAGTCCGCGGCGGACCAGTCTTCGTGGGCGCTCGCCTTGGCGACGCTGAGCCCGTTCACGGTGCAGAGCGTCTGCCCGTCGAGCACGGTGACGACGAACGCGCCGTCGACTGTGACGCTGGCGCGCTCGACCGCGAGGTTGAACAGCGAGGCGCCCATCGTTCGGACCGTCGCGGGCTCGGGCGCGTCGCGCTCGGTCGCCACGAAGACCCGCCAGAGCTCGCCCGTGCGTTCGGTCGTCACGGCTGTGGGGTCGGTTCGGGGGCGGGCGCCGGCGCAGGTTCGGGTCGCTCGCGCGAAAACGTCAGGTGCTCGGTGAGAAACGCGAACTCCTCACCGATCGCGGGGCTCGAGCGAGTGTACAGCTTCACCGCTGCGTACACGTCGAGCAGGGCGCGGTACGCGGCGTCTTCGGCGAGGAGCCTTCCGTCCGAGAGCGGTCGGATCTTCTTCTCGAACTGCTCTCGCATGATGGCCTCTCGCTTCGCAGCGCGTACAGCCTTGGCCGTGAGCGACTCGAGCTTCGCCGCCGTCACGTTGGGAACCTTCATCTCTCTGCGAGCCCTCAGCGCTCGCGCCGTCTTCTCGACGACCTCGACGAACTGATCCTTCGGCTTGAGCAGCTTTCGACGAGCGGCCGTGGTGAGCGATGGCGGCACGACGGTGCGCTTCTCTTTCGATCGAGCGCCAGACGACGGCGCAGACGCACGCTTCGCGCCGGTCTTCTTCTTGGCGGGCGTACGACTCTTCGCGGTGCTTCGCTTGGTGCGCGAAGAAGTCACCTTGGACTGAGTTGCCCGTCGACTGCTCTTCTTGTTCGTCGCCATCGAATGACCTCTAGTTTCGTTGACTATGACCTGTGAACCAGTTGTTTTTAAGAGATATTTTCATCGTGATCCACGGGGTATAGGTCCTATACCCTCCAGGTAATCGATGCTGATCAAAGGCACTGTATAGGACCATATCATAGAGTGAATTCATCGTATCAATAGTACGCATCAGAATGATCAACGACTGGCATCGATTCTAGCAAGACGGGTAGAGTCATCGAGCTAGCGTCTCTATGCGGATGGTTTAGCGCTTCGTGATTGATTCTTGTGTGTGGTGTTGTTCGATCGATCCATCGCGCGAGTCAGCGTTGGTGCCCAACTTCGTCCCGATGATCATCACGCAGTGGTGTTCGATGAATACCCGGGGGTACTCTCGTAGCGATACCCGGGGGGACACTCGAAGAGACCTGTCGCCCGCTCCGACCGCGTGGAATTTCTCGAAAACACCCGCCCTACCCGCCCCGACACGGGCACGCATCGTGCAAGATCGACGGTAGGTGGTTCGAGCGAGTCGCCAGACGGCGGCGAAGCTGCTGTATTTCTCGCGATGCTCGATGCACCGCGCGATCACCTCGCCGCTCGGGCTCGACTGGATCGCGCTGCTCGTGGCGATCTCGTTCGACGCCGCGCGAGCGCGATGGCGCGCGCGGCGCTCTCTGTCGCGACGTGCGCTGCGCTCTCGTGCGCAGCGGGCAACGGCGCGACGCGCGGCGCGGTGACCGATCCGCGCGGGGCCCGATCGCTGCTCGATCGCGAGAGCGAAGCCCGCGACGCGTCCGCAACAAGCGCCGCGGCCTGGTCGGTGATCGCCGTCTCGCTCGTGGACACGAGCAGCGTGGCGCGGTGGATCGACGGCGCGGACGGGGTCGATCGCTGGGTGTTCGGCGGGCTTCGCGCGAAGGCAGACAACGGCGAGCTCTCGATCGTCGGCGAGCCGGTGCGCGCGCCGATCGCGGCGGCTGCTCCCTTGGAGCCCGGGCGAACGGACACCGCGTGGCTGTTTGTCACCGAGGACGGCGCGGCGTGGGTGTCGCGGAGCTTCGACGGCCCGCTCGAGCGCCTCGCCCGAGAGAGCGCGATGCGCCTGCAGCCGATCGCGCCTCGGTCGTTCGGAGCCCTCGCGCTCTTTGGCCGCGATCGAACGCTCTTCTTCGCCGACAAGGACGGGCTGCGGCGCGCCCCCGAAGTCCTCGAAGAGCCTGTGATCTCTGCGGCCTTCGCCGACGCCGAGCGCGGGTTCGTCCTCGAGGCTCCTGGGCGCGTGCTCGAGACCACCGACGGCGGGCGATCGTTTCGACGGCGACGGCTCGCGAGGACGCCCAGCAACGAAGACGCCGCGCTCTCGATGGAGATCGGCGGCGCGAGCCTCGTCGTGCGCACCGCGCAGGGATGGCTCGAGCTCGGCCCGGACGCCAGTCGCCCGGCGCAGGTGCGGCAAGCGCCGCTCGTTTCCGCGCGTTCGTCCCGCACCGTTGCGAGCGCCGCGTTCGCAAGGGCAGCGCTCTTCGAGCCGAGCCGAGGTCGCGCCCTCGCGCTCTCCCTCGGAGCCACGCTGCTGCGCGACGGAACGCTCGCGCTCGTCGACGCGAACACCGCCGAGATCGTGCTCGTTCCTGCGGACCGCGGCGCCTCGCGCGTCGAGGCGCCGTGCGACCATCCCGCGCTGCACCCGTTCGGCGACCGCGTGATCGTCGAGTGCCTCCCGGACGACACGAGCGACGACCCGCGCGCGCGCTATTTCGTCTCGAGCGCGCGCGGGTTCGAACCGCTGGGCCGCGCCGCGACGCGCGCGCTCGCCGCCATCGATCCCTCGCGCGTGCACATCGCCAGCGACGGCTCGGGCGTCGTGATCGACGGAGGGTGCGACGAGCTCGAGAGCGCACACCCCCGCGGTCATCGCCCCTCGCCCTCCCTCGATGAGCCGACCCAATGGTGCGTCCTCGACGGTCACCACTCGCCCCGAACGCGCGAGGTCGAAGGGGGCGGACACGTGATCGCGATCGCCGCAGGTCGCGTGCTCTTTCGCCGCGATCGCTCGATCGACGAGCGAGCCTCGCTCGAGCCCCTGCTCGTGACCGAGCTGTCTCGAGACTCGAGCGTCGAGCTTCCCGCGTCGTTGGCTTCGAGCGACGCGACCCTGGCGCCCGACGGCGCGATCGTGGCCACCGTGCTGCGCGGCGCGCAGCGGCGCTTCGTGCGGCTCGAGCCCGGCCGATCGCCGGTGATCAACGCGCTCCCCGTCGGAGCAGAGCGAATCGTCGTCGTCGACGCATCGCGGGTGATCGCCGTCGGCTACGCGCCGCTGCGCCTCTGGGAGAGCTCGGATCGCGGCGAGCGATGGACGCCCGTGTCGCCAGGAATCGACGGGGTCTCCTCGGCGCCCGACGAGCTCGACCGCCGGGCGCGCGAGCGGCGAGCGCGGTGGCTCGGCGCCGCAGCGAGCGCGGCGACCGCGTGCGGACCTGTCGCGTGCGACCTCGGCGACGGGCTCGTGTTCGCGCGGCGAAGCTGGCTCGCAGCGCCGCCGCTCCGCGCAGCGACGGCGGTCTCCGACGAGGACACCCAGCAGCGAAGCCCCCGCCCGACGAGCGAGCCGCGCGCCCAAATGCGCCCGCCCGAGCAGGTGTGGTTCTGCGGCGCCGCGCCCTCACGCGATCCACGGGCGGCGTTCTTCGGGCGCCCGCGGTCGAGCGCCGCGCCGCGAGCGCAAGCTTCGAGCGACGTGTTCGGCAGCCCAGGCTCGCGCGGTTGGCTCACGCTCGACGTCGACGGCGCTCGCGCCCGAGCCCGGTGGACCGCGCTCGACGGCGAAAGGGTCCTCGGAGGAGCCTCGACGTTCACGCAGCTCTCGCCGCTCGCCTCGAGCATCGCGACCGCACCGACCGCGCCGGTCGCGGTCAATCCGCCGCCCCCCATCGTGCGATTGCGCCTCGCGACGCGCTCGTTTGCAGTGATCGAGCGCTGCGCCGCCAACGTGACGCTGGGCGCCAGCGACGCGCCGTGCGAGCTCGCCTTCGCCCGCGACCGACAGCCGATCCGAGCGCTCGGCGTCGTGGGCGACTGGCTCTCGGGCGAGCGCTGGACGGGCCGACTCCACGCGGTCGAGGCGCTCGACGACGGAGGCTTCGCGGCCTGGATCACGCGCCCCGAGCCCACCGTAGACACAGACAGCGTCGAGCACGCAGAGGGCGCAGACGCGGTGCTCGTGTTCGACGCGAGGGGTCAGCTCACAGGCTCGCGCGTGTACGCATGGGCGCCGTGGCAGTGGCCGCTGCGCGGCCTCGCGTGGGACGGTCGAGAGGCCGGGATCGCCGCGGTCGACCCGCGCGGGGCGCTGCGCTTCTTCTCGGTCTCTGCGCAGCGCGACGGTCGCGAGCTCGGAGCGCGCTTCGGCCCCGAGTCCGGCCCGTGCGCAGCCGCGCAGCCCCCGCGCCCTTCGCATCCCTGGATCGTCACGAGTGAGCGCGGGTGGACGCCCTTTGTCTACGCCCGGGGCCGGGCCGCGCCGATCGAGCTCGGAGCCCGCGCGCGATGGTCGCTCTCGAGCGAAGTGGCCTGCTTCGAAGAGCTGCGCGTCGACCCGGTCGACGATCGCCCTTCGGCGTTGCAGCGCGCGCTCGACGCGGCGCTCGTCGTGCGCCCCGCGCTCGGACGAGACGGCGTCGCGACGCTCGAAGCGACGTTTGTCGCCGGACGAGCGACGGTGCGCGATCGGTGCAGCCCGCGATGAACGCTCGCGTGTCGCCAAGCAGGACCAGCGCTGCTATATCTCTCTGTCGCCTCGTGAGCTCGAAGCATCGCGTGATCGCAGCGCTATCGGCGTGCTTGGTCTCTGCTTGCGCGGCGCGCCCCGCCGCGTCGCCGCGCGCGACCACGGCGACCAACGTGTTTCGCTCGCTCAACAGCGCGGACGGCGGAGCCCTCGGGTCTCGACGCGACGCGAGCGCACCGACGCGCAGCGCCGCCCTGATCGCGCTCACCGCGAGCAGCGCAGCCAACACGCTGCAAGCCACGGCGGCGAGCGCGGCGTCACGCGGACCGTGGCGGGCGTTTCTGCTCGAGTCGGCCCGCGCTGCCACCGCGAAGCGCGTGGGGATCGAGTCCGATGGGACGTTGTATGTCACGATCGGCGGGCTGAGAGTTCGCCAGCGCAACGGCTCGTATTCGTGGTCGCCAGACATGGTCCTCGGGGGGATCGCGTCGAGCGTGCGAAGCCGCGACAGCTGGCTCTTCGTGAGCCGCGACGGGGCGCTCTTTCGCGCGCCCTACTTCACAGCGCCGCTCGAGCGCGTCGGGAGCACCGAAGGCGCGCGGATCGCGAGCGATTTCGTTAGCACAGGGCGCATCGCGGCCTCCGACGACAGCGGCGCGCTCTGGTTCGGCTCTGCCGACGGCGTGCGCCGGTGGAGCGCCCCCGCGCAGTCCTCACTCATCCACGCGGGCTTCGTCAACGAGCGCTTCGGGCTGATCATCTCTTCTCCGGGCCGGCTGTATCGGTCGATCGACGGCGGCGAGCGGTGGGACATCGTCGACCTGCAGGGCCGCGGCGTGTTCGCGGTGTTGCCCGAGACCGACGCGTTCATCGTGCGCGCGGCCGATGGCCTCTTGCGCGTCGAGGCGAGCGGCGCGGCGACGCCCTTCAGCGGGCTGGCGCCCGGCGCGGAGCGAAGCGTCACCGACGCGACGGCCATCGAGAGCGCGGCGATCATCGAGGGCCCCGGCGCGCGCGCGTCGCTCGTCGCGAGGCCGTCGATCGTGCTGCCTCCGGATCGCGTGTACTACGCAAACAGCGCGAGCGGCTATCGCCCGCCCAACGATCGATTCGGCGCCTACCAGCGCGCCGCTGGGTACAGCCAGGACGATTTGTGGGTCGCGGCCGCCGGTCAGGCGCCGGTGCACATCGAGCCGCCGTCGACCTGGTGCCGTTATTTTCCTTGGGCCAATCGGCTCGTCGCGTTCTGCCGCGACAGCTCGTACTACCGCCCGCAGCTGTTCGCCGGCGACGGGATCGGTCCGTGGAGCAATCTCACCGCCCCCACCGCGATCAACTACTACACGCCGCTGGCTTCTTCGTCGGACGGCAGGTCGCTCTGGATGTTTTCGCCCTGCGACAGCAGCGTGCGCACGACGCAGCAGCACTGGTGTCGCTTCGAAGGAGGGCGCTGGAGCAACGTCGAGGTCGAGCGGCGCGCCACCTTCGTCGCCGCGTGGGGCGATCACGTCGTGTATCGCGTCGCGCAGGGGGTGTTCGAGCAGAGCGTTCCTGGTCCGCTTCGCGTGCAGAGCAACTCGGCGACGCCGGACACCGCGCGCCCGCCGCGACGCAACGACCCGAGAGCGAGGCTCGACTTCGGAGCGTTCGCGCAGGACGGAACGTTCTATGGCCGCGCCTCGATCGAAGACACCGCGGCGCTCGCGATCGGCGCGATCGACGGCGACCTCGCGATCCGCGCGCTCCCGCAGGGCGCCAAGGACGTCGCCATGGCCGACGCGCGCCGAGGCCTCGCGGTCGGAGAGCGCCTCGACCGCGTGTGGAGCACGGACGACGGAGGTCAGAGCTGGCGCCCCCTCGCCCTGCCGCTTCGCGGCGATCCGCAGGGCATCGCCATCCCTGCAGAGGCAGGCGAGGGCGAGGTGCGCGTCCGGTGCAGCCCGCACGCGTGCACGATCGCTGATCGGCTCGTCTGGACGAGCGACGGCCTCATCGGAGAGCCGCCGGTCGTCGTGCACGGGTCGCCTCGCGCGCAGCCTTTCGAGACGCAAAATGAATCTAGCGCACGAATTCAAGTACGCGCCCCCGCGCGCGAGATCGAGTTCGGCACGACGCGCTGCGCGCCGGCAAACGACCTCGAAGGCGCCGAGAGCACGTGGTTCGGCGAGGGCGGTTGGCTGAGAGAGCAGCCTCGCACGCAGCAGTGGGAGTGGGGCGGTCACGACGCGCGCGGAGCGTTTCGTGCAGCGAGCCGAGGCGCGCTCCCCGCGCTCGACACTCCTCCCGGCTGGTACGCGAGTCAGTGGGCGTACGCGCCGCGCTTCGTCTCGCGCGGGCTCTCCATCGTCGAGCGCTGCTCTTTTAGAACGACCTACGGCGGCGCAGCGCGCCCGAGACAGTGCGACCTCGTGGCGTTCGCGCCCAACCAGGCGCCGAGAAGCTGGCTCAGCCCGAGGCAGGTCGCCGCGCCGCTCTCTCTCGATTCGACGCCGCGCATCGCAGAGTTCGCGCCGTTGCCTGACGGCTCGTTCGCCGTCCGATTGAGCACAGGGCCCCTCGACGAGGCGCCGCCCACCACCAACTCGACGCCGTCCTCCGCGACCAACGAGCTGCGGATCGACCTCGTGCTTCGCGCGGACGAGCGAGGGACAGTCCGAGAGCTTCGCAGCTTCGCGTGGACGCAACGCGAGCAACGCTTTCGCGGTCTCGGCTTCGACGGGACCAACACGGGCGTCGTCGTGCTGCGCACGGGCTCGCGCGAGCTCTTGTTCTACCGCAGCGCCGCGGACGAGCCTCGCTCGCTCGGCCCCGCGCCGCTCCGACTCCAGCCGTGCGGAACAGAGCGACGCCCGAACACCCCGTTCTTGGTCAGCTCCGCCAACGACCACAACGCCGCTGTGCGCGCGGGCCTCGCGCTCACAGGAGTGCGGCTCTTGCGCGGCGAAGACGGCGTTCAATCCACGGTCGAGTTCGGCTCCTCTGGCGTGTGCGTCCGCCGCGTCACCGCCGGAACAGGGACGCTTTCAGCCATGCGCCCGCCGGAGATCTCCCGATTCACGAGCGGCGCGCTCGTGCTCGAAGCGCAAGGCGGCGCGCTGCGCGGGCACGCGGTGGCTCCCGGGCGTCGTAGCGCGATGGACTGCGTGCCCGACGTCGCGACACGATGACCGCGCTTCGCCGTGATCGACCCGCGCTGCTCGCCGCGGCGGCGCTCGCGCCCCTCGCGACGCTCGCGCTGATCGCGCCGAAAATCGCGCCGCCGATGCTCGCTTCGCTCGCGTTGGCGTACAGCGCGGTGATCGTGGCCGTCGCGCTCGCGGCGCGCGGGGCCGTGCTCGCCTCGCTCGGAGCGAGCGCCAGGCGCGCTGTGCCCGCGATCGCCGTGGGCACAGCGCTCGGGGCGCTGTCTTTCTTCTTCGCGCTCGGGTCGCGCGGAGGATCGGCGCGCGACGTGCTCGGCGGGCTCGGATCGACAGCGGCGATCTTGTTGACCGCGACCACCGTCGGGGCCGTCGTCGGAAGCCGCGTTCCGCACCGCGGACACTTGTTGCCCGTCGCCCTGGTCTCGACCGCGGTAGATCTCTGGAGCGCCCTCGCCCCCGAAGGCCCCACCCGCGCCCTCGCGACGGCGCCAGACCCCGCCTGGCTGCGCATCCTCGCCGCGAGCGCCCCGATCGCGCCCTCGCGCGCGATGGAGCCCATGCTCGGATTTGCAGACGTGATCTTCGCGGCGCTCTACCTGTCCGCGGCGCGACGACACTCGCTCTCGCTCGCTCGCACGACCATCGCCGTCTCGCTCGGCCTCGCCGCGGCGGGGGTCGTCGCGGTGCTCCTCAGAAAACCCCTGCCCGCGCTTCCGTTCATCGGTCTCTTCGTGGTCTTTCTCGTGCGCGAGAGCCGCGACGTCGCCCGCGAGGATCGCGGGGCGGTCGCGTTCGCCGCGGCGCTGGTGCTCGCCGCGTGCGCCCGGCTCCTGTGGCTGTACGCGGGGCGTTGACCGGTCCCGGGCCCGTGTGCGACCAGACAGCGCGATGACATTCACGCTGGACGCCGTGGGCAAAGAGACCGAGCCCTTCACCTTCTCGTACTCGTGGAAGGACGCCGCGCTCTACGCGCTGGGCGTCGGCGCGAAGGTCGACGAGCTCGACTACCTCTACGAGGGGCGCGGACCGAAGGTGCTGCCTTCGTTCGCGGTGATCCCTGCGTTCGAGCCGGTGATGAGAGCGATCGAGCGCATCAACGGCCCCATGGACAAGGTCGTCCACGGCACGCAGCGCGTGACGCTGCACAAGCCGTTCGCGCCGAAGGCCACGCTGCACACGACCGCCACGGTCGACGGGCTCTACGACATGAAGCGCATGACCCAGACCGTCGTTCGCACGGCGTCGCGCGACGCGGAGACGGGCGAGCTCGTGTGCGAGACGTTCTGGGGGATCATCTTCCTCGGCGTGAGCGGGACCAACACCGGCGATCGCCCCACCGAGAGCAAGCCGAGCCCCCCTTCGCGCGCGCCGGATTTCGCGGTCGAAGAGCGCACGCTGCCCGAGCAGGCGCTGCTCTATCGCCTCTCGGGCGACGTCAATCCGCTCCACGCGGACCCGTCGTTTCCGCTGGTCGAGCGCTTCGAGGGGCGCCCCATCCTCCACGGCCTCGCGACGTTTGGCTACATGACCCGCGCCGTGGTCCAGCGAGGACTGAACGGAGATTCATCGAAGGTGAAGTCCATTCAGGGTCGCTTCAGCAAGCCGGTTTGGCCTGGAGAAACCCTGCTCACCGAGGGCTGGATCGAGGGCGCTCGCGTCTTCGCGCGCACCAGCGTCAAGGGCCGCGCGGACGCGCCCGCCGCCCCGAACAGCGACGGAAGCACCGTCGTGCTCTCGCACTGCGCCGTCGATTTCTGAGCGCCCCCGGCGCGGTCGTCATCGTCTCGCGCCGCGCTGGCGGCGCACAAAGGAGCCACACACGTCATGTCTCGTCCCGAAATCGTCATCCTCGCCGCACGCCGCACCGCCTTCGGAACCATGGGCGGAGCGCTCGAAGCCATCAACGCCAACGACCTCGCGGTCCACGCCGCCAAGGCTGCGCTCGCGGACGCGCGCGTCGACCTCCAGACGGACGTCGGCCACGTGATCGTCGGCAACGTCCAGCAGACCTCGGCGGACGCGATCTACTGCGCGCGCCACGTGGGATTGAAGAGCGGCCTGCCCATCGAGACGCCAGCGCTCACGCTCAACCGCCTGTGCGGATCGGGCTTTCAAGCGGTCATCACGGGCGCCGAGCAGCTCATCCTCGGCGAGGCCGAGTGCGTGCTCGTCGGCGGCACCGAGAACATGTCGCAGGCGCCTCACGTCCTGCGCGGCAGCCGAAAGGGCTTCGCCTTCGGAAAGGCGCCCAAGCTCGAGGACTCGCTGTGGGAGGCGCTCACCGACTCGTATTGCCAGAGCCCGATGGCGATGACCGCCGAGAACCTCGGCGCGAAGTACGAGATCACCCGCGCCGCGTGCGACGAGCTCGCGCTCACGTCGCAGAAGCGCTGGACCGCCGCCAACGAGGCGGGCCGCTTCAAGGCCGAGATCGTCCCGGTCGAGCTGCAGACCAAGAAGGGCGCCGTGAAGTTCGAGGTCGACGAGCACGCGCGGCCGCAGAGCACGATCGAGGCGCTCAATAAACTGGGGCCTGTTTTCAAGAAGGACGGCCTGGTGACGGCCGGCAACGCCTCGGGCATCTGCGACGGCGCGGCGATGCTCGTGGTTTCTACCGCTGAATTCGCGAAGCGAAAGGGCCTTACGCCCCTGGCGCGGCTCGTCGAGTGGGGCGTCGCGGGCGTCGATCCGAACCTGATGGGAATCGGTCCAGCCCCCGCGATCCGCAAGGCGCTCGAGCGCGCGAAGCTCGGGCTCGACAAGATGGACCTCGTGGAGGTCAACGAGGCGTTCGCCGCGCAGTTTCTCGCGGTCGAGAAGGAGCTCGGACTCGACCGCGAAAAAACCAACGTCAACGGCGGAGCCATCGCGCTGGGTCACCCGCTCGGCGCGTCGGGCGCCCGCATCACCACCCACCTCGTGCACGAGCTTCGTCGTCGCGGCGCTCGCTACGGCGTCGGTTCTGCGTGCATCGGCGGCGGCCAGGGCATCGCCGTCGTGCTCGAAGCGCTTTGATCGAAGCCCCACCAGGGCCGAGCGCTCGAAGGCCACGCGGCTTCGCGCGACGACCACATGTAGGATCGTTGTCGCCGCGGGTTTTCCAAGGTCGTTGCTTGTCCGCGGTACGTACGCCGCGTACCCGCGCTCG
>LNEO01000292.1 GCA_001465015.1 Deltaproteobacteria bacterium Ga0077539 | reverse complement strand
CGCGGCAGCGCGGGTGGGGGCTTTAGCACTGCGCCCACTGTCGTTGCACTCGCTCGCGCGCGGCAGCGCGGGTGGGGGCTTCAGCACTGCGCCCACTGCCGCTTCACTCGCTCGCGCGCGGCAGCGCGGGTGGGGGCTTTAGCACTGCGCCCACTGCCGCTTCACTCGCTCGCGCGCGGCAGCGCGGGTGGGGGCTTCAGCACTGCGCCCACTGTCGTTGCACTCGCTCGCGCGGCAGCGCGGGTGGGGGCCGCCCGGCGGCGCTGTGCAAAATGTCGACTATCGTCCCACGGCTCTCGCGGCTGTCACACCTCTCGCGGGAGCTGCCGCGAGCATCACCACGACGCTCGCCCCCACGGTCACGGCGCCCGCCGCGCCGAGGACGACGCTCACGGCGATCGCGCTGGATCGCGCGTCGAGCGACGCCTGCAACGCACGCGCGTCCGGCGCGCAGCGCGTGGGATCCGCCGCACACTCGCCGTACGCGCGCTGCCCGTCCGCGGCCAACGCCGCTGCGGTGATCGCTCCCGCCGCGAGCAAGCCCACTCCGAGCCATCCCCACCAGGCGAGGCGCCGCTCGCTTGTCGGGATCACAGGCGTGACGTTCGCCGGGGCTTCGATCGCCGCGAGGTCGACCGAGTAGGTCACATCACCGGCGCGCCCCGGTAGCGCCGATGCCCACGGTCGATGGTTCGGCGCAGACACTTCGATCCGTCGCGACCGCGCGTCGAGCAGCCACGTCGCTCCGGCCGGGCGCGCTTCGTACTGAACGCGGCCGTCGACGGTCACCGTGGCGTTGGACGGCGCGAAGCGGAGCTGCACGCGAAGGCACTGCCGTTCGAGCGCTGGAATCTCCCGACGTACGGCCTCGAGGCGCTCGGGCGGCGCTCGTTCTTCGGGCGCTCGAAGGTACTCGCGCCACGCGTCGAGCGCTTCGCGGTAGCGACCCACCGCGCGATACGCGAGGCCGAGGTTGTAGTACGCGAGCGGACCTGCGCGCTCGCGCACCGCTTGTTCGAGCAGCGGAATCGCCGCCGCCATGTCCATGGCCTCGAGCAGCGCCGAGCCGCGCACGAGCGCTTCGCTCCGAGCCTCTTGCGCACACACGTTCACGCTCGCGAGCGCGATCGAGAGCGCGACGAGCGGCGCTGTCACCTTCGCGGGCGATGACCACACGCGCGGCAGTGTGCCAAAGTTCGCCCGAGCGCGCTGCATTCGTGATCGCCCCGCGCGAATCGCTCACGGACGCGACGGAATCTCCGTCCACGCGGCGTAGCCCGCGGTCTGCGCGCGTGTCGTCGCGCTCACCGGCCACCCCCAGCGCAGATAGAACGGCGAGAGGTCCCGACGCACCGCGCGCGAGCTTCGCGCGACCCACTGTTGCAGTCTCGCGTCCGTCGTCGTCGGCCGCTCTGCCATGGCGAGCGCCGCGATCTCGCGGACGCACTGCCTGAGCGGCGCCCATCCGAACGCCTCGCGGAGCTGGAGGTACGTCTCGAGCGCCGTGAAGCCGCTCCAGTCATTGTCGAAGTCGCGCCCGCCTGTGACAAACGCGTTGATTCGCGCGGACCGCTCAGCGCTCGCGAGCTCTGGCAGCGGCGGCGCGGTGTGCGCGATGCCGGTAACGCGCTCGAGCGCATAGAGAGACAGCACGCTCACCGTCGCGTCTTGCGAGCCCGCGACCAGCCAGTCCGACGATTGGACCGTGCGCGAGAGCACGAAATAGCCGCCCCAGTCGCCGCTCGACCTGAGGGTCGCGAGGTCGAGCGCGGCGCTCGTACGCGACAGCGGCCGCACCGCGGGATAGCCGCTGCTCGCGCTGGCGCCTCCCAACAACTGCGGGTCGAACACGACGCGTTCGCGTCGTCGCGGCGTCGACGAGGTCCCCGCGAAGTCGTCGAGCTCCCGTTGCACGGCGTCCCAGTATTCGATCAGCGCGACGGGAGACGACACCGCGCGCGCTGCCTCGGTGGGGACCGTGAGCGCCACGCGTTCGCCCACGAATTCAACCCAAGGAACGACGCTCGCCCGCGCCGCGTCGCGCCACGCCGCCTCGTTTGTGCGGTCCTCCGTCAGCACAAACGAACGCGCCCTCGCGCCCCCTTCGATCGTGACTTCCAACGGACCCGCGCTCGATCCCGGCGCCACGGTGACATACACGAGACCGCCGTACACGCTCGAGGCCGTCGTGACGGTGCTGGTAATCAACTGCTCGCGGCTGACACGCGGGGGTCGTGTCCACGTCGGTTCGTCGGTGAGGTCGCGATCGTGCGCTCCGATGCGCACGCCGAGCTGCGCGCCGATCGCGCTCGCGGGAACGCGGATCGTGATGGGGCGTCCTGGCGGCGCGTACACGCCGGTCGACGTCCACACCCGCGCGTCGCTCTGCGCGTACGCGAGCCGCGCGTCGTCCGCTGCGGCGCTCGCGTCGATCGACACGGTCACGCTCGCGATCGGGTCTGCCCCGATCGATCCCGGAAAGCGATCACCGCCCGGCACGCCCTCGATCCAGGCGGCGGGTCCGTGCGCGTTGATCCTCCCGACGACCGCGTGAATCGACGCTTCGATGGGCTGCGCGCTGGTGACGAGGGGCCGCGCCGCGCTCGCCTCGGTCAGCGCGAGGCCGGCCACCGCGCGGCGGGCGTCATCCCAAAACGGAGCATCGATGGGCGTCGCCTTCGTCGCGTCGCGAAGCACCGCCCACACCGTCGATTGTTGCGCTCTGGTAAGCGTTGTGCGCCCGCGCGCGTGCGCGCCGAGCGCTGTCGCTGCGCTTCGCGCGTGCGACAGGGGGCTCACTTCGATCGTGGCTCCCGCCGTCGTGTCTCCGGTGTTCAGCGCTTCGGCGAGCGCCGTGATCCCTGCCGCGGGTACGAGCGCGTTGCCCGGATACGCCTCGACGGGCGAGCGCGGGTTCGTGCGGGCCCAGTTCCACGCTTGTCCGGCGAGGATGATCGCGCCGCCGGCGCGCACGAAATCTCTGACAAATTGCTGCTCGTCCGCCGCGGTCGGAGCGGTCGTCGAGAACACGATCCACACGTCGATCCCGCTCGCGCGCAACCCGCGCGCGGACACCATCGTCGGCCGCAGCCCTTCTTGCGCGAAGAACGCTGGCAGCGTCCCCGTCCAGGTCTCGGGAGACACGCCGATACGCGCGTCTCCGAGCGGGCGCCTCGCGGCCCACGAAATCGAGTTTCGCAGCAACGGCGCGACGTCTCGCTGCGTCGCGAGGAACTGCAGCAGCCCGTCGTGCCCCAGCCACACGACGCGCCCGCTTCCTTCTTCAGCGACCGCCGCGAACGGACGCCCCGACGGAGTCACCATGATCGGGCACGCGCGCGGGCCGTGCACCGTCAGCGGCGAGAACCGATACGTCCGAACGTCGAGCGCGCCGACCCCCGCTGTGATCGCCGCGCGATGGGCTACGCACGGATCCGGCGCTGTCGCGTCGAGAGCGTCGTCCGCGCCGTCGAGCCCCGCGTCGGTCGACGCCTCCGTCGCGGTGTCGCCGCGCGAGTCCGACGTCGCATCGCTGGGGGCGAGATCCTCGACGAGCGGAAGGACGTTCCAGAATCGACAGCCGCTCGCGCCCATAACCACGAGCGAGAACAACACTCGAACATCGACCCTCGCGCTTCTCATCGCGTACTTGCGCGACCAGTATACCAAGCGCGGCTCTCGGACCGCTTCGGCACAGCGGGATCTAAGCCTCGCTCGTCGGCGTCGCCGGCGACGTGTGACTGGATCGAGCAGGCAAATTGCTGATGGTTTCGTCGTTGTGTCTCGGCGCGCTCGTCGTCGATGCCCCCGAGAATTAAGTGTCCGCTCAGCGAACGGTCGCCGGTCGCAGCCACGAGCTCGCGTCGCCAAAGGTCGCTGGCCGCAGCGCCGGCCGCGCTGGCGACACATCCTCGGGATCGGTCGCCTCGACCGGGGTCCGCGGCGCTGGATCAACCGCCACGGTCGTCGGCGGATCGTCTGTTCTCCGAGGCGCGCGCACGGCGCTTACCGCTGGCGCACGAGCGCTCGCCGCGTCTCGGGCGCTCGCGCGATCCTCGGTCGCAGCCGCGAGCGCGTCGTTTGCGACGACCTCTTCTGTTGGCGCGTTCGCGTCCTCGCGCGACGCCGATGGGGTCATGCTCGTCGCGTCGTCCGGCGCTGCGCCTGCGTCGACAGCCGCGTTGCTGGTCGTCGCGAGGCGCGCTCCACCCAACGCCAACAGAGAGAACAGCGCGACCCCGAGGGCGAGCGAAACGCCCCTCGCGCGCGGCTTGGGCGGCGCGCGGAGCGCGTCTACAAACGCGCGAACCGTGTCGAAGCGATCTCCAGGCGACGCCGACAGCGCTCGCATGACCGCCGCGGAGACTCCCGGAGAAACCCTGTGGGATCTTCGGTCGATCGCCCTCGCAGGCTCGGTCAGAAGCGCCGCGAGCAACATCGGAGTGCTCGCGCCGTCGTGCGGCGTCCCTCCCGTGAGGCACTCGTACGCGACGACGGCGAGCGCGTACTGATCCGAGCGGGCGTCGATTTCGCCGGTGGCCCGCGCTTGTTCGGGGGACATGTATCGCGGCGTTCCGAGCAGCGCGCCGAGCTGCGTTCGCGATTGGGCCGCGTCGCGCTCGATCTCGCGCGCGATCCCGAAGTCGATGAGCTTCGAGCGCAGTCCGCCGGTCGCGTCGTCGGTCGAAACGATGATGTTCTCGGGTTTGACGTCACGATGCACGAGCCCCGCAGCGTGCACCTCCGAGAGCGCCTCGGCGATGTCGCTCACCACCGCGAGCGCTTCGTCCTCGCGAAGCGGTGATCGCTCGTCGAGCAGCGCGCGAAGCGTCTGTCCTTCGACCAGCTCTTGCGCGAGATACAAGAGCCCGTCGTGCTCGTCTTGCCCCATGTCGAGGACCGCGACGAGCGCCGGGTGCGACAGTTCTGCGCACACCCTCGCTTCGCGCAAGAAACGCTCGACCACGCGCTCGTTCGTCGACAGTTCTGAGCGCAACACCTTCAGCGCGACGCGCCGTCGCGTCCACTGATGCTCGGCCTCGTACACGATCCCCGTGGCCCCACGGCCGAGCACGCGCAAGACACGATAGCGACCGGCGACGATGTCTCCGTTGGCGAGGGCATGGTCCTCTTGCTCGTCGATGACCGTCACGATTCGCTGTCTCCGGCGATCGCGCGCAGCGGGCGATCGCTGCGGCAAACGCTCAACGGCGCCGCGCCATCATCGTGCGGCCGAGCGCACCATTGGTGACTTGCACGTCGGATCGCGTGGGACGCGCTGGCTGCCATACGACTTCGACTCGGTTGAACTCTTCGCCGCGGGTCGCTGCGAAAATGAATCGCTGCTCCCACGGCTGCCTACGAACGCTCGTCTGCGTGAGTGTATACCCGGCGCGCTCGAGCGAACGCCTGACGTTGATCAGAGTTTCGACGCCACCCTGAGCGCTGTCGCCGCCGAAGACCTCGCGGAAACTCTCGCGTCGTCGCACTCCATCAAGGGCGGGCAGCCATTGTGGCCAGAGCGGATCGACCGCTGGCGCGGGCGCCGCCCCCATCGCGAGAGCCCCGACCCCCGCAACAGGCTGAACGGTTGTCGGCGCGTTGATGGACGCCGGTTTCGGCGTCGGCTGGCGCTTCGAACGGCAGCCCGGAGCAAGGCAGAGCAAGCTGAGCAGCGCGAGGTGGGTACGCGTTGGGTTCATCGAAGCGTTCGTAGCGCGCGCCGGGGCCGCTTCGCGTTACGTCACGCTTAGTTGTCACTTTGCCGAGGCCCTCATCGGCGTCGAACGCCGCTCAGTCGTCGACGATCCGCGTGCGAATCGACGGGTCCAATCGATAGCCGTCCTCGACGCGCTCGAGTACGGGGCGCAGCCCGAGCTGCCGCAGGCTCGTGAGCGCGACGTGCAGCCGGTTCTCTCCCGAGCCATCGACGAAGCGCTCGCCCGCCCACGCGATCGCCAGCAGCTCGTCGCCTCGAATCACCCGACCGGCGCGGGACGCGCGCGCCTCGACGAGCGCGCTGAGCACGCGACTGAGCACTTTGTGACGGTGCAGGCTCACTCGCTCGCCGGTCGCCAGCGTGAACCACTTGCCGCTGCGCGCGAACACGAACGCTTCTCCCTCGTCGGCCGGCGCCGTCGCTGGACTCGCCGCACGCGGTTGCAGGTCTCGGCTCGCGGCGTCGCGGATCCACCTGTCGATTTGCTCGTCGTTGCTTCGCGCCAGGCCCTCGGACGCGAGGCTCAGGGTCGCCTCGAACTGCGCCACGTTCACCGGCCACGGCGAGCGCAGCACGGTGAGCCACGCCTTGGCGCTCAACGGCGGAAGCTCCTTCGCGCGCGCGCGCGCCCAGTCGAACGCGATCGCGACCAGGTCTTCGGGGCGGTCTCGCAGCGGCGGAACGTTCACCGTCGCGACGGCTTCTCTCAGCTCCGGCTCGTACGATTGAGCCGCGTCGAGGATCACGACCAGCTGCGGCGCGCCCGCTTCGATCGGCGCGCGGAGGCGCTCGATCAAGAGCGACCGCGCGATCGTTCGGCGCGGCGGGAGCCCGGTGAGCACGATCGTGGCGTTTCGCTCGTCGAACGCGCGCTCGAGCGCTGGGGGCAGCCGATCGTTCCACGCGCTGACGGCCCACTCGTGCGCAGGTCCGCCGCCGCGGACCCGATTGATTTCGTGTGCCAACTTCGCGGCGCCAGAGCCGGTCTCCTCGACGAGCGCGATCGGTCGCCCTGCGCCGAGCGCGCGCCCGAACTCGCTCTGCATCCGCGCGATCGCCGGCCCTACGCCGACGAGCGGGCTCTTTGGCAGCACGAACCACGGGGGAGTCTTTTGCACGACGAGCAGCGCCGCGCCGATGCGAAGCACGTCGCCCACGTTGAGCGACACGCGCTCGACGCGCGCGCCGTTGACGAACGTCCCGTTGCTGCTGCCCAGGTCCGCGACGCGCAGCACTCCGGCGGCGTCGACCGTGAGCTGCGCGTGCTTGCGCGACGCGCGTCCGTCCGCGAATACCCCGGGCGCGAAGCTCGTGTCGTCTCGCCCGAGGTCGATCGACGCCCCGCGGGCGATCGCGCGCCGCACTCCGACCAGCGCGGCGTCCACCGGAGCCGCGACGAACAGGCACCAGTCGTCGACTGACTCCTGCTCCATGTCGGGGATCGTCGTGTTCGTCACGCTCGCGGCTCGCTGCGAAGGATAGCACAGAGCACACTCACGATTAAGGTCGGGCTAAGTCGTCGCCTCGCGCGCTGGGCGTACGACTTCGGGCATGGCGCACAGCGCTCGGTTCAACGCTCTTCCGGCGCAGCACGAAGGCCGTCGTCGTTCAGGCTGTCACGACGGACCGAGCGCAGTTCACGTTCAAGCGTGACGCCGCGAAGCTCGACGGAGCTCGCGTCGCGCAGCTCGCGAACGGGCGCTTCGCGCGCTGGCGCCACGCTCGCGCAGCGAGTGATTTTCCCACGATGGCGGCGCTCGACCCGCTCGCGCAGTGCTACGCGCAGCGCGTGCTCGAGGTCCACGACCCGCGCGGCCCGCAGCTCGTGCTCGTCCCCGTCCCTGTTCGCGCCGCGATCGCGGTGGCCGTGAGCTCGCTGGGATTGCTCCCCGCGCTCTACGCGGCCGTCGCGACGCCATAAACCGTCAGCCCTTCTTCGCGATGTTCGCTTCCGAGAGCTGCTTGTCGCTCACCTCGCCCGGGGCGCCCATCATCAGGTCCAACCCCTGCGCGGTCTTCGGATAGGCGATCACGTCGCGCAGCGACTCGGCGCCGGTGACGAGCATCACGAGCCGGTCCATGCCGATCGCGAGCCCGCCGTGCGGAGGCGCGCCGAGCTTCAGCGCGTCCAGCAAGAACCCGAACTTCTGCCGCGCCTCGGCCTCGTCGATGCCCAACACCTTGAAGACCTTTTGCTGCACCTCGGGGTCGTGAAGGCGGATCGATCCGCCGCCGATCTCGAAGCCGTTCAGCACGCAGTCGTAGCGATAGCAGAGCACCTTGCCGGGCTCTGTTTCGAGGTGTTGCAGCGAGTCGTCCTGCGGACGCGTAAACGCGTGGTGCGCTGGGGCCCACGTCTTCGAGTCCTCGTCCCACTCGAACAAGGGCGGGTCGATCACCCACAAGAAGTTGTAGTTGTCGTTCGCCGTGCCGTGCTCGGGAATGAACCCGAGCTTCTTTCCCAAGGCGAGGCGCAGGTTGGCCATCACCGTTTGCACGAGCGCTGCTTTGCCGAGCTGAAACACGATGAGGTCGCCGGGCTTCGCGCCGCACGCCTCGTTGACGGCCTTGACGAACTCGGGCGTCGCGGTCTTCCACGCGGTCTGCGCCCACGTTCCGTCTTCGGCCACCTTGGCGCGGGCGAGGCCCGGCGAGCGCATCTGCTTGGCGAAGGACTCGAGCTCGTCGATGTCCTTGCGAGACAACGGCTTCTTCGCGGGCCCGCCGTCGGCAGGGACCACCATGCACTTCACGATGTTTTGCGGAAGGTCCCGACGATCCTCGCCCTTGGCGTAGCGCTCTGCGATCTCTGCGAGGAGACCCACGCCGCCGCCCTTGTGCTCGATCACGAGGTCGGTGAGCTCGGTGTGCTCCATGCCGAAGCGCATGTCGGGCTTGTCGTTGCCGAAGCGACGCATGCTCTCGGCGAACGTCATCCTGGGAAACGTCCCGCCTGGATAGCGCGCGGACAGGTCGATTCCGAGGAGCTCCTTCCACACCTTGCCGAGCAATCGTTCGACCACGCCGAACACGTCGTCCTGCGTGACGAACGACATTTCGATGTCGATCTGCGTGAACTCCGGCTGACGGTCGAGCCTGGGGTCTTCGTCGCGCCAGCAGCGCGCGATCTGAAAGTACCGGTCGAACCCGGCCACCATGAAGAGCTGCTTGAATAGCTGTGGGCTCTCGGCGAGCGCGTAGAACTTGCCCGGGTGAATCCGCGACGGAACGAGGTAGTTGCGCGCCCCGCCCGGCGTGTACTTCACGAGTGAGGGCGTCTCCATCTCGACGAAGCCCTCGTCGTAGAAGTGACCGCGCGTGACCTGGTTGATCTTCGATCGCGCCCGCAGCGCGCGCTGCAGCTTGGGCCTGCGAAGGTCCAGGTAGCGGTACTGCAAGAGCAGCTCTTCGCGCGTCCCGTTGTCGTCCTGGATCTCGAAGGGCGGCGTCTCGCTCTTGTTGAAGACCGTGGCTTCTTTGGCCACCAGCTCGATCGCGCCCGTCGGGATCTTGGGGTTGCGCATGGTCCCGCGGTCGCGCACGACGCCGCGCACGCCGATCACCCACTCGCGGCGAAAGCCCTCGGCCAGCGCGTAGACCGCCTCGGAGTCCTCTTTGTCGAACACCACTTGCGTGATCCCGTCGCGGTCCCTGAGGTCCACGAAGACGATCCCGCCCTTGTTGTGCGCGCGCTGAACCCACCCGTACAGCACGACCTCTTTGCCGATATCACCCTCGCGCAAGGCCCCGCACGAGTGTGTCCTCTTGATTTCGCTCAGCCAATTGGTGGCCACGGAACAATCCTCCGACGTGCCCGCTCGCAGGCCAAACCGTTCGGCCCCCGAGCGAGGGCGCGTACAGTAACCCGCAATTCAGCGGTGTACAGTGCGGTTGCTCGATCCGATCGGCTCGGGCGAGCGGCCCCCCATTCCGCTCGCGCTCGCTGCTGCGACGCCCGAGGACGCCGCGTCCCTCTCACATGCGACGCGTAAACGAGAACATGCTCGTCATTCCGCCCGACGTCGACGAGATCGAGAGGGTGTTGTTGTTGTTCGACAGCGTGTACATCGCGTTCTCGAGCTGGTTGTTGCTCATGCCCATGCCCATCATCGCTGCGCAGTTGATCTCCGTGCTCATCCCAGCAACCATGCACGTGACGCTGCCCGAGCACATCGGCGTCCCCGTCACCGCGATCGTCGTCGCGGTCGAGGTCCAGCGGTAGCCCGCGTTCATGACGCCCGCGCCCGTACAGGTGATCTGCGTGCCCATCACTTCGCCGCCCGTGATCTGAACGACGCTCGACGCCGAGCCGTCGCCCGACAACGTGAGCGTGATCGTCCCGTTGAGCCCGCCCGAGTTCTGCGTCGCGACCCACGTCCCGACGAGCGGGTTGCCCGCACAGCCGCCGAGCGCGAAGAGAGAAGCCGCCGTAAACGCCGCCTTGAAGAAGCTGCTACGCATGTTCTTGAATTCCTGTGTGTGAGTTGTCTGTCCGAGGATCGAGAGAGCGCGAGCCGCCGGCTCCCTCGGCGCTCCAGTCCCATCGGGACTGATCGCTACGAGGCCCGCGGTATACACCGAAACCACGCTGTGTGGCGTCCGCGCCACGCCCCCTTCTGGCCCCTGCGTTCTCCCCACTCATTTCCTCGGTGACCGCTAGCTTACTCCGCGGCGTCCGCGGTCGGCGCGACGGCCTCGTCGAGCGCGAGGGACTTCTCGAGCATCACGGCCACGTCCATCTGCTCGACCGTGCGCCCCTCTTTCTCGAGGTCCTCTTCGAACGCCTTGATCCCGTCCGAGAGCATCGTCTGGCAAAACGGGCAGCCCGTGGCGATCTTCGTCGCCCCGGTGTCCAAGAGCTGCAGCGTCCGACGCTTGTTCACGCGGTCGTTGTTCTGCTCTTCCATCCACATTTGCGCGCCGCCCGCGCCGCAGCAAAGACCCTTCTCTTTGCTCCACGAGGCCTCGACGAGCGTCACGCCCGGGATGCGCGAGAGGATCTCGCGCGGGCTGTCGTACACGCCGTTGTAGCGGCCGAGGTAGCACGAGTCGTGGTAGGCGACCTTCGCCTTGACCGCGCGCTTGGGAGCGATCTTGCCCTCCGAGAGCAGCCCCAGGATGAAGTCCGTGTGGTGCACGACCTCGTACTTGCCTCCGAGGTCGGGGTACTCGTTGAGCAACGTGTTGAAGCAGTGCGGGCAGGTGGTGACGATCTTCTTCGGGTTGTACCCGTTGAGCGTCGCGACGTTCTGCTCGGCCAGCATCATGTACAAGAACTCGTTGCCGGCGCGGCGCGCAGGGTCGCCCGTGCAGGTCTCTTCGTCGCCGAGGATCGCGAACTTTACGCCCGCGGCCTTCATGATCTTCGCCGTCGCGCGCGAGATCTTCTTGGCGTTGTCGTCGTAGCTGCCCGCGCAGCCGACCCAGAAGAGCACGTCCGACTCGGGCGCCTCGCGCATCATCGGAATCTCCAGGCCGTCCGCCCACGTCCCGCGGTCCATCTTGGTGATGTTCCACGGGTTGCCGTTGGTCTCGAGCGCGCTGAACGTCTTCTGCAGCTCGTGCGGAAACTCGCCCTTCACCAGCACCAGGTTGCGGCGCATATCGACGATCTTGTCGACGTACGTAATGAGCACTGGGCACTGCTCTTCGCACGCGCGGCACGTCGTGCATCCCCAGAGAATATCCGGGTCGATCACGTTCGGGACCAGGTCGACGTGCTTGATGTCCGCCGCCTTCTTGGCGCCCTTGTCGCCTTCTCCTTCGCCTTCGGCGCTGGGCTTCGGAGGAAACTCAGCGATCCCCGCCCTCGGCCCGCCCTCGCGCGCGAGCACCTCGTCCTGCCTCGAATACGCGTGATTGCGAAGCTCGAGGAGAAAGTGCTTCGGCGAGAGCAGCTTGCCCGTCCGGTGCGCGGGGCAGTTGTCCGAGCAGCGTCCGCACTCGGTGCACGTGTAGAAATCCAGCACGCTCTTCCAAGAAAAGTGCTCGAGCTGCGCGACGCCGACCGGCGCGTCCGTCGGGTTCGCGAGCTCTGCCGCGGCGCCCACTTTCTCCATCAGCTCTTCGCTGTTCTTCGCCATCGGCGTGAGCCGACCGGGCGCGTCCATGCTTCGAAACAGCACGTTGAAGAGCGCCGTGATGACGTGAAAGTGCTTTCCGTACGGGAGGTAGTTGAGAAAGCCGAACACCAGCGCGACGTGCGTCCACCAGCCAAACGTGCCCACCGCCGTGAGCGCTCCGTCCGACGTGAGGCCGAGGCCCAGAAAGAGCTTCGCCATGATCCAGCCGAGCGGAGAGGCCTCGTGCGTCGCCGCCGTCACCGTGCGCGCCGCGAGGTCTCCCTCGCTCGCCGACATCGCCAGCGCGGCCTTCGCCACGAGCGCGCCGTCGTACATCATGTCGGTGATCATCATCGTGCCGATGACCGACAGCACGACGGTGGCGTGCCAGCCGTACGCGAGGCGCTTCTCCTTGTCGACGAGGCGCGCCTTGATGAAATACAGCACTCCTGCCAGCACCAACGTGACGACGGCGTCCTTCATCAGCGCGTAGCCGACGCCGAGGACCTTCCACGGCATCGGGCCGTTTGGATCGAGAATCCAGAGGTTGAAGTGCGGGTCGAACGCGCGTCCCACCAGGATGATCGTGCGGAGCAAGAGCACCGCGAAGCCCAAGAAGATCCCGTAGTGCGCGAAGCCAGCGCCCGCGTACTTGGGCATCTTCATCTGCGAGCGAAGCGCCCAGAGCAAGAGGTGCCCGCCGCCGCCCGCGGCCAGCATCACCGTCGCGGCCCGCAGCACGGGCGTGACGATCTCGTCCGTGGGGGCCACAAACGACGCGAGCGCGATGACCGCCGCCGTCGCCGGAAGCGCGAAGATCCCCGCCACGAGGATGGTCCCCGCGAGGTCTGGCTCGCGCCCGTCCGGGGGAGCGGCCATGCGGTCGAACAGGCGGTCGAAGCGGTTCTCTGGGCCGCCAGCCATGAGCAGCGTGAGCCGCTTTCGCGCCGTGAAGGCGAAGCCGGCGAGCGCCGCGAGCACCAGCAGTGTCATCGCGATAGGCATCGAATGAATCCTCGTTCAGTGCGCGGGCAGCTTCACGCAACGATCGGACTGCCCGGACTTTCAACGGCGATATAGGGGTTTTCGACGCACCCCGTCAATCAGGACAAAGCCGACGGCTCTGGACGAACGGACCGAGCGGACACAACGACCAAAGCTCTCATGCCCGACTTCGACCCCCACACCCCCGCCTCCGAGACGATCTGGACCGTGCCCGAGGTGTTCTTCGCCGACGAGTGCGCGGCGCTGATCCGCGAGTTCGAGTCCATCGGCTTCGAAGAGGCGCTCGTCACCACCCCGCGCGGAATGGTGATGAACAAGGCCATCCGCAACAACGACAGGATCATCCTCGACGATCCTCCCCGCGCCGAGGCGCTCTGGACGCGGGTTCGAGCGCACGTCCCGACGAGCATCCGAGAGTGGACGGCCTGCGGTCTCAACGAGCGGTTTCGCGTCTATCGCTACACGCCAGGACAGCGGTTCAAGGCGCATTTCGACGGCTATTTCGTTCGTGCTCCGCAGGTGGAAGAGAGCGCGTTGACCTTCATGGTCTACCTCAATGATGAATTCATGGGCGGCGAGACTGAGTTCTTCGACTACCAGCGCGTCGTGCGACCGGCGACGGGCACAGGTCTGTTCTTCTACCACCCGGTCCTTCACGAGGGCCGAGAAGTGACGAGCGGAGTGAAGTACGTGCTTCGGACGGACGTCATGTACCGTCGATAAGATGGTGCGCATGGGCGGCGCGCCCCTCACGTTCGACCTGTCCATTCGCCCGCCGATGTTCACAGGAGCGCTCACGGGAACCCTCCGCATGACCGGCGAGCTCGGGGGGTGTGATTCCCATCCTGCTCATGAGCGCAGGAGGTGCACGGATCTCCCCCACCCGCGCTGCCGCGCGCCCGCTCGAGTGAAACGACGGTTGACGCAGTGCTGAAGCCCCCACCCGCGCTGCCGCGCGCCCCGCTCGAGTGAAACGACGGTTGGCGCAGTGCTGAAGCCCCCACCCGCGCTGCCGCGCGCCCCGCCCCCGCCTGGAACGGCAGGGGCGGCGGCTTGGCGTTGTGAAAGCCTTTGAATTGTCTGATAGGTTGATTCTGTGGGCCCTTGCTCTGCAAGGGCTTCCGTTCGCTCGATGAGTGGGAGCGAGGAGACGGGATCAGCTGTCGGGATGGACTGCGGCAGCGATCGCGGCAACGACGAAGGCGAGGTGATCGAGCACGGCTTCGTTGCGAAATCGAAGCACCCGAAGTCCTTCGTGCTCGAGCGTGATCGTGCGCTGCGCGTCTTCTTGGGCCTGGAGGTCGTGAACATCACCGTCGAGCTCGATCACCAAGCGAGCGCTTGCGATGTAGAAGTCGACGATCCAGCCTCGAATGACGTGCTGAACGCGAACTCGACAGCCGAGAGACGCGCGGCAAAGCGCACCCCACAGACGATCCTCCGCCGCTGTCAGTTCTCGTCGTAGCTGCTTTGCCATCACAACCTTGCGCCGGTCTGCCCCTCGCCGTCCTCCCGCTACGCTTCGACGCGCCATCGGGCGTGGCGGATGGGGACGTGTGTGGCACCCGGACGGAGCCGACGAGGGGGCTCGTCTCCCGGGAGTGTGATGA
>LNEO01000291.1 GCA_001465015.1 Deltaproteobacteria bacterium Ga0077539 | reverse complement strand
CTCTGGCGCAGTCCCCGCACACTCGCTCAGCTCCCTTGCCGGCGATCCCGCTGCGCACGCTTCGCAACCAAACCCCGCCTCCCACCTCGCGCCACCCCCTTCAGTTGCGCCTCGCCCGCTGGCCATTCACACAATTTTCTCCTGCATTTTTCCGTATGTTTTCGTTCACACGTACTTCACACAACGGGCGTTCTCACGCCCCCTCCAACCCCGAGACTTTCTTCACGGTGACCGTTGGAACAGCGCGTGCTCCGCGCCGCTCCCACGATGACGATCACCCGCTCGCTCGCGCTCTTCACCCTCGCCGCCGCGCTCTGTCCCTCCTTCGCCCTCGCGCAGAGCGCTGCTCCTTCTGCGCCGCGCGCTGCAACCACGCATCCCGCGGCCGCTCCGGTCGAAGCAGGACACGGATGGTCGACGTCGCACCCCGTCGCCATCGGCAACCGACTCACGGGCCGCGCCGGGCAGTACCTCCTCGGCGGCGTGGGCGGTCACATCCGCCTGCGCCTTCACCGATTGGTAGCGGTCGAACTCTTCACCGATCACATGGCCGGCCCCGTCGACGGCGCGATCCGCCACGACCACGAGATCGGCGGAATGCTCCAGATCCCCTTCCTCGGCAACCGCTGGTGGAACCTCTATCCCATGATCGGAGCCTGCGCGAACTTCGTCTTCCTCCACTCGCCCCAGCAAGGCGGAGCGAGCGTGCAGGACGTTCACTTCGGCGTTCACCTCGGGGCCGGCGCAGAGATCTACCTCAGCGATCACTGGGCGCTCCAGTCGCACATCGAGGCGATCGGATACCTGGGCCACGACCTGCGCGCGTACAATTTCACCGCGCAGCTCTCGCCCGACGTGCGCTTCTCCGCCGTCGCGCAGGGCGTGCTCTCGGTGAACTACTACTTCTGATCCCAACCTGACCCCGCGTGAGAGTCCCATAGGCGCCAAAAACCCGACGGTTGAAATGGAGCGTATGGCTTGAAAATCGAGCGACAGAACGACGCTTGGCATCGAGCCGCGAGGCGGCCCCCAAGCGAGGAGAACGACGTTTTGCGCAGTGCTAAAGCCCCCACCCGCGCTGCGCAAAACATCGTTCTCCTCACTGGGGGCCGCCTCGCGGCCCTGTACAACACGGCGCTTCGTCGCTCGATTCGCAACACCAACTCGCTGTTTCAACGGTGCAGTTTTCGGCGACAACCCATGAGAGTCCTCGCTCTCTTGTTTTTGTGTGCTCTCTTCGCCGCGGCGTGCGCGCCCACCGCGCCCATCCAAGACGCCGCGTCGAGCGCCGCCGCGTGCGCGAGCTGCCACCCCGATCACACCCGTGACCACGCGCGATCCCGGCACGCCAACGCAGCGAACGGCGAGCTCTATCGCGCCCTTCGCGACACGACGCCCAACAACACGCGCGCCTTTTGTGACAGCTGCCATCGGCCCGAGGTCGGCACCAGCGACGGGCTCTCTTGCGATAGCTGTCACCGCGCCGTCGCGAATTTTGGGACCTCCAACGCAAGGCTGCGCTGGGATCGCACGGGCCCTCTCTCGAGCGCCCGCGCAGAGAGCGTCGGGACGCCCGCTCACGGCACACGTTTTCATGGCTTTCTGCCCTCGTCCGAGCTCTGCGGAACCTGCCACGAGGTCGAAGGCCCAGGGGCCTTTCGCGAGACGCCCTACACCGAGTGGCAGCGATCGCCCGCCGCCCGCGTCGGCGACACCTGCGTGTCGTGCCACGGAAGCCCCACGCCCGGTCGCCCGACGCCGCGCCCGATGGCTCGAGCCGCGCTCGACCCGATGGCTCCGTCCCCCGATCGACCAAGAACCGATCACCGCTTCGTCGGCCCCGACGACGACCCCGAGAGCGCCGCGCGATTGCTGGTCGGAAGCGCCACGCTCACCATCCGCCGCGAGGGCACGGACGCCGTCGTCACCGTCACCAGCGCGGTCTCGGGACACTCGCTCCCGACGGGGGTGCGCGCGGTGCGAGAGCTTTGGCTCGAGGTCTCGACGGTCGATCGCCTGGGTCGAGTCACCGTGGTCTCCGGCGCGCTCGACGGCGATCAAGAGCTCGCGCCGCCGCCGTCGGGGGCTCCCTGGATCGCGCTTCACGACGAGCTGTCCCCAGGCCTTCCCACAGAAGCCACGATCGTCCGCGTGCGCGCGCTCGAGCCCGCGCAGTCGGTCTCCGCGCGCTTCCCCATCGCTGCAGAAACAGCGACCGTTCGCGCGCGGCTGCGCTATCGATCCCAGTCGCAGTCGCTGCGTCGCGCCCTCGGGCTGCGAGGCCCCGCGCCCGAACCCATCGACGTCGCGACCGCAGAGTTGTTGTGACCGCGACGCCCGGTTGGAAGAAGACACGCCACGAGCTCAATCGGGCGCGTGTCGCCAACCGAAGGCGGAGCGATGTATCAGCGACGCCCGGTTGGAAGAAGACACGCCACGAGCTCAATCGGGCGCGTGTCGCCAACCGAAGGCGGAGCGGCTGTGAATGTACCTGTTGTAGTGTCCGGCGCGACCGTGCTCGAAAAGATACCGGACAAAAACATCCGAATCATTTACGCGTCGATCTTCTTGCTGGGCGTCGCGTACGGAGTGCCCATCGCGCTCTCGTCGCTCTTGCTCTCGCGACGCGGGTTCACCAAGGGCGACATCGGCACGCTCGCCGCTTTTTTCGCAGGTGGAATCGTCGCGCTCTCGCTCCCGATGGGCGCGATCATCAAGCGCTTCTCCGCGCGCCGGACGCTCGCTCTGTCGCTGCTCGGCTACGCGCTCACGGTCGGGTCTTTTCCCTTCGTGCGCTCGTATCCGCAGTTCGCGGCGGTGCGCGTGTTCGACGGGATGTGCTCAGTGGGCATCTGGGTCGCGTGCGAGACGATCCTCTTGTCCCGCGCCGACAAGCGCTACAAGGCCTTTGTCGTCAGCCTGTACGCGATCGCGATGGGCCTCGGGTACGTCGTGGGGCCGATCATGGCCCACGTGATCGCGCACTTCACGGAGATGGAGTACGCGTTCGTCGCAGCGGGGATCGTCTCGGTGTGCGCTGGCCTGCTCGTGATGGCGCGGCTCGACGCGGACGTGCCCGACACGCACCACGCGCACGTCGTCGCCTCGAGCGAAGGGCCCTCGGCCGAGCAGGACGCGAGCGAGTCGAAGGCGCCCTATCGAGCGGCGAGCTTCGCTCCTCAGCCCGCGACGTCGGGGCTGGCCTTGCTCTCGAGGATCCGCACCTCGTGCTTCGCCACGTTTGCGTACGGGTACTTTCAGGCGAGCGTGGTGCTCTTTCTGCCGCTGTACCTCATCGAAGCCAAGGGGATCGCCGAGTCTCGGACGATCCTCGTGCCCGCCTTCTTCGCCGCAGGAATGCTCGCGCTCTCGAATTTTACCGCGCGCTTCGGCGACCGCCACGGTCACCTCTTGCTCATGCGCGTGCTCGGCGCCGTCGGAACGCTGATGGTCCTCGGCTTCGTGTGGATCGACTCGTTTTACGCGATGTGCGCGGCGGTGTTCGTCGCGGGCTCGACCCTCGCGTCCATCTCGCCCGTCAGCCTCGCGCTGCAGGGCGCGGTCGTCGCCCCGCCCGACTACTCGCGAGCCAACGCGATCTACAACACGTTCTACGCGGCCGGGATGCTCCTCGGGCCCATCATCTCGGGGGCGATCTTCAGCCGCACCGGCGGCGTCCCGATGCTGCTGCACCTCGCCTTGCTGTGGGCTGCGTTCGTGCTGTTCGCGACGATCTTTCGCGCCGACGACCCCACGTGGCGCACCCCGTCGCAGCGCCCCGCCACTGCGTAGTCCCTCGGCCCCCCCAACCAGGGCAGCTCAGTCCCTGGCGCGGATCACGTCGAGCTCGCGCTGATAGCGCTGCAGCAGCATTCGGTGCAGCCCCTGAAGGCCCACCACGGTCGTGAGCGTCACTTCGAAGCGGCCGTTTGCGCGCACAGAAGCGCCCGTCTTGCGCACGTGCTTCTCTGCTCGCGACAGCACATCCTCGAACTCTTCGAGCCGTGACTTCAGCACGTCGCCCGAGGTCGTGCGGGAGATGCCCCAGAACGCGCAGGCGTCATCGAGCGTGATCATCCCGCCTCGCGCGAACTTCTGGCTCGCGATGCTCGTGGCGATGCGCGCCAACATCGCGGACTGATCGAACGGAACCGGCTCTCCAGCGCTCGCAGCGCGCCCCGACGGAAGGGCGCTCGCAGCGGTGCGCTCTTTCGCGTGGGAGTCTGCTTTTTCTGCGGCGCGCGCCACAGGCTCGAGCGGCGGATGCGCCGCGGCCACGCTCTTGACGGGCGCGCTGCTCGGGGCCGCAACCGCCGCCTTCGCCGCCGCGAGCGCCGGCGCCAGGATCGCCGCAGGGGTGGCGACAGGCGCGGGCGCCTTGATCTTCACCACATCGCCGTAGCTCGCCGCTCCCGGAACGAACCCGAGCGACCGCGCCATCTTTCGCCCCGCCGGCGTGAGCCGATAGGTCTTGGTGTTGGTCTGCTCGAGCCAACCGCGCCCGCACAGGCCGAGCGAGCCCATGAGCTTGGCGAGCACGCGGTTGGAGTCCGGGTGCTCTTCGCGATAGCCGCTCAGGCCGAAGCTCTCGGGAAAAGCCCTCCACGCGCGGACGATCACATCCTCGGCGGAAAACGTCTGCTGGTCTCCGTCCAGCATCGCCGCGGCGATCAGGACCTTCTTCAGCGTGGTCAGCTCGTCGTTCATGGGGTCGAACGCATCGTGCGTCGACATCGCGATTCGCCGCCAAAAACCCGCGAGTTTTCTGATTCGGTTAACTGCTCTTGCGCCGTCGACGCGCGGGATTCGGTGAACTCTCAGCGCTCGCAGGAGGCTCATCTGCGACCTCATCGACGGGCTCTGCGACCGGCGGCTTCGCGGGCTTTTTCGGGGCTTTTTTCGGGCTCTTGGCGGCGCGCGCGGCGGCCGCGAGGGACGCGCCGGCGGGCACGACGGCGACCTCTTGGCACCGCGCGAGCACTTCTTTCACGGGGATCACGTCCTTGAAGAAGACCACCGCGCCGGGCATGGACTCGAGCGTGTCCTCGCTGGCGCGCAGCCGCTGCGACACCGCGAGCACCAGGTTCTTCGGCCCGTGCTGGGCGAGCAGCTCGCCGCGGGACTCGAGGTAGCTCTTGCGCCAGAAGCCCACGATTTCAAAGAGCGCCTCGCGGCCGTCCTCTGCGCGGATGACGTAGTCCGGGACGAGCACGCCGCGGCCGTCGAGGTCGATGATCTCGGGGCGCTTGTCGAGGGCCCAGCCCTTGGCGGTCTCCGAGAAGCGCTTGACGAAATGCGCCTCCTCGTCGGTGATGTACACTCCCCGGTCGGCGTAGTGCGTTCGCAGCCCCGAGCCCGCCTCCAGCGAGAACCCGAGGCGCTTTCGCTCTTTGCCCCAGAGGAGCTCGGCGCGCAGCTTCCACCCGTCACACAACAGTAGCGCCGGGAGAAACTCAGCCATCTGCAGGCCGTACTTGGCCCCGAGCTGAAACAAGCTCGTCGGCCCATCGAGGGTGATCGTGTAGCCGAGCGCGCCGCTGCCGCGCGCCGCGTACAGGAGCCGAAAGAACTTGATGAACCGAAAGAGCTGCCGATAGCGCTGAGGATCGCCGGGCGAGAGCTCGATCTCGAGCGAGCTCGCCCGCAGGAGCACCGCCTGCGCGAGCGACAGGTTGTACCGGTGCAACAGCGCCGAGGGCGCGATCGGGTCGAATTTCTGAAAGAGCTGCTCGCGGGCGAGGTCCGCGTAGAGCGCGCGCTCGCACTGCTCGAGCGTGAGCCCGAGCTCGCTCCCCACCTCCGCGAGCACCTGCGCGCGGGTGACGGGGTGGAGCGGATTGCCCGCTTCGCGAGAGACCGGGTGCTGCGTGGCCGTCCGCTCGAAGACCTTCTGCCGAAGCGCGACGGGGTCGATAGGGGCGTCGGTGCCGAACTCGCTGCGGTCCTCCAGGAGCTTGGCCAGCCCGCGGTGCAACAGAAAGTCCGTATCCTCGCCGATCAGCTCGGACAAGGCGTCGTCGAGCGCGCCCCGCGGCTTGTTCACGTGCGCCGCGAAGAGCTTGACGAGGGTCTCGGCGAGGTCGATCAGCGCAGGATCAGCCGCGTCGATGAACGACGGCCGCACCTCGCCCTTCACCACGCGAGCGCGCACGAGGTCCGTGGTGAGCATCGCGGGGCGGACCATAGCCCAACCGCAGCGCGACCGCTGCGCATCGGCTGCGCTTGACACGCCGCGGCGGAGCCCCCTACACCACCGGGCTCGTATCGCACTGAACCGTCATTCATTCTCGAAGCGGCCCGCAGTGCACACAGTCCTCACCCCACTCCTCCTACAGAGGGAGCGTTCGCAGTGAAGATCCTCGTACCGCTCAAGCGCACGGCCGACCCGGACAACGCGAACAAGATCAAGATCGCGCCCGGCGGCGCCAAGGTCGTGACCGACGGCCTCGAGCCCAAGCCGAACCCCTTCGACGAGTACGCGGTCGAAGCCGCGCTCCGGCTCACCGAGAACGGGACCAACCCCAAGGCGCGCCTCGCCGGCGACTCGGTCGTCGTCGCGACGTTCGGCCCCAAAGAAGCGTCGCAGACGCTTCGCCAGGCGCTGGCGATGGGCGCCGACTCGGGCCTGCTCTTCGAGAGCACGGACGACAACCTCGACGGAGACCTCGTCGCCCGCGCGCTCGCGAAGGTCGTCGAGAAAGAGAAGCCCGACCTGGTCGTGATGGGCAAGCAGGCGGTCGACGGAGACTCCAACCAGGTGGGGCAGATCCTCGCCGAGCGCCTCGGCTGGCCGAGCGCGACCTTCGCGATGAGCATCGAGCTGTCGCAGGACAAGAAGTCCGTGATCGTCGGCCGCGAGGTCGACGGCGGAGTGATCAAGCTCAAGCTCACGCTGCCCGCGGTGATCACCGTCGACCTGCGCATCGTGTCGCCCAAGTCGATCACCAACCACGTCACGCCCGCGACGCACAACTACCAAGAGGGCGCGCGGTACGCGCCGCTCCCGATGATCATGGCGGCCAAGAAGAAGCCGCTCGCCGAGGCGCCCTTCGCGTCGCTCGGCGCGGACGGGCTGAAGACCTCGTACGTGAAGTTCGAGGCGCCGCCGGCGCGCAAGGCGGGCATCAAGGTCAAGGACGTTCCCGAGTTGGTCCAGCGGCTGCGAGCCGAGGCCAAGGTGCTCTGAGAGACTGAAGGAGGATTCATCCATGGCGAAGATCCTGGTTGTGGCCGAGCTCGGCAGCGGAGCGCTCAAGAAGACGACGCACTCCGCCATCACCTTCGCGCGCACCGCCGCGCAAGGCACGGGCGGTTCGTTCGACATCCTCGCGATCGGCAGAGGCGCAGAGGTCGCCGCGTCGGTGCTCGGCACCTTCGGCGCGGGCTCGGTGCTGATCGCCGAAGACCCCTACGTCGCCGACTACGTCGGCGAGCGGTACTCGCCCACCGTCGCGTCCGTCGCCAAGAGCGGCGGCTACGACGTCGTGGTCATCACCGCGAGCGCGTTCGGCAAAGACCTCGGGCCCCGCGTCGCAGCGCGGCTCGAGGCCGGCGTCGCGAGCGACATCGCCCGCGTCGAGACCGACGGAGGCAAGCTCTCCTACAAGCGCCCGATGTACGCGGGCAACGCGACCGCGACGATGACTGTCAACACCAGTATTCAAGTGGTGACCGTTCGTCAGGCCGAGTTCGAGGCCGCCGCCCCGAGCGGCGGGTCGAGCGCGCAGAGCAAGGTCGGCGTCGAGCGCCAGCCCTCTGGGGACAAGGTCGAGTTCGTGGCCTTCGAAGAGAGCGTCAAGAGCGCCCGCCCCGAGCTGACCGAAGCCAGCACCGTCGTGTCCGGCGGCCGCGCGCTCAAGAGCGCCGACGGCTTCAAGACCGTCCTCGAGCCGCTCGTCGACGCGTTTGGCGCCGCCATGGGCGCGTCGCGCGCCGCGTGCGACGCGGGCTACGTTCCCAATGACCTGCAGGTTGGCCAGACCGGCAAGGTCGTGGCGCCCAAGCTGTACGTCGCCGTCGGAATCTCGGGGGCCATCCAGCACCTCGCCGGCATGAAGAACAGCAAGGTCATCGTCGCGATCAACAAGGACCCCGAAGCGCCGATCTTCCAGGCGGCTGACTACGGGCTCGTGGCGGACCTGTTCAAGGCCGTTCCCGAGTTCGCCGACGCGGTGAAGAAGGCCAAGGCCGAAGGCTGAGCAGGCCGGTCGCCTGCGCCCGTCGCGCGCGGGGGACAAAAGCGCCACTGAGATCCATCTCGATCGCAATCGATTGCGATCGTGACGAGACGCTCGTGGTACCGTCTGCATCGATGTCGCAGCGGCGCAGGGTTGCTCCCGCCAGAGTCAATCGCGCCAGGCCGGGCGTCGTGGCGAGTGCCGCCGCGACAATCATGGGCCTGTATTCAAAGGTCTTGTTCGCGCAAGACTTCGCGGGCAACTATCGCATCACCTCCGACGTCACCAACGCCGAGGTGGCCGAGTGGGGATCAGACTGCGGCCAGCGCCCCGAGAGCCACCGCGGCAACACAGGGCGCCAGGTGCGCGTCTCGATGGACGGAGCGCAGCTCGTCGTCGAGGACCGCCCCCGGATGCGCTCGGACAGCTGTTGGAGTCAAAACCCTCGAACGCGCAGGGTCTCGAGCTCGGGCTCGAACGGGCGATGGACCACGCAGTGCACCTCGCCCGCGGAGGACTACCAGCACGAAGACGGGACGTACGCGACGGCGATCGAAGGCAACCGCCTCACGCTTCGCGATCGCACCGTGTACCGCTGGAGTCTTCAGGGCAGCGCGTGCCGCGCGACGATCGTTCGCACGATGGTGTACGAGCGCCTCGACGCGCCGACGCCCGTGACCGACTCGGGCGTCGCAGAGACGCCGCGACCCCCGGCAGATTCGGGCGTACGTCAGGCCCGTTGCGCGCTGCCGGGACCGGCGTCGCGCATCTCGATCATCGCAGGCCGACGCAGCACGACCCCCGGAACGCGCGTGTGCTTTCGCGCGCAGCTCGTCGACGCCGACGGATGCCTCGCCATCAACAGCACAGGGTCGGTGATCACCTGGGCCGTCGCTCGACGCAACGGAGGCGAGGCGCCGCCGGGCGAAGGCGGCTGCGTCACCGTCGCGCCCGCGATCCCCGCGGGAACCGAGTTCACCATCACCGCCAGCGCGAACAACGGCTTCGAAGAGCGCGTCGTCTTGCGGGTGGTCACCCCCGAAGAGTCGAGCTCGCTCGTCGCGCAGATCATCGAAGAGGGCGACGCGTCGACGAGCGAAGACGCAGCGATCGCGCCCCGGATCAGCGACGGCCTCGGATCGGTCTCGGGCGTCGTCGCGCCCACAAGCTCCGCGCAGACAGGCAGCCGCAACGCGTTGGTCGCGATCCTCACGGCGGTCGCGGTGCTCCTCGTGGGCGTGGCGTTCATCATGGTGCGTCGAAAGCGCAGCGCGACGACGCCCGATCCGAGTGAAGCCCCGCGACCGTCGGCGCCGACCGCGCAACAAGCAGCCGCGATGGTTCAACCAGCGCCAGCGCCCGCCGCGGCGAAACAAACGCCCGCAGGGGGAGTCGGCCGGATCCGCAAGGACGAAGCCCCGTTTCCCGCGAGCGCACCGCAGTCCGGCCCGACCAACCTCGCGCAGACGATGATCGGCGCGATGCCTGCCGGGACGAGCGGCGTCATCGTGGCGGCCATCGAAAACGTCCACGAGAAGCGCGCGTCGTCGTCGTCCATGGCTGCGGTCTCACCGCCACCGTCCCCTCCGCAAGCGCCCGAGCCCCCCAAGCAGACCAAGCGCTGCCCGGTGTGCAACCAGCGTTTTGGCGTCGAAAACGCGTTCTGCCCCGATCACGGGGTGGCGCTCGTCGACCTCGAGGGAGCCCAGCCAAAGGTGCTGGTCGCCGCCAACGTCGCGAGCCAATCGGTGCCTGCCCCGCCGCCCACGGCGCCCGCTCCGACCGCGCCGACGAGGCCCCGGGTGCCCGACGACCTCGCGCGGACCCAGATTGCGGGGAGCGCCCACGAGCCCGCCGCGGCAACGCCTACGCTCCGGTGCCCCACCTGCGGAAAGTCCTTTGGTCCTGGCAACATATTTTGCGGCGAAGACGGCTCGAGGCTGGTCGATGGCTGAACGCGCGGTGACAAAACACAGCCAATATGAGCAACCTACATGGTTGCCAGCGCCCTGCCAGCCGCGCCGAAAGCCCGAGACAGGGACGGACTCGCACGCAGTGCTTGACCGTGTGAAGCGCACTTTTCTATTTTCATTGCGAACGATAGCGCGTGTTACCCACTCACTGAGCAGATCGGGTCGCATGCCGAGCGGCGCAGGTCCCATTGGACCTTCGTCGCAGGCACGTGAGAAGCGACCCCTGCGCTGAGCCACAACGGATGTGGTTTGTTGCGCAGCAGCCCGAACGCACGCCGAGGACGACGGAAAGCCAGCCATGAAGATCGCATGCCAGAGCTGCGGAGCGAAGTACTCGATCGCGGACGACAAGGTCCAAGGCAAGAAGGTCTTCAAGATCAAGTGCAAGAAGTGCAGCGCGGACATCATTGTCCGCGGCGACCAGGCGGCGCCTGGAGACACTCCGAGCGCGGATGTGAGCGCGGGAGTCAACGCCGTCGGCGCTGATCAATTTCCCGAGGACGAGGCCACGCGCGTCGTCAGCGGCGGAGAGAACGACGCTGTCTGGCACGCTGCGATCGACGACAACAACACCGGCCCCTTCTCGGTGACGCAGCTCAAGCAGTATGCGGCCTCGGGTCAGGTCAACGGCGAGACCTCCGTGTGGAAGGACGGCTTCGCGGACTGGAAGCCCCTCAAGGACGTCCCCGAGCTCGCCGTGCAAGTGCTCAGCGCTGGCGGCATGGCTGCGGCCCCTGCGGCGAGCGGTGGAGGCGACGCGCTCTTCGGCGGCGGCGGAGCTCCGAGCACGCCTGCGCCATCCGCGGGCGGCGGCGGCGGTCTCTTTGGCGGCGAGAGCAAGCCCGCAGCGAAGGCAGCGGCGCGCACGGCAGCGAAGGCCTCGTCGGGCAACGACCTTTTCGGCGGCGGCAAGTCGTCGATGTTCGGAGACGAAGCGGTCGAGACGAGCGCAGCAGCGTCCGCGCCAGCGCCAGCGATGTCTTCGGCTTCGAGCAGCAGCTCCGATGCCGCGAGCCCCAAGCTCGACGCCGCGTCGATGACCGGCCAGCGCAACGAAAACTCTGTGCTCTTCTCGCTGGCCACGCTGCAGCAAGTGGCGGGCTCGGCGCCTGCGAAGACCGAGACCAAGAAGGACGCAGACGCGAGCGGCCTGATCGACATCAAGTCGATGGCGGGCACGATGGGTCCAGGCGGCGGCGCCAACAAGAGCGCCGTCGACGAGATCTTGTCCGTCGGCGCTGGCGGCGGTCTCGCCTCGCCGTTGGCGGCGCCGGTGTTGGCGCCGGTTCCCGCGCCGACGGTCGCAGCGGCGCCCGAGGCTCGGCAAAAGGGCAGCAACACGACGGTCATCGCGAGCGTGCTCGGCGCGTCGGTCATCTTGGTGGGCGGTGGTCTCGGTGCGGTGTTCTTGCTGAAGTCCGGCCAGCAGCAAACGCAGGTCGGCAGCGAGAACAACAACCAGGGCAACAACAACCAGGGCAACAACAACCAGGGCAACAACAACCAGGGCAACAACAACCAGGGCGGCGCGAACAACGCTGGTGTTGCCGGCGGCGCGAACAACGGGACCGCGGGCGGACAACCCGCCGGCACGGGCGCGCCTCCCACGGGCACGGGCGCGCCTCCGACGGGCACCGGCGTGCCGTCGACGGGCCCTGCGGGGACCGCGCCGAGCACCGGACGCGGCGAGCGTCCTTCGCGCACGCCCCGCAATCCTTCGGGAACCTCGGCCAATACCCCTGCCCCAACGGGCGCGAACACCCCGCCCCCGGCAGGAACCTCGAGCCCTGCTCCCTCCGGAGGCACGACCTGCGCGTCGCGCTGCCGCGGCGACATCGCTTGCCTCTTGAGCTGCGGGACGGCCCGCCCCTCGGGTCCGTCCGGCCCAAGCGGCTCGAGCCCTGCGCCGTCGAGCGGCGGAAACGTCCCCGAAGCTCCCCAGCGCTCGGACGTCGGAAGCGCGATGCGCGGCGTTCAACCGGCGGTGCGCGCGTGCGCCTCCGGTCAGCCAGGCCCCGCGATGATCACCGTGGTGTTCGCGTCGTCTGGGCGCGTGACCACGGCGACGGTGGCCGCTCCCTTCGCAGGGACGCCGGCGGGATCGTGCATGGCCCGCGCGGTGCGCGCCGCGAGCGTGCCGCCGTTCTCGCGGCCGACCTTTCAAGTGCAGTACCCCTTCGCGCTCTGAGCGGAAGAGAGCGCAGGCGCCCGTTGCTCTCTCGCGCGACCGAGCTGACGCAACAAGCGCTGTGGTTGGTGCTGTCGCTCTCGCTGCCCGCGCTGCTCGCAGCGGCGGCGGTGGGCGTCGTGATGGGGCTGTTCTCTGCGACCACGCAGATCAACGACGGGGCGCTCTCGCACACGCCGAAGCTCGCAGCCGTGGCGCTCGCGCTCGTGCTGCTCGGCGGCGCCGGAGCCACTACGCTCGTGCGCTACACGCGCGGGCTATGGATGGCCATCCCGCAGCTCGTGCGATGACCCTCTGCGCGAGAGGGCGGCAGGACGGCGTGCGGGCTCGATCTCACCCATGTTTTCAAGTTGCTAGCGCGCGAGCGGGTCGCCGACCGCTCGCGGAGGCGCGGCGCCCATGAACGAGTCTGCCGCGTTCTTCGCCGCGATCGTGGCGATGCTCGTGCCCATCGCGCTCGCGACGGTGCGGCTCGTCCCTGCGACGATGATGCTCCCGCTGTTTGGCGGACGGGCGCTGCCCGCCTCTGCGCGCACCCCCATCCTCGCGGTGCTCGTCGTGGGAGCGTCGCCGGCGCTGCTCGACCTTCGCGCGCCCGCGGCGCTCGGCACAGGGCTCGTGCTCGCGGCGCTGCGAGAGCTCTTCTTGGGGATTCTGCTCGCGATCGTGTTGTCGACGCCGTTCGTCGCCGCGGAGCACGCCGGGCGCATCCTCGATCAAGCCCGTGGCGCTTCGTCGAGCGAGGTCAACGCGATGGACGGCTCGGGCCGCGCAACGCCGCTGTCCGAGCTCTTTCGCTGGACCTTCGGCGCGGCGTTCGTCGCGGCCGGAGGGCTTCGCGCGGTCATTCAGGCGCTGGCCGCTTCGTTCGCGCGATTTCCTGTGGACCCGTCGCCCACGACGATCCCGCCAGCGACGACGCTGCTCGATCTGGCCGTCCGGTACTCGGCCGAGTCGCTCGCGTCGGGCCTCACCCTCGCGAGCGCGGGGCTCCTGGCGTTGGTCGCCGCGGAGACCGCCGTGGCGATCGCGTCGCGCGTGGCGGCGCCGTGGGCGCAGTCCAACGTCGCCGCGCCGGTCCGAGCGCTCGCGGTGCTCGTGGCGGTCGCCCTCTCGCTGCGGACCCTCGAAGAGAGCGCCCTTTCTCTCGCGCGAAGGGCGCTCGACGCGACGCAGAGGTAGCGGCGATCGCGACGCGAAAAGGCTGGAAGAAGACAACGCCGCGAGCCAACTCCCGAAAACAATCCCGAGGACCTCGACGCGTGTCGCCAACCGAAGGCAGAGCGGCGGTGACTTGTAGTACGCTCGCGGCGCGATGATTCCCAAGCCAAACGTCTTGTTGAGCACCGAGCAGATCGCGACGCGCGTTCGCGAGCTCGGAGCGAAGATCACCGAGGACTACAAGGGGCGGCACCTCGTGCTCGTCCCGATCTTGAAGGGCAGCTTCCTGTTCGCCGCCGACCTGGCGCGAGCGATCGACCTCGAGGACGTACGCGTAGACTTTCTCGGACTGCGCTCGTACGGCTCGGGCACCGAGAGCTCGGGCGTCGTGCAGATCACGCACGATCTCACCTTCTCGGTCGAGAACAAGGACGTGCTCATCGTCGAGGACATCGTCGACACAGGGCTGTCGATGAAGTACCTGCTCGACAACCTGGCGACGCGAAAGCCGAGCTCGGTCAAGCTCTGCTCGCTCTTGCACAAGCCCTCTCGAACGCGCGTCAAGATGGACATCGACTACCTGGGCTTCACGATCGAAGACCACTTCGTCGTGGGCTACGGGCTCGACTACGCAGAGAAGTTTCGCAACCTCCCGTACATCGGCGTCATCCAGAGCTGACCCAACGATGGCAACCAACGCAAAGCGCCTCGCCGCCCTCGAGAAGATGGTCGCCGCAGGGGCCAAGGATCCGTTCGTTCACTACGGGCTCGCGCTCGAGTACCGCAGCGCCGATCGCAAAGAGGACGCGCTCGCCGTGTTCTCGACGATGCGCGAGCAGTTCGCGAGCTACGTGCCGCAGTACCTGATGGCGGGACAGATGCTGATCGACCTCGGCCGCAAAGACGAGGCGAAGCAAGTGCTGCAGGCGGGCATCGACGCCGCGCGCGCCGCGCGCGACTCGCACGCGACAGGCGAGCTCGAGTCGGCGCTCGCGGGGATCTCGTGACGATCTCCTTCGACTTCGCCGGACCTGCGGTGACGCCGAGGGACGCGGCCACCGTGGTGCTCCTGCGAGACCGAGAAGGGGGCGGCGTCGAGCTGTTCTTCGTCAAGCGCCGCGCGGACATCCGGTTCATGGGCGGCGCCTACGTCTTTCCGGGAGGAAAGCTCGATCCCGAGGACAGCGCAGCGTCCCTCGCCGGAGACCTCGACGCCGACGCGTGCCGCGAGCGCCTGCAAGAGCCGAACAACCCCGGCGCGCGCGGGCTCTTCGTCGCGGCCGCGCGCGAGTGCCTCGAAGAGTCGGGCGTCTTGCTCTCGACGAGCCCCGTCGACGAGGGCACCGTGGCCGCGCTGCGCCACGCGCTCGACGTCGAGAAGAAGCCGCTCGGCCCGCTGCTCGAGGCACACGATATCAAGCTCGCGCTCTCTGCGCTGCGCCCGCTCTCACGGTGGGTCACGCCCAAGGCCGAGACGCGCCGCTTCGACGCGCGGTTCTTTCTCGCGCGCGCCCCTCGGGGAACAGTGGCCACCCACGACACGCGCGAGACCGTCGCGTCGCTGTGGCTCGACCCCGCCGAAGCGCTCGCCCGCGCCGAGCGCCGCGAGATCGTGCTCGTCCCGCCCACGTACCGCACGGTCGAAGAGCTCTCTCGCGCCCGCACCGTCGACGAGGCGATGGCGCTCGTGCCCGAGCGCATCGCGCCGCTCGAACCCGTCGTCACCACGAGCGACAAGGGCGTCGTCATCGTGCTCCCCGACGACGCCGCGCATCCAGACCGCGCATCGTCCTCGACGAGCGCGCGTCACGCGACCGGCGCGCCGTTCGTCACGCGGTTCGTGTACGACGACGGTCTGTGGACCGCGGTTCGCTGAATCGAGCGTTGGATTTCCGAGCCCGCCCTCGCGGCGCACAGAGACCCGCAGGCTGATGGTCGGGCTCGAAAAGACCTGTGTTCGTCGGTGGGTTGACACGCCCACATGTCGCCAAACCGACGCGAAGTTACCGTAAGTTACCTTACAGGGAGTGAATTCTGGGGATCGTTTTCGGTCTGCGGAGTTATCGTCGCGCGGGATGAAAAAGTCCAAGAGCGCCGCACCTTCGGAGAGCTCTCCACCGCGCGCGAGCGTGGCGCCAGGAGCAGCTCGAGAGCCCATTTTTCTGGCTTCGCAGCTCGCCTCGATCTGCGACGTCGACCTCAAGACCATCCACAACTGGTGTGATCGCAACGAAGATCCAGAGGCGCCAGCAGAGCTCGAGAGCTTTCGGACTCCCGGCGGACATCTTCGCTTTCGACACAGCGCGGTGGTGAAATTTCTCTCGCGGTGGGGCTACCCCATCCCCGACGAGCTGCTCACGGATCGACCGCACGCGATGGTGGTCGAGCCAGACGCCGAGCGACGCGCGCAGCTCGTCGAAGAGCTGGGCTTGCTCAGGCCCGGACGCGAGCCCGGCGAGCGCATCAAGGGCGTCCCCAGCGCTGAAGACCTGGCGCACCTCGGGCTCTATGCGTCGCCGCGCTGGTACGTGCACCTCTGGGGCGACGCCTACGGAGCGCTGATTTCCGCAGGCGAACGCGCGGGCGCAGGCGCGCCGATGGACCTCGCCATCACGCGACTGCCGATGGACGGGATCGACGCCACGACCTGGCGCGAGGCGCTCTTGTCGCGGCCCGAGACGGCCTCGCTGCGCTTCGTGTTGATCGACCCGCCCAAGACCGCGCTCGAGCGCAACGTGGTCGGCGCCCTCGAGAGCGGGCAGTTCGAAGCGCTGCGCACGCTGCTCGACGAGCTCGCGACGAAGCTCAGCGCAGACATCGAGCCGACCCCGACGCCCGCGCGGCGCTTCGAGGGCAGCATCGCCCGACGCGAGCGCATCAAGATCCCCCCGCGCGAGCCGATCTACGTCGCCTCTCAAGTCGCCCACATCTGGAACGTCGACCTCAAGACCGTCCACAACTGGGTCGAGAAGGGCGACATCGAAGCGTTTTCGACGCCAGGGCGGCACCTGCGTTTTCGTCGTCGCTCGCTGCTCCACTTCTTGCGGCGGTACAACATGGCGATCCCTCCAGAGATCGCTCCGGTGCGCCCGCGCGTGTCGATCGTCGACTCGCGCGTCGACGACGCGCGCAAGCTCGCGGGGCTGCTCTCGACGAGCTTCGAGGTCCAGGTGATCACCGACCCGACCGCGGCCCTCGTGGACATCGGCGCGCAGTGCGCCGGGACGAACCTGATCGACGCCGTCATCGTGACGCTGCCGTCATCGGGCGTCGACGGAGAGCGTTGGATCCGCGCGATGACGCGGCACCAGGAGACGCGCTTTACGAGCGTGGTCGCGTTTTCGCGGGGCGCGACCGACACCGACGCGCGCCGCTGGCAAGAGGCCGGCGCGCTCGCCACGGTGTTCGACGGCGACCCATCGCAGATCGCGATGGTCCTCGAGCGCTCGCTCGGCGTCGGCACCACCTGAGCGCGTCCTCGCGTTCACTCGGGCGTGTCGCCAACGGAAGCCGACGGATGATTGATCACCGGCGCGGACTATTCACCGTCCGGGCATCGATCGAGGTATCGTCGAGATTACTGCGATCGACGCAGGGAGGTGTGAGTTGAGCTCGAGGGCTGTGCGAACGAAGAGTGCCGCGTCCACGCTCGCGATCGGCGCGATCGGCGTGCTCGTGGCTTCGCTGTGGATCGCGGCGTGCTCGATCGACGGGACGCGGCAGCGCAACGAGTCCTGCCTGCAGAACCGCGAGTGCTCACAGGGGCTCGTGTGCGCGCCGGACACGTCGAGCGGCGACAATCGACTGCGGTGCACCGACCCGGTCAGCGGGACCGTTCCCATCGTCGATGGCGGTCGCACAGACAGCGGTGTGGCTCCGGCAGACACCGGCGCGAGCGAGTAGCAACGGACGACGGGCCGAGGCCGCGAGCGACAGCGCGCCGCGCGCCTCCCCTCGTCGATCATTGCCCCCGTGAGGTTCGCCCCGCTCAGCGCGAGCAGTTGCCGTCGAACGTACGATCGTTGTTGGTCGCCACGCAGTAGCCCGACGGCGCGCCGCGGGGCCTGAGGGGGTTGAGCGTGCACGTCGAGGGCGTGTCCATCACGACGTCGACGACGCGCCACAACGAGCCCGTCGAGTTCGAGCCAGACGTGTTGAAGCCGGTGACGGGCTCTGCGCCGTAGCGCATTCCGCCGACGTCCGCGCCGCCGTAGGTCGCTCGCAGCGCGCCGCCGCAGTAGATGTTGACCATCGGTCGAACCGCGCCGGTTCCGCCGAAGTAGTTGACCGCCACGCGGAAGTCGTCGCCCGCGCGCGGGTTGTCGACGTTGATGTTCTCGGGGACGCCGACGGTCGAGATGTTGTCGATGTCGAGGCGCGGGTTGTTGCAGCCACCGCCGGCGAGCGGCTCGCGGCAGTCCATTCCAGGCGTCGCCGCGTAGCCCCAATTGATCGAACGGATGATGCTGTTGCGGCAGTTGTTGTACGCGCAGTTGTCACCGGTGTTGGTCCCGCCGCTGACCCACGGGGCCGTGTTGCGGGGACGGTGCACCCAGAAGTCGATGTCCGTCATTCCCGTGCGGTCCCAGCAGAGCTCGGCGCGAAAGCCGGTCGCGCGGATCGGGATGATGAAGACGCACTCGAGCGTGGTTCCGTCGGCGCGCGTGATCGTGAGCGTCACCTGGTAGTCGCCCGAGAGCGTGGGGCGAAACTGCAGGTTCTCGCCCTCCGCCGTCGTGGTGTTCATCATGCCGTTGAGCGTGTACGTCGTCGCTCCGCGGCTGGTGGCCGAGAGCAATTGATCACACGGCCCGCCGAGCACGCGCCAGCGATAGCGCGTCGCGCCCATCACGAACTGCGATCCGCGAACGGTGTACGTGCGAAATGGTCCGCCCGTCGGGATGCGCATGTCGCCAGGCGCTGGGCAGGTGCCGGTCGAGTTGCAGCAGAGGTCCTCGTCCGCGCGTCCGTCGCAGTTGTTGTCGAGGCGATCGCACACTTCAGCGCGCGGAGAGATGCCTCCCATGCACGCGCCCCAAGTGCCGAACTCGCCCGAGCCCTGGCAGGTCTGCATTCCGTCGACGCAGGCGCCGACGCCGCGACGGCCGGGCGGGCCGAGGAAGCAGCGCTGCACCGAGCCAGGAATGCACGAGGAGCCCTCGTCCGCGGTTCCATTGCAGTTGTCATCGAGGCCGTTGTTCATGATCTCGGCGCCGAGACACCCCGTGGGGCGCGGAGCGCCAGCATCGGTGCCACATCCGGTCGCCACGTCGCTGCGGCCAACGTCGTCGTAGATGCCGCCGCCGTCGACGACGGCCGGGACGCCCGTATCCACGATGCCCGTGCCGCTGTCGAAACCCGACGTCCCGCTGTCGCCGAGGGGATCGACGATGTCCGGACCCCCGGTGTTGATCCCGGTGTCCTCGACCGTCGCGGGGCCGTCCTGCCCTCCGATGCCGGTGTCCGAGCTGCCGAGCGGTCGATCCTCGCTGCAGGCCGCGAGCACACCCACCGTCATGATCGTCGCGCACCAACGAAGCAATCGCATGGAGAAACCTCGAATGCAGGGAATGAAAGTGAGCGCACCCGCAACGGGCGCATGAGGTCCTATGTACCATTGCCGTGTGTCTGTAGCGACGTCGATTCTCTGAAAACCTACCTAATCTTCGCTTCGATGCGTTTCGCTGCGTCGCCCGCGATCGCCTGCCCGTCAGCGGCAGGGCGGGCTCGACCACGACCTGCGATCGAGTAAGGTCCGCGCTCGAAACCAATGCGCGTCGTCACGATCGACCAGGGATTCGGACTCGAAAACCTCAAGCTGAGCGAGCGCGAGCTCCCCGCGCCTCGACCAGGCGAAGCGCTGGTGAAGATCAGCGCAGCATCGCTCAACTATCGCGACTTGTTGACGGTGCGGGGCCTGTACAACCCCAAGCTGAAGCTGCCGCTGATTCCATGCTCCGACGGCGCTGGCGTGGTGACCGCGGTCGGCGAGGGCGTCACGCGGGTTCGTGTCGGCGACCGGGTGATGCCCACGTTTGCGCAAGGGTGGCTCAGCGGCGAGCCCTCTCGCGAGAAGCTCGGGTCCTCGACGCTCGGCGGGCCGCTCGATGGAATGCTCGCTGAACACCGAGTGCTGCACGAGAGCGGGCTCGTGGCGGTCCCCGAGCACCTCACGCTCGAGCAAGCCTCGACGCTCCCGTGCGCGGGGCTCACGGCGTGGCGCGCGATCTTCGACCACGGAGGCATCTTGCCGGGGCAGTGGGTGCTCGTGCAGGGCAGCGGCGGCGTGAGCGTGTTCGCGCTGCAGTTCGCCAGGCAAGCGGGGGCGCGGGTGATCGCCACCACGAGCTCCGACGAGAAGGCAGAGCGCCTGCGAGCGATGGGCGCGGAGGTCGTGATCAATTATCGAGCGACGCCCAACTGGTCCAAGCCAGCCCGCGACGCGACCGGCGGACGCGGAGTGGACGTGGTCGTCGAGGTGGGAGGCGCAGGGACGCTCGAGCAGAGCCTGCGGGCCGTGAAGATGGGCGGTCGCGTGAGCGTGATCGGCGTGCTCGCCGGCGGCGCCGGTGAGGTCAATTTGATTCCCGTGCTCATGCAGGACGTGCGGCTGCAGGGCGTGATCGTCGGATCGCGCGAGCACTTCGAGCACATGTGCCGGGCGATCGAGGCGTCGAAGATGGTCCCCGTGGTCGACCGTGTTTTCCCGCTCGAACAGACGGTCGAGGCGATGCAGCACATGGCCGCGGGAGCGCACTTCGGCAAAGTGGTCATCCAGGTTCAATGATGGAGCCCCCCGTCTCTTTGATCCCGCGCGACGAGGGCGGCGCGGTGAGCCTCGTCGCGAAGAGGGCTGCGCCGAGAGAGCGGCTGCAGGGCATGACGCCCGAGCGCCTGGTCGAGCGCATGAACGCCATCGAGTCGTTGAGCGCCGCCCAGCGGCCCACGCTCGACGAGGCGCGACGGATCATCGCGCACGTCGTGCAGCGCGCGAGCGACGTGGCCCTGGGCGTGCGCAACGTGCGCGCGACCGCGCGAGACGCGGCCTTCTCGAATATTGGTGTCGGAAAGCTCACCCTCGTCGAGCGCCACGCTTCGACGGTGGACCCGTTCGTGAAGTACCTCTTCGAGTGCGAAGACGGCGCGAGGATCGAGACCGTTCGCATCCCGCTGCACAAAGCGGGGCGCTTCTCGGTGTGCGTCAGCTCGCAGGTGGGCTGCGCGCTCGGCTGCCGCTTCTGCGCGACGGGCACGATGGGGCTCGTGCGGCACCTGGCCGCGTGGGAGATCGTCGAGCAGGTGCGGCACGTCTCGCGCGAGCTCAGAGAAGAGGGCCTCGGGCGCGTGCACGGCGTGGTGTTTCAGGGCATGGGCGAGCCGCTGCACAACGTGGACAACGTGCTCGACGCGCTCGACGTGATCACCAACCCGTGCGGCGTCGCGGTGGACGGGCGCGCGGTGACGGTGTGCACGGCGGGGATCGTTCCTGGGATTCGCGCGATGGCGCAGAGAGGGACGAGGGCGCGGCTCGCGATCAGCGTGACCACGGCGCGGCCCGAGGTGCGTCGGTCGCTGATGCCCATCGAGAAGAAGTACCCGCTCGCGGAGGTGCTCGACGCTGCGCGCGAGTTCTTTCTGCAAAACAACAGGCTGGTGATGTTGTCGTTCGCGTTGATGGCCGGCGTCAACACGACGGACGAAGACGCCGCGGCGCTCGCCGAAGCGATCGGCGTCGGCACAGACCGCGCGCTGCCGGTGCGGCTGTCGCTGGTCGAGCACAACGCCTTCGAAGGGACGCCCTTTGTGCGTCCGAGCGCCGAGGAGTTCGGCCGCTTCGTCGACGCGCTCGGGCGGCTCGGGGTCCCCGTGGTTCGCCGCTATTCAGGCGGCGGTGACATCGGAGCAGCCTGCGGGCAGCTCGTCGTCGAGCGCGATCAGTAGCCCATCAACCCGCAGCAGCGGGCGCACACGGGCATGAGGCCATCCTTGCGGATGCTCTGGCGAAACTCGACGTACTTCGGCGAGTTCCACAGCTCGACGAGCGACTGCTCCTTGATGTTTCCGACGACGTAGTCGTGGTAGTCGCGGCACGGCGAGAGGTTGCCGTTCGAGTCGAGCTCGGGGTTCTGGAAGATCGAGATGCACTGATCGAAGCCGAACGTCTCGTCGTGATCCGAGAAGAAGCTCTTCAGCGCCTCGGGCTCCGTGATGTTGGGCTGGATGTACACGGCCTTGCCGCCGGGCAACTTCGAGCGACGGTCGAGCTCCTTGAGCTGCTCGCTGAGCGCCTTCACGTCGAGGTCGTGCCAGTCGCCCATGAACCCGCGGTGCAGGCTGGGCTTGAACCCGAAGCGCTTGTTGAACTCCTCATCGTGCGCGTCCGCGCTCTTCTCGTCGATCCACCACGCGAGCGTGAAGATGAACAAGTCGACCTTGGACTTGAAGCGCTCGTAGATGTCGATGAGCCGGTGCTGGTTGAACGCCGACACCGTCGTGTAGGTGCCGATGATCGGGAGCTTCTTGCCCTGCTTCTCGCGCTCTTCGTAGAGCGAGTCGATGCTGTCGACGACGTCTTGAAAGTTGTCGTGCTCCCGCGCGGTGCCGGGGCGAGCTCCGTTGTGGATCTCTTTCGTCGGGCCGTCGAGCGAGAGCTGGATGAACGCGAGGGGCGCGCCAACCATCCGCGAGGCCATCTTGGGGATGTTGAGCCCGTTGGTGACCAGCGTGGGCGCCATGCCGAGGCGAGCGCCCTCTTCGATCACGTCGCACAATCCCTTGTACATCGTGGGCTCGCCGCCCCAGAAGTACAGCAGCGGCGTGTGGCCGGCGGCCTTCACTTCGCGGAGCATCTCGATGTAGCGCGCCGTCGGGACCTCTTGCTTGTACAGGTCCGCGAGCTTGCGATCGAGCAGGTAGCCGTTGTCGCCCCACTGGCAGCAGGTGTGGCAGCGGAGGTTGCACACGTCCGTGATGCGGAAGCTGAGCTGACGCATCTTGTTGGCGTAGCCCGCGCGCTGGTTGCGGTAGAGCACGTTGAAGAGCTCTTTTTCCGCCTGGAACTCGACGAAGCACCGGATGAACTCGGGCTTCTGGAGGAGCCTCCAGCCGATTTTGAGCGCGACAGTGACCGGCGGCGGGCTGCTGCGGCGGTGCTCGCCGCGCTGCTTCACGGCGACAGTGGGCACGCCCGCTGCGCGCTTGACCAGACGCTTGATGGGGACCTGAAACTCCATGGCCGCGGGTGATACTCCAATTGCAACGACCCTTCAAGCGAGGCGCCGCCGTTGCGCCACTGCGAATGCGGCGACGCAGGGACGCTCGACGAATGGCGTTCGCACCCTACGAACTGTGGTAATCCCGCAGCGCACTCGGAGGAGTAGATGAGCACGAAGGTTTACGACGCGATCGTGATCGGTGGTGGTCCAGGCGGTTATGTGGCGGCGATCCGCCTCGGCCAGCTCAAGCAAAAGACGCTGGTCATCGAGAAAGAGTCGATGGGGGGCGTCTGCTTGAACTGGGGTTGCATCCCCTCGAAGGCCCTTATCGCCGCGGCGAACTTTGTGGAAAAAGCGAAGCACGCCGACGCGATGGGCATCACGATCACGGGCATCAGCGTAGACGCAGGTAAGCTGATGGGCTGGAAGGACGGCATCGTCAAGAAGCTCACCGGCGGGGTCCGCACGCTCTGCAAGGGCAACGGCGCGGACATCATGATGGGCGAGGCGAAGTTCGTCAGCGCCGACACGCTCGAGGTCAAGACCGCCGACGGCGTCGAGCGCGTGCAGGCCACCAAGGGCATCATCGTCGCCACCGGGTCGCGTCCGATCGCGATTCCGGGGTTCGAGTTCGACGGAAAGCAAGTGATCACGGCGAAGGAAGCGGTGAGCCTCAACCCGTTGCCCAAGCGCATGGTGATCATCGGCGGCGGCATCATCGGGATGGAGCTCGGCGGCGTGTACTCGAAGCTCGGCGTCGAGATCACGGTGGTCGAGTTTCTTCCGAGCGTCCTGGCGAGCATGGACGCCGACCTCGTCACGCCGGTCACCAAGGCGATGGGCAAGGCGGGCGTGAAGTTCTTGACCGGGACCAAGGCCAAGAGCGCCGTGAAGCAGCCAGACGGCTCGCTGAAGGTGACGGTCGAAGCGCCGGACGGCATCAAAGAGATCGCCTGCGACGTGTGCCTCGTCGCCGTCGGAATGAAGCCCAACAGCGACGGCGTCGCCATCGAGAAGTCCGGCGCGGCCCTCGACAAGAAGGGTCACATCATCATCGACGAAGAGTGCCGCACCAACGTGAAGGGCGTGTACGCGATCGGCGATGTGTCGGGCGTTCCGTACCTCGCGCACAAGGCCTCGAAGGAGGGCGAGATCGTCGCCGAGGTGATCGCGGGACACAAAGCGGCGCGCGACTGGCGAGCGATGCCCGCGGCGACCTTCACGCACCCCGAGATCGCCAACGTCGGCCTCAGCGAGCGAGAGGCTCGCGAGAAGGGCCTCGACATCACGGTGGGCAAGTTTCCCTTCGCGGCGAGCGGCCGCGCGATGGCCGTCAGCGAGACCGACGGCTTCGTGAAGGTCATCGCCGAGCGCGTCGGCAAGGACAAGAAGGATCACAAGATCATCGGCGTCCACATCGTGGGCCCCGAGGCGAGCGACCTGATCTCCGAGGCCGCGCTCGCGCTCGAGATGGACGCGTACGTCGAGGACATCGGCCTCACGGTGCACCCGCACCCGACGCTCGGCGAAGCCGTGATGGAAGCTGCGAAGCACGCCATCGGCGAGGCCGTCCACATCATGAACAAGTAGGCTTCGGCCGTGGGCCGCTCCCCCTCGCTCACCGAGGAGTGAGCCGCACGCGCTCGAGGACGAGCCGCGATCGGTTGGACGGGGCGTTGAATCGACGCACAAAGATTCGAAACTCCGCGCGGTTCGTGCACTCGTCCGTCAGCATGAACTCCATGGGAAACGGCGGTCGCACCAGCAGCCGTGTGAGCGGCCCCACCGTCAGCGCCGGGACGTTGATCACGCGCGCGAGGCGGCTGGTGCCCGCGAAGAACTCGTACGTCAAATCGACGGACACTGTGTCGTCGACCATTCCGAGGTTCTGCACGGCGAGATCGAACTCGAGCCGATAGCCGCCAGCGGGCAACGCGTAGAACGGCCCGCCGAGCAGCGCGCAGTTCGTCACGGGCGACGACGCGATTCGCTCGGTTGTGCCACCGACGATCGCCGTACACGCAGAGGTGAACGCAGACGACGACCCGTTCCACACGAGCTCGGCGAAGAGCGGCGCGGGCGGCGCGTACTCACACGCCGCGCTGCTCGTCATCGCGTTGCAACGAAAGGCTCCAGGGGAAGAACACAACCCCCCGAGGTGAGTCGTCGGAGGGTACGGGTTGCACGATCCCGTGAGGTTGACACAGCGGGTCCCGCACACCGCTTGGGGTGAAGGACAAACGGTCCCACACAGTCCTGCGGTGCACACCGCGCGTCCTCCTGTCGGGACCGGACACGCGTTGCCGCAGCGGTCGCAGTGCGCCGGGTCGCTGCGGGTGTCGACCTCGCATCCGTCCTCGGGTCGACCATTGCAGTCGGCGAACCCTCGCTCGCAGGTAAATCCGCAGGCCCCCATCACGCACGTTGACAGGGCGTGATCGCGCGCAGGGCACTGCACCGCGGCTCCATTGTCGATCGCGCGCGCAGGATCGCAGTCGTCGTCGAGACCGTTGCACACTTCGACCGAGGGCTCGCGCGCAGAGCAGCGCCCCGCTCCTCCTTCGCCGCAGCGCAGCGTCCCCGCTCCGCACGCGGTCGAGCACGGAACGTCGATCCCATCGACCGCTCCATCACAGTCGTCGTCGAGGCTGTTGCATGTCTCTGCCGCGCCGGGAAACCGCGTTCCTCCGCCGCTCGCGGGATCGTCGGCGCAGTCGGTGCCGCGCACGAGCGTGTCGGTCACTCGCACCCGAGCGACCCGCGATCCCGCGTCCATCCCCGCGTCCGGCGGCGATTCGCTCGAACACACCGGCGTCGATCCCGGCTCGATGTTGTTGAAGCAATTGTGATCGACGAAGCCGTCCTCGTCTCGATCACCGTCGCCGCCGCGTCCGCTCAGCGTGCTGTTGGCCACCGTGCAGGGGTTGCAGTCTTCGTCGATCCCACGGCTGTCGCACACCTCGCGCGCGCTGGGATTGCGCCGAGCATTGCGGTCATCGCAGTCGTCACCGCCGCACACCGCCGAAGGGTGTCCATCGTTGTCTTCATCGACGCAAACGCTGCCGTCGAACAACGCCACGTCGCGAACGCTCGGTCGATCAGCGACGACGACGACGTCCGTGCCGACGTCTTCCGTCATGGGCACCGGGCCGCAGCGAGCCGCGCCCACGAGGAGCAACGGGAGCAACATCCGAGCGAAGCGCGTCTGCATGTCTCGACCGTTGTAGCTGGCGTCCGCCCGAGCGAGACATGACACAACCAATCCTGCGGGGACGCGCCCTCGGACTATCCAGCTTCGCTCAATGTCCTCGCGCCCCAGCTCGCCGTTCGAGGCATGTGGTGTGGTGCGGGAGGGCGCCGAATCGCTCAGGGACGGTCCTCAATAACTCAACTATTCGCTGCAAAGCGCTCAGGGAAAAGCGTTCGGGGACGGTCCTCAATAACTCAACTATTCGCTGCAAAGCGCTCGGGGAGCGTTCGGGGAGCGCTTTGCCCGTTGTCGCTGGCGGGAGCGTCACGCGCGGGTGATCGAGAGGGCCTCGATCAAGTGAAAGACGCCCTCGTCCAGCGGCCAGAGCAGCTGCGCGCGCGGAACGTCTGGCGCGAGCGCGCTCGTTCGGTGATCGTTGAGCGTGACGCGGTCATCGCTGGGCTCGGCGTAGAGCTCCACCACGAGCTCCGCGGATGAACGCCACGGCGCGAGGTCCAGCGAGACCGCGGCGGCGGGGCGGACGTTGCCCGACAAGCGATCATGAAAAGACGCCCACGAATGTCCGGCGAGCGTCGCGCAGAGCGCAGAGAGCCACTGCTCGTACGAGCCGTCGGGAGGCTCGTCGGGCATGGGCTCGGGCGGGTCGGGGCCGAGGAGCGGGAGCTGTCCGAGGATGTTGCAAAAGAGCACCGCGGCTGACGGATGCTCGGCGAGCAGCGCGCGAAGCGGCTCGACGGAGAAGCGCCCGTCCCGCGGCGAGAAGTGATCGCGACGGTCGAACTCGAGGACGGGACGAGCGCCGTCGCCCGCGCGGAGAAACGCCTGCTTCGCCCGACGCGCGAAGATCCAGCGCGCGAGCGGGTCGATCTCGACCGCGGTCACTCGTTCGAAGCGCTGTAGCCACACAAAATCAAGACAGTAGCCGCCGCTCGGACCGATGAGCAGAAGCTCGCGCTCGGGGGGAGTCCATGTCTCGAGCCATCGAGAGAGCGCTCGGATGAAGGGCGCCCACAAGGTCGCGCGATAGCGCCGCGCGCGTAGATGGTATCGGAGCCCACCGGTCGGATCGAGCCCGCCGATCATCGCGCGTCGCTCGCTGGTGCAGACGCGCGGCGCGCGTCGAGCAGCGCCGTGGCGAGCGCCGTCAACTGCGCCTCGAGCGGCGCGAGAGCGTCGTCGCCGTCTGGGGCTCCGTAGCGCTGTCGAGCAAACGCCCGCAGCGCAGCAGCGGTGTCCTTCGCGAGCTCCTCGGGCAACGCGCTCTGCTCGACGCGCGAAGAGAAGCGCTCGATCGACTCGCCTCGCTCGCGCACGATCGACCACCGCGCGAGCGCCGCGTCGAGCGCGAGCAACGACGCTGGCGGCGCGTCGCGCTCGTCCGCTCCAGCGCGGCCGAACCACGCCCTCGCGTTGCGGCGCAGCACCGACACGAGCAGCCCGAGCGCGAGCGCGAGCGCGGCGAGGACGAACGCGCCGCGCGAGCGCCCGCCGCTCCAGAAGTCAGCCCAACGCCAGCGCAAGGACTCGATGAAGGTCCTCCACGCAGGGACCGCGCTGCCCGCGCCGCGCTCATCGGCGCTGGGCGGCGTCGCGTCGAAGCGCACCCACCCGCGGGACGGCTCGTACGCCTCGACCCACGAGTGCGCGTCGCGCTCGCGCACGACGTAGTAGTCGCCCCACTCCGAGCGCTCGTGCACGCGATAGCCAGCGACCACGCGCGTCGGGACGTTCGCGGTCCGCGACAACAGCGCGAGGGCCGAGGCGAAATACTCGCAGTGCCCCTGCTTGTGCGAGCGCAAAAACGCCACGAGCGGCTCGGTGTCTGGCGTCTCGGGGACCGTCAGCGAGTAGCGATACTCTCTGCGCAACCGACGCTCGAAGCAGCGCACGCGCTCGAGCGCGGGCCCCTCGAGGCACCGCCACTCGCGGCCGATGTTGAGCAGCATCGGCGCCAGCACGCGGGGATACTCGGTGTCGTACGGGCCCGGCGGATCGACGGTGATCGAGCGAGGTCCCGAGCGAGCAAACCAGAGGAGCTTGACGTCCGCGGCGCTTCGCAGCGCTCCGGTCGGCAGCGCCTCGAGCTCGCCGTCGGGCGACGCGAGCGCCCCTGCCTCGAGCGGCGCGAGCACCCACTGAGCCGGGCCGCTGACGCGAAGGAGCTCGATTTCACCTGGGAGTATTCCGCTCGTTCGCTGCGTGACCGCGACGCGACGTCGGGCCGCGGGGCGGCTGTAGCTCCAGGTGTTGAGCCGATAGCGATCGAAGGCGACGCCGCGGAGGTAGTCCGTCGAGCCGCCGCGGACGCGCAGGACGATCGCGTCGGACTGAAGGATCCCGTCCATCGCCTGCAGGGACATACGGTCGCCGAGGCCCGAGATGTTCTGCGCGCGCGAGTACGCGCTGACCATGCGACGCACGGACCATCGGTGGGCGATCGGCAATCCCCAGGCCCCGAGCGAGGTCAACGCCGAGGTGATGGCGACGATCGCGGCGAGCGGCCACAGCGCGCGCGGGGTGAATTGCGAGCGAGAGAGCGACAGCGAGGGGTCGCGCTCGATCGCGCGCGAGACGAGCGAGAGCGTCGAGGCCAGCGCGGCGAGCAGGGCGTACGACGCGCCGAGCCGGGACTGACCGACGCTCGCGAGCGCGACGAAGAGCAGCGCAGAGTTGACGAGGCCAGCCCGTGAATTGGCCAGCGAAAACACAGTACGAACGCTCGCGGCGCACAGCGTCGCGATCGCGATCGAGCCCGACGTCGGGTCGAGCACGCCGAGGGGAACCTCGCGATCGATGACGTTGATCGCCAGGTAGCCCGGCAACGCGCCGGCGACGAGGGAGGTCGCGGTCTGCGCGAAGGCGTCTGCGCGCGCTCCCTGGCGCACAGCGAGACCGCCGAGCGCGAGGAGCGTCGGGATCGCCGCGAGCGCGGGCTGTCGCGAGGCGAGCGCGAAGAGCGCCGAAGCGACGATGAGCGCGAGGGCGTCGATGATCCTCGCGCGGCTCACAGCAACAACCCTTCGCCCGAGAGCACGCGCTCGGGAGAGAGCACGCGAGACGCGTCGGTCTGCGACTCGGGCGTACGGTCTGAGACGACGAAGGTAGCGCAGGGAATTCCCTCGCGGACGAGCGCGCGAGCGACGGAGCTCTGCCACGGTCCGAGCTCGCCGGCCACGATGAGCGCGCGCGTCCAGGGCGTCTCGCGGCGGGCGACCCGGGCGGCGAGCGCCTCCGGAGCCTGCGCGGTCGCGGTCTCGACGCAGCCCAACAGTTCGAGCGCCTGCTCGATGGCCGCGAACCTCGGGCCGATCACGAGGTCGCGCCCGGCGTCGCTCGCGACGATGAGCTCGGGGACCGCTCCCGAGGCGCGAAGAAACGAGAGCATCCCCGCGACGAGCGACAGCCTCGCGTCGAAGGCCTCGTCGTCGACGCCCGACGGATCGAGCAGCACGCCGACGGCGGGGGTGGCCTCTTGCGCGTACTCGCGAACGACCGGCGTCCTCGTGCGCGCCCAGCTCCGGGCGTGGAGGTCTCGCGCGCGGTCGCCCGGGCGATACGGCCGCGTGCCGAGCAGGTCCATCGAGTCGCCGGCGCGGTTGAAAAGTGGTGTTCCTCCCGTGCGCACGACGCGCGGCTGCGGCATGCGCAGCGAGAGCACCGTCGCGATCTTGGGAACCACGACGAAGCGCGGCGCTCGCGAGTCGATCGTGGGCCCGAGGGACAGCCCCAGCGGAACGATCCGCGCGACGCGAAAGGGCTCGAGGTGATGCACGCCGCGCTGACGAAAGCGCGCTCGCGCTTCGCAGCGGACAGAGCTCTTGGGCGCGACGCGCACGGGGCCTGGACGCTGCTCGCTCCACTCGCCGTCCCAAGGGAGAAACGGCCCGACGACCTGGGCCCGACCGAGGTCCTGCTCACTGTCGTTGTCGATCGCGATCGCGAAGCGAAGCTCTTCTCCCAGCGTCACGCGCGGCGGACACGCGACGGAGATCCGCGCAGCGCCCATGCGCAAGCGCTGAGACACCACGAGCGACGCGACGAGCAGCGCCGTGGCGAGCGAAAACAAGAGGTGCGCGTCGGTGCTCGAGACGTCGAGCCCGGTCAGCCCCGAGAAGAGCGCGGCGGCGGCCACGAGCTGCCCTTCGCGGGTCGCTCGGTAATAGAGCCCCGCGACGCGGCTCGCGAATCGCCCGACGCGCGAGCGGCGAAAGCGCTCTCGCTCGGCCTCGGTCGAGGGGATCAAGATGTGATTGAGCCGCGCGAACCGACGATTCATCGCTGTCGTTCACAATGGCACGTCGACGGAGCGAAGCACTTCCGTGATGATCGCCTCGGCGCTCGCTCCGCCGTAGCGCGCCTGCGGAGAGAGCTGAACCCGGTGGGCGAGGACCGAGAGCGCGAGGGTCTGCACGTCGTCGGGGCTCACGTAGTCGCGGCCACGGACGAAGGCGAGCGCCTGCGACGCGCGAAAGAGCGCGATCATCCCGCGGGGCGACACGCCGAGAGAGAGGTCCTTGTGCGCTCGCGTCGCGGTCACGATGCGCAGCATGTAGCGCGCGACGGGCTCCTTCACGAGGACGTCCCGCGCCAGCGACTGGATCGCCAGGACCTCGTCTTTGTCCGTGATGGGCTCGAGCAGGTCGAGCGGATCGGCGCGGCGACGGGCGAGCACCAGGGCGAGCTCGTCTTCGGGGCTCGGATACCCCAGGCCGACGCGCAACAAGAAGCGGTCGAGCTGCGCCTCGGGCAGAGGAAACGTCCCCTGATGCTCGCCTGGGTTCTGCGTGGCCAGCACGATGAACGGTCGCGGCAGGGGATAGCTCTGCCCGTCGACGGTGACCTGGCCTTCGTTCATCGCTTCGAGCAGCGCCGACTGCGTGCGCGGCGAAGCGCGGTTGAGCTCGTCCGCGAGCAGGACCTGCGAAAAGATGGGGCCCTTGCGAAAGGAGAACGTCCCGTCGCGCGGGTCGAGCACGGACGAGCCGACGATGTCCGAAGGCAGCAGGTCTGGCGTGAGCTGAACGCGGACGCACTGAACGTCGCAGCAGCGGGCGAGCGCCTTGGCCAGGGTCGTCTTTCCCACGCCCGGAACGTCTTCGATGAGCACGTGTCCTCCGGCCACCAGGCCCACCAACACGCTCTCGATCACCGCGGATTTTCCGCGGATCACCGACTCGAGCGCCGCCCGGATGCGCTCGATCGTCTCGTGAGCTCTCGCCGTCACCGCCGTTTGGTACCACGAAACCCAAGGGCGTCCCCTTCGCGCCAGCGGGCCTCTCGAGCGACGAACAGCACCCGCTCGCCCTCCCCTGGCGAGGGCGACGAAGCTCCACGTAGACCCCAAGGTGAACGACCGCTCGTCAGCGAAACCGGCCCGCGTCAGCCATCGCGCTCGCAACCTCGGACGATTCAGCGAGATTCGAAGCGTGAACGATGATTATGCCAAAACGGCATACAATTCGAGCACGAACATACCGGCAATCACACACGTTCGGGCCGCGACTCGCGTGCTCTGCTCGAAGGCGCAGTGAGAGCAACTCGCGAACTTCAGCGTAGCTTCAGTTGGCGCGGAAACGATCGCTACACGCCCACAGCCCTCCTCGGTCACGGAGGCAACGGCGACGTCTTTCGCGCCCTCGATCGACACACCTGCGACGAGGTCGCCATCAAGGTCCTGCGCAAGCAGAGCGCCGAGAACCTCCGGCGCTTTCACGCAGAGTTCGACGCGCTCGCCTCGATCCTTCACCGAAACCTCGTCACGCTCTACGAGCTCGACGCGCGTCGCGACCCCTGGTTCATCGTCATGGAGGCGATCGACGGAGAGCCGCTCTTGCCCCGACGCCGCGCGCAGCCGTCGAGATCGCAGAACAAGCTCGGCGACCGCACCATCGACGACCCATCGACGCTCGATGACGGCCCGAACAACGAAGATTCGTCGCAGGGCGCCTCGCGACCCGCGCTCTCGCTCGACGCGATCGCGACGCGCTTCATCGAGCTGTGCGACGGCGTCGACGCCCTGCACGCCGAGGGCGTGATCCACCTCGATCTCAAGCCAGCCAACGTCCTGTTCGACCGCAACACACAGCGCGTCGTCATCGTCGACCTCGGCCTCGCGCACAGCAACGAAGACTCGTCCTTCGCCCTCGCCGGCACGCCCGCCTACCTGAGCCCCGAGATCATCGAGCGCGATCGCCCCACCACGGCTGCAGACCGATACGCCATCGGCGTGATGCTCTTCGAAGCGCTCGCGGGCTGTTGGCCCTTCGGCGGCTCGATCGCGCAGATCCTCGCCAGCAAGCGCGCGAGGCGCGCGCCGTCACTGCGAGAGGTGGCCCCGTCGCTCGAGCTTCCCGTCGCGCTGCGGCAGCTGTCCGAGGCGCTGCTCGAGCGCGCTCCCAGCGCGCGGCCGTCGCTCGACGAGGTCCGCTCGACGCTGCGCTCGCTCTCGCTCGACCCGAGCGCACAACGAGACGCTGCATCGCCATCGTTCACCGTTCGCGCCCCAGCTGCGAGCGACGACTCGAGCGATAACGACACGTTCGCGCTCCTCGAGCGAGAGCTCGTCTCGAGCCCATGTGCAGAGGGTCGCGACGGCGTCGTCACGCGCAAAGGCCCCACGATGCGCGCGACGCTCGTCATCGGCGCAGACCGCGACGAGCGTCGGCGCTTGTGTCGAGCGCTCACTCGCTCGGTCGAGACCGCGGTGAGCCGCGACGGACGGCCCGCCCGCGTGCTCCGCGTCCGCTGCGACGCCGCTGCGCGCGTTCGGTTCGCCACCATCGACAGGCTGCTCCGAGCGTGCACGCGCTACGGGGCCGACTGCGCGCTCGCGCGCGAGGCGAGCCGCGCCGTCGACCAGCTCATCGCGACTCCGGGACGCTCACCGACCGTCGTGCACGAGGCGGTCCTCTCGCTCGCGCGGCTCATCGACGAGCTCTCGTCGCAGAGCTCGCTCGTGTTCGTCGTCGACGAAGCGCAGGACGCCGACCACGAGAGCGTCGCGCTCCTGGCAGCCCTCGCCCTGCGCGTGAAGGGCGCGACCCGATGGCTGTTGGTCGCCCGTGACGACCGTGACGCCCTCGATGTGCTGCGCGCCGCCCTCGCCTCGGCGCCAGCGATCGCGTTCGACGAGCGCGCGCTGAAGAGCCGCCCGCGCGAGAGGCTCGACGAGGCGCAGCGCAGCGCGCAGGAGAGAGAGATCATCGCCCTCTTGCGCGTGGCGCGCGGGCCCTTGTCGGCGGCGACCCTCTGCGAGGCGTGCTCGCAGCGCCTTGGATTTCGCCAGGCGATTCGCGCGCTCGAGCTCGACGGCGTGCTCGCTTGCTCGGGCCCTTCGGCCGGCGACGACGGAGCGCTGTCTCTCGCTCCTTCGTGGGCCGAGCGGCAGCCGACGCTGACGACCCGCCAACACGAGAACCGCCTCGTGCGAGCGCTCGCGAAGACCGACGCGGATCGCGCGGCCCTCGCGCGGATCCTCGAGTCGCGCGGACTGCGCAGTCGGGCGCGCGAGCTGTGGGAGCAGCAAGCCTCCGCAGCGCAGCGACAGCTCCGTTGGGACGAAGCTCGACGCTGCGCGCTCTCGGCGCTCGCCCTGGCCACGACCCGCGAAGACCGCGCGAGGCTCGAGGAGCTGTGCGGCGAGCTGTATGTTCGTTGCGCGCGGCGCTCGGACGCGGGCGACGCGCTGGCTCGCGCGGCCGAGCTGGTCGATCTGCCCTCGAAGCGACGATCGCTCTTGCTGCGCGCGGCAGAGCAGTGGCTCCACTCGGGTCGGTACAACGACGGCGCCGCCGCGCTCGAGTCGGTCTCGGGGACGAGGTATAACGCCATTCGGTCAGCGTTTTCGCTCGCATCGAACGTCGGGCGATCGACGGGTCCGAGAGAGGACGCGCGCGCGACGCTCCAGGCGCGGCTCGACGCAGGGCTCGTCTTCGTCGCAGGCTTCGGGCTCATCGATCCCCAGCGGGTGCTCGCGACGCACCTCGAAAACCGCGCCCTCGCCGCGAGCTCGCGCTGCGAGGCGTCGAAGCTCCGCCTCGACACCGCGCAGCTGTTGATCGACGGCGCGCTCGGCGCACCGCGAGACCGCTCTGCGAGCGCGGCGCTCGTGCGCGTCGAGCAGCGCGCGAGCGCGATGATCGCCGGCTCGAAGAGCGTCGAGGAGCGGGCGGGGCTCGACGCGACGCGGTTCGGCGCGCGGGGCGTCTACGCGGTGCAGCGCGGACGCTTCGCCGAAGGGGTCCGCTGGATCGACAAGAGCGAGTCCGCGTGGACCGCGCAAGCCGCGGACTCTTGGGACCGCTCGGTGGCCGAGCATTTTCGGCTCTGGGCGCTCTACTATCTCGGCCGTTTCTCAGCGATTTCGTTGGCGGCGCCCGCTCGTTCGTGGCGCGCGCACAAGAGCGACGATCGCTTCGCGGCGCTGGATCTTCGGACGCAACACTCGGTGTGCGCGTGGCTCCTGGCCGATGACGCCGAGCGAGCAGAGGTGGCGCTCGACGCGGCGCTCGCGCAGCTCGCGGGTTCGGTTGGACACCACGGCGCCGGATCCCTGGTGCGACGCGACGCGACGGTGGCGCGGGTCGAGATCGCGCTCTACCGCGGTGACGGAGCGAAGGCGTTCGACGAGTACACGTCGAACCTGGGCCTCTCGCCGATCGGAGACTATGCGTTGCCCGAGGGATTGCGAATCGACTCGCTCGTCTTGCGTGCGCGTGTGGCTCTCGCGGCGCTGGCCTCGGGGCACGCGGCCTTGTCCGCGCGCGCAGCGCTGGCCGGGTCGCTGATCGCGCTCGAGCGAGAGACCGCGCCGTGGGCCCGCGCCCTCGCGCTGTACCTGCGCGGCCTGAACGACGCGCGCGCGGGGCGCAGGTCGTCCGCGATCGCCGCGCTCTCGGCCGCAGAACGATCGTTGAACGCGCTCGAGATGCGCGCGTTCGCCGAGTGCGCGGCCAGCGCGAGGCGCAGGCTCACCAGAGACGTCGACGCGGACCGCGACAGCCTCGCGTACTTCGCCGCCGAAGGCGCTCGCGATCCGCGGGCGTTTCAGCGGATCTTCTTGCCAGCGTGGACGGAGGGATCATGGTGACCCACAGCGCAGCGTCTCGAACGCTCGGCGAGACGATGGAGGACGCCCCGAGCGACGAGCGACGAGCGGAAGCGCCATCACCAGGCATTTTGCTGGTGTTTTGCGATCGGTCCCCGACGTTTCTCCCGTCCAAGCTCGGAGCCGACGGCGCGAGGCTCGGCCGCGACGAGCTCGTGCGCGTCGGGTTGAGGGACGAGCGGATGTCGCGCTCGCACGCGCAGGTCTGGGCGAGCGGGGGATCGGTGTTCGTCCGCGACCTCGGGAGCCGCAACGGAACGTGGGTCGACGGAGAACACCTGCGAGAGGGCGAGGGTCCGCGCGAGATCGACCGCGTGCTTCGCTGCGGTCGGAGCCTGTGGGTGCGGGTCGACGATGTTCGCCCGTTTCTGCGATCGGCTGTCGAAGAGCGCGGGGGCTTTGTCATCGGTCCGACGCTCCGCGGGACGCTGGCCGAAGTGTCGTCGCTCGCCGCTCGATCGCCGACGATCTTCGTCCGCGGCGAGAGCGGCGCAGGAAAAGAGCTCGCCGCGAGGACCTTTCACGACACGAGCCCCGGGCACGCGGGGCCCTTCGTCGCGGTCAACTGCGCGACCATCCCAGCGGCGCTCGCCGAGCGGCTGTTCTTCGGCGCGCGGCGCGGCGTCTACTCGGGCGCGCACGAAGACACCGTCGGCTACTTTCAAGCCGCCGATCAGGGAACGCTCTTTCTCGACGAAATCGCAGAGCTCGACAGCGCCACGCAGGCCAAGCTCCTTCGCGCCATCGAGACGCGCGAGATCACGCCGCTCGGTCACACCAAGCCGCGGCCGGTGGACCTGCGCATCGTCGCGGCGACCCTCGCGCCCCTCGAGCAAGCGGTCGAGCAGGGGCGATTTCGCGCGGATCTCTACCACCGAATCGCGTCGCCGAGCGTGGTCGTTCCGCCGCTGCGCGAGAGGGCCGAGGAGGTTCCGTTTCTCGTGCGTCGCGCGCTGTGTGCGGCGAGCGCAGAGAGCGCGCTCGACGCTGAGCTCATCGAGCAGTGCCTGCTCCGCGAGTGGCCGGGCAACGTCCGTCAGCTCTCGCACGAGCTCTCGCAGTGCGCCGCGCGATGGGCGAGCGATCCATCACGCCCCCTTCGATTGCCCGAGATCGAATCGCACCGCGACACGCGCGGTTCAGAACCGCCCGACGAGACCGCCGCGCCTTCGCAGCGACCGCCGCCGCGCCGCGCCGCTTCGATCACCGAACAAGACGCGCGCGCCGCCGTCGCCCGCTGCGGCGGAAACATCTCGGCCGCCGCTCGCTCGCTCGGCCTTCACCGAACGCAGCTCCGCCGCGTGCTCGCCAGCTCCGAGCCCGGCGACGCCTGAGCTCTCCATCACGCCGCTCGCCAGACAGACTACGGCCCCTCGGTCTGCACGACGAACGGGTAGTTCACGTGGATACGCCCACGGTTTCCTGCGGGAAACCGTAACGGCAACACGGCGTCCGCCACGCACGCGCCGAACGCTTCGTCGCCTCCCTCCTGGCTCGTGACGTCCGAGCACGCGACGCTCCCGTCGGGCTCGATGGCAAAGCGCACCACCACGCGCGCGTTCTCGACGCGGTCTCGCGCGAGCATTCCGTCGTAGCAGCCCCGCACCTGCGGCCTCGCCCTTCGAATCACCGCCGCGATCGGCTCGCGCGCGATGCATTTCGCCTTTGTTTCTCCAGCAGATTCGCCCTCTGGTGTCGCGGGCGGGCAGCGCCCCGCGCGCAGCGGACGCTCGGTCGAGACACGAGCGACTCCCTGCGAGCCGCCCGACGTCGCCTGGCCTACGGGCGCGCTCGTCGACTCGGCGTTTGTCCCAGGCGCGCTCGGGCCGCTCGCTGCCTCGACGCAGCCGCTCGATACCACCAACGCCAGCGAGACAAGCCATCCTCCGTCGCGGATCATGGGCGGGTCCGACACCAGCGCACAGAAAAGGTTCTCGCGGTAAAATCCTCTTCGATGCTGCCCAGCACGCGCGTGCTCTCGGTCACGCGCGAGAGACGCACGGTCGCTTCGCTCACACGGTGCGCTTGACGTACTCGAACTCGACCGGGCGGCCCTTGATGCCCTGCTTGGGAGCAGAGATCCAGTTGGCCATCTTGCCGGGCTCGTAGATGGGCGCGGTCATCAAGCTCTTGATGTACGTCTTGTCCGCGTCGTTCGGGAGCCACTGGTGCTTGCGCGTCTCCCACTCTTCTTTGCTGAGGAGCTTTCCGTCGGTGTCGAAGGACATTCCCGCGTAGAGACCGCCCTGACGGTTGAAGCGCGAGGAGGGGAGCGTGAGCGTAAAATCGATGCCCTTCTCTTTGATGAGCCTGTTCCACTTGTCCAGGCCGCGCTGGCTGTCCTCGATGTACTCGCCGCGCAAGACCTCGTTCATCGCGTTGCGCAGCGGGACGTCCTCGTTGACGAGCCGCCCGTCTTTGACCATCGGGATCGCCATCGTCGTCTCGAGCGCGATGTGATCCTCGTAGCGGTCTTCTTTGGCGCGCCCCTTGAGGCCGCCCGCGAAGAAGCTCGCCGCGTTGGAGCTGACCTCGCCGCCGAACAGGTCGAGCGACACCGAGAACCAGCGGTTGATGTACTTCTGGATCGTCGGCAGATCGACGCCGCCCTGCGCGCGAACGTCCTCGTTTTTGTCCTGCTTCATCAGGTCGCACGCGCGGTCGATCACGCGCAAGACGCCCGTCTCGCCGACGAACATGTGGTGCGCTTCTTCGGTGAGCATGAAGCGCGTCGTGCGCGCGAGCGGATCGAACGAGCTCTCGCTCAGCGCCAGCAGCTGGTACTTGCCGTCGCGGTCGGTGAAGTACGTAAACATGAAGAAAGACAGCCAGTCCTCGCACGGCTCGTTGAAGGCCCCGAGGATCCGCGGCTTGTCTTCGGTGCCCGAGCGTCGCTCGAGCAGGGCGTCTGCCTCTTCGCGTCCGTCGCGGCCGAAATACGTGTGCAGCAGGTACACCATCGCCCAGAGGTGCCTGCCCTCTTCGACGTTGACCTGAAAGAGGTTGCGCAGGTCGTAGAGCGACGGGCACGTCTGCCCCAAGAGCCGCTGCTGCTCGACCGACGCAGGCTCGGTGTCGCCTTGCGTGACGACGAGGCGCCGGAGGGCGTTGCGGTGCTCGCCCGGGATCTGCTGCCAGACGGGCTTTCCGAAATGGTCGCCGAACCCGATCGCGCGGTCTTTGACCGGGTCCGTGAGAAAGATGCCCCAGCGGTAGTCGGGCATCTTCACGTAGTCGAAGTGCGCCCACCCGTCGGCGTCCACGCTGATGGCGGTGCGCAGGTAGATCTGGTCCTCTTGAAAGCCCTCGGGCCCCATCTCCTTCCACCAGTCGATGAAGCGGGGCTGCCACTCTTCGAGGGCGCGCTGCAAGCGCTTGTCGCTCGCGAGGTCGACGTTGTTCGGGATCTTCTCGTTGTTGGCGATGGAGGTCATGGTCGTGTTGGCTCCGATGCGCGGCGGGGATCGTCGGTTTCGCGGGCGAGCGAATTGTATGGGTTTAAAATCAAGTACTCACGTCCGACGCCAGTCGAACTCGGGCCGCTCGGGGCGGCCGTACATCGTGAGCGCGCCGCGCGGTCCGGTCGCGTTGGGTCGCGTGAAGATCCAGTTTTGCCAGGCCGACAGCCGCGCGAAGATCTTGCTCTCGAGCGTCTCGGGGCCGGCGAAGCGCAGCGATGCCTCCATGCCCGTGAGCGCGTCGGGAGAGAGCGACGCGCGCTCTTCGATGGCGAGGCGCACCTCGTCGTCCCAGTCGATCGCGTCGGGCGCGACCGTGACGAGGCCGGCCTTCACGGCGTCCGAAGGCTCGAAGCGCTCGTCGCTCTCGCTGAGCTTCTTGGCCTTCTCGGGGTCGTGGAGAAACCTCGTCTCCATCCGCGACAGGCCGTTGCTCATGGGAAAGGTCCCGCGGTTCATCGCAGAGAGCTGCACGAAGGGCGGCTTCGAAGCGTCTGGATCGTCGCGCATGTACGTGCGATCGGACGCGAGCGACAGCTCGAAGAGCGTCCCTGCGAAGCAGGATCCCTCGCGCACGAGCGAGAAGAGCGAGCGCGCCCCGAGGTCGAGGCGCTTGAGCACGCGGCGCTGATACAAGAGCACCTCGCGCACGAACCCGTCTTCGCGGTTCTTGTCGAGGGCGCGGTCGGACGAGAGCACCTTGTCGGCCTCTCCCTCGGTCTCGAGCAAGACGAGCCCGACGGTCTCGAAGTTGAATCGCAGGTTGAGCAGCGCGTCGTCGAGCTCGCGAAAGCACTTGAGCGCCCAGAGCTCGTTGCCGAGCTCGCGCAGCGCGCTGGCGTTGTCGGGCGTGTCGGTCTTCGGCGCGCGCACGACGATCTTCGCGACGCGCGCGGCGGCGTCCACCGTGAGCGTGACGTGCTCGTACTCAGCGCCGGTTTCGCTGTACTTCGCGCCGAGCGGGGAGAGCGCGAGGCCCTGCCACCTGGTGTTGCGCGACGAGCTCGACGCGAGGTCCTTGGCGCGGGTCTCGACAGCGTCCTTGAACTTCGAGCGCGCGACGACCTTGTCGACGAGGTTGTACTGCTGCGCTCTCGGTCCGCGAATCCCCTCGGCGAGCGTGCAAAACACGTCCGCGATGTCCCTGCGCACCTTGCGCTTGTCCACCAGCCGCGTGAGCCCGCCGGTCCCCGGCAGCACCGCGAGCAGCGGAACCTCGGGAAGAGACACCGCGCTCGAGCCGTCGTCGCTCAAGAACACCTCGTCGCACGCGAGCGCGAGCTCGTAGCCGCCGCCGGCGCACGGCCCGTTGACCGCGCACAAGAACTTCACGCCGGACTCGCGCGAGATCTCTTCGATCCCGAGCCGCGTCTCGTTGGTAAACTTGCAGAAATTCACCTTGAACGCGTGCGACGACATCCCGAGCATGTAGATGTTGGCGCCCGAGCAGAACACGCGGTCCTTCGCGCTCGACACCACGCAGCACGTCACCTCGGGGTGCTCGAAGCGCAGCCGCTGGATCGCGTCGGCGAGCTCGATGTCCACGCCGAGGTCGTACGAGTTGAGCTTGAGCGGATAGCCGGGTCGCAGCCCGCCGTCCTCTTGAACGTCCATCGCCAGCCGAGCGATCGGCCCGTCGAAGGTCAGCTTCCAGTGCTTGTACTGGCTCGGGTGGGTCTCGAATCGAACCGGCGGTTGCGCGCTGTGAGTCTCGGCCATGAACCAAGGAGCTACCAGCGCCCGCCCCCGAGCGCAAGCAGTATACTGCTTGTCCTACGCCACAGACATGCAGTATAGTGCATGTACTCATGGAGCTATCCCGCGACCGCGAGACCGAGCACGAGGGTCTCTTGCTCGACCTCGGCCGCTCGGTGCGCGCGCGGCGCGAGGCCCTGTCGCTGACGCGCAAAGCGCTCAGCGAGCGAGCGGCGGTGAGCGAGCGCTTTCTGGCCGAGCTGGAGAGCGGCCGGGGCAACATCAGCGTGACTCGACTGCAAGACATCGCCCTGGCGCTGGGGACCACCGCCGCCGGGCTGCTCAGCGCCGACGCCGTCAGCGACGCAGGCATCGATCGCCCGCGGGTGCTGGCGCTGCTCGGCTTGCGCGGCGCGGGCAAGAGCGCCATCGGGCAGCGCGCGGCGGACACGCTGGGAGTGGCCTTCGTCGAGCTCGACCTGCTCATCGAGCGCGCAGCGGGCATGAGCCTCGCGGGCTTGTTCGAGCTGCACGGCGCGGCGTACTACCGTCGCATCGAGCGGCAGGCGCTCGTGGATTTTCTCAGCGAGCGGCGCGCGGCCGTGCTCGCCACCGGCGGCGGGATCGTCACGGACGAAGAGACCTTCGCGATCTTGCGACGCGAGACGCGCACGGTGTGGCTCAAGGCGAAGCCCGAAGACCACCTCGCCCGCGTCAGGGCACAGGGGGACCTTCGGCCCATGGGTACACTGCCCGACGCGCTCAGCGACCTGCGCAAGATCCTCGCCGCGAGAGAGCCGCTCTACGCGCGCGCCGACGTGACGGTGGACACGAGCGCCCTCGGCCTCGCGCGCAGCGCCAAGGCCGTCGCGAAGGCCGCGCAGTGAGCGAGCCGATCGACGTTGCGCGCCGTGACACTTTCCCGCGACACTGAGCCACTGTCATGAAGCACCTCGAGCGACTCGCGCTCTCGCTGGCCCTCTCGCTCGTCGCGCACATCGCACACGCGGACATCGCGCCGCCTCCGGACACCTCGGGCTGCGCCACGCGCAACGCTGGAGCCGCGTGCATCATGCCCAACGGAGCCCCAGGCCGCTGCGTCTCGACCCCCGACGCGCGGCGCCCCGGTCGACCGTGGACGCGGTGCAGTCCGATCCCCGAGTGCGACGTCGTTCCCGTCGGAGGCGTGTGTCACTCGTACCCAGGCCGCCCCGCGCACTGCCGAGAGATCATCGACGATCGAACACGGCAGCGCCATCGCATGTGCGTGCTCGACCCGGAGTCGTACGAGTCGCTCGAGGACGCCAGCGCCGCAGCACAACCCACACAAACACCGGACACCGGCGTCGCTGCGCCCGCGCCCGCGAACACACCCACACAATCAACGGCGTCTGCCCCGTCCGGCGCTCTGCCCCCGAGCGCTCCCCGCACTTCGCGCGGCTGCTCGGTCGGCCTCGAGCGCAGCACGGCCCGCTTCGGTTGGATCGCGCTCGCCGTCAGCGCGTCGCTCGGCGCGGTGCTTCGTCGGCGCAGCGCGCGCCGCGCTTCGTAGCTCTCTCGCGGGGCGTCAGCGGCACCCGAGCCTGGCGACGCGCAGCTCCGCGCGCCCGCCGCGCGCGGAAGAGAGCTCTTGCCACACGGCGTACAGGTGCGCTCCGTCCGTGGCGATTTCGCTGTCGCCTGCCTCGATGCCCGGCTGCGAGAGCTGCGCCGCCGTGCTCGCGTCGAGCGCGCCGTTGCACACGCGCCCCGCGCGCGCGACCGTCGTCCGCCCTGTCCCCTCGGTCCACGAGAGCGCCACGCACCCGTTGGTCGAAGGCGCGAGCGACGGAGCCATCGCAGGCTGCCCGCCCGTGGTGATGTCCGCGTGCGTCACCGCTCCGCCCGCGCGATAGGTCGCGAAGTGAATCTTCCAAGGGTCTCGCCCGCGCCGCTGCGCAAACGCCACCAGCACCGACTCCCCCAGCGAGAGCGCGAAGGGCGCGCCGACTTGATTTCGTGGGCTCGACAGGACGACCGGCCGCCCTCGGGCGTTGCCGCGCGCGTCGAAGAGCCTCGCCTCGATCGCGCCGCCGGCGCGCCGCACGTACAGCGCCTGATCGCTGCCCACCGCGGCCATCGTCGGAGCGTCGATCTCCCCTGACAACGCCACGTCCTGCAGCCCGCCCACCGCCGTGCCGTACATTCGCACCCCATCTACGTCAGGAAAGGGCGACGCCACGAGCAAGTTCGCGCCCACGCCCGTCGCCGCGAGCGGCCCATGAGGACACACGCTCGACTGCCGCGTCCGCGGTCGTAGGTCGCCGAACGCGGGCGTCCCCACGAGCGTCGTCGCCTCGCACTGCGTGTTCGCCGAGCCGCCGACGCACGTGCACACGACGCTCGCGATACGCCCGTCCGAGCTCTGCGCGAGCGCCGGGCCCATCCCTGCCACATACGGCGCTGTCTGATCGAACAAGAGCGAGGCCGCGCCGCGAGGAGCCGCCGTCTGTCTCTCGACGACTCGCCCATAGAAGAAGCTCGCCATGCCGCTCGCGCCGCGAAAATCACGGTTGGCGTAGGGACGCTGCTCGACCCACGTCACGGCGATTCCCTGCGGCGACGCCGAGAGTCGCGCTCCCATGCCCCCGCGCCCTTCGGTCACGACCACGCCCCCTGCGACGTGCGGCGCGCACGTCTGCGCCGAGGTCAACCGAGGAGCCGACGCCAGCAACACCCCCAACACCCACGAGAACGCTCGCATCATCCACGAGCAGCATCGCGCAACGCGACACAGCGACGCAAGGGTCGTCCGGCGAGCGACGGGCAGCGGGCAACGAACGACGGGCAACGAACGACGGGCAACGAACGACGGGCAACGGGCGACGGGCAACGGGCGACGGGCAACGGGCGACGAGCGACGGGCGAC
>LNEO01000290.1 GCA_001465015.1 Deltaproteobacteria bacterium Ga0077539 | reverse complement strand
GGAACGACGTGCCCGCACATCGGGTGGCGGTTCGCCTGGCGCATCGAGAAGGGGCCGGCGGTGCCCTGCGTTCCCTCCATCGAGGTCCCGTGGTTGCGGGACGAATAGTCGTTGGGGTCGGCGCCGGGGGTGCCGAGGAGCTGATCCCACAAAATCAAATCTGGCTGCGCGCCCATGCCGGCGCGCGTCGGAACGTCCACCGGAACGCCTGCGATCCCCGCGAAGATCACGCGCTCGGGGTGCCCCGGCTTGAGCGAGAGCAGGTCGCGCGTCCAACGATTGGGCGTCGAGGCGGGTCGGGTGTTGTAGTAGCGATCGAGGCCCCAGGTCGGGTCCTGCGTCGAGCCAGGGACGCCCATGTAGAACCGCAGGTCGAGCGATCCCGTCGCGCCGCCGGCCCACGTCGCGTTGTTGGCGTCGTAGACCGAGAGCGCGTCGCGGCACGGCTGGCCGCTCTGCGCGGAGAAGCCGTTGTCCTTGCGGCAGTCGCGCACCGAGCCGTCCTCTTCGTCGCTGAGCACGATGATGGAGAGCAGCGCTCGCTCCCGAAGAAAGCCTGCGTTGGGCGAGCTCGCGCCGCGCGCGTCGTGCTCGACCAGTCCTCGCCACACCGCTTCGAGCTGCGACTCGAGCCCGCAGCCGTTGACGAAGAGCCCCGCGTTGCACTTGAACCAGTCGGTGAACTCCGTCGCGTTGCGGGTGCTCGCGAACATCCCGCCTCGATCGCAGCTCGCGTCCGCGTCGTTCGAGCAGAACGTGATGAACGCAGGAAACTGATTGCGGTCGTTGTTGCAGACGGCAGGCCGAAATCCAAGGGGAGCCGGGATCGCGCTCGGGTTCGTCGGCATCCACGGCAGGTGCTGCGCGAGCGCTTCTCCGTAGCGAATCGGGTTGAGCCGACCGTCGTCGCCGCGATCGCGGTTGTCGCAGCCCGGAATGGTCGAGCCCGGCGTCCCCAAGTCCGACGAGATGACCCCGACGTGCAGGTCCGTCACCACAGGAAACTGCCGAATGTCATCGGGGTTCATCGGATCGCACCGATGGGGGGTGCCGCCGCCGGGCCTCGAGCGAGAGATGCACGGCGGGTTGGTGAGCAGCTCGAGCATCGGGCCGAGCTCGGCCATGATGTTCGCCTGGTTCTCGCGCATCGATCCCGAGTTGTCGACGAGCAACAGCAGGTCGACGGTGTCCAGGTTTTCTCGCGGCGGAACGACGCCCGAATCCGACGCCCCGCCGCTGTCACCACCGCCGCCGCTGTCGACGCCGCGCGCGTCCGTCCCCCCGCCCGTGTCTCGCCTTCCGGCGTCCACGGGAGACTGCGGCGCTTCCGCGCAGCGCGCGAGCGACGCGGCGCCGAGAGCAGCCCAAAACCACGACGACGACCTCCGAGTGCCCATGGCTCCGAGCGTACAACGCAACGGTGACCGGCGAAACGGGCGAGGGCGTCGAGCCCGACTCAGCCGACCCGAGAGTCGTGAGCCTCTCCTCATCCGACCGGGCGCTCGGCGACCGAGCCCCGCGCGTCCGCGTCCAGACGAGCCGAATCTCGCACTTGCCCCTGCGAATGGCGCGACGTCAGAGTATAGTTTCGCGGTTTCGTCACCGACGCTCATGAGCGACGACCTCGCAACCACGCCGTCTGAACCCATCGCTCTCGGCACTCTGTTGGGCGGCAAGTATGTGCTCGTGCGCGCGCTCGGACGAGGCGGGATGGGGACAGTCTACGAGGGCACGCAGGCCGCCCTGCGTCGGCGCGTGGCGATCAAGACGCTCCACACCGAGCTCGCGCGACACTCGGACCTTCGCGCGCGGTTTCTACGAGAAGGCGAGCTGGCGGCGCGCATCCGTCACCCCAACGTGATCGAAGTGATCGACGTGGGCGAACACGAGGGGACGCCGTTTCTCGTGCTCGAGTTTCTCGAAGGCGAGGACCTCGCCGCTCGGCTCGGTCGGCTCGGTCGGCTGGCGGTCACCGAGGCGGTCGACCTGCTTCTTCCCGTGCTGGCGGCGGTCGCGTCGGCGCACGACCTCGGCGTGATTCACCGCGATCTCAAGCCCGAAAACATCTTCTTGCTCCAGCCGTCACGCGGACCTGTGATCCCCAAGGTGGTCGACTTCGGCATCTCGAAGCTCGTCGGCACCAACACCACCAGCGCGCCGACGATGGCGAAGCTCACCGCGGAGGGCGCGATCATCGGCACGCCGCTGTATCTGCCGCCAGAGGTCGCCGCCGGAGCCTCGCAGCTCGACGCGCAGAGCGACCAGTACACGCTCGGGGTGATCCTGTACGAGTGCGTCACCGGGACGCGACCGTTCGACGCCAAGAATTTGCCCGAGTTGATCTCGCAGATCTTGCACGGGCGTTTCCCCGCGCCGCGCTCGGTCGTCTCGTCGATACCGAGCGAGCTCGACGCCATCATCGTGCGTGCGATGAACCTGTCGAAGGCCGCGAGGTTCCCCTCGGTGTGGGCCTTCGGACGGGCGCTGCTGCCCTATGCGTCGCCGCGGATTCAATCGTCGCTCGCCGAGCAGTTTCAGGGTCCCAACGCGACGCTCTCGAGCCGTCCTCCGCCCGACGCAAGCGCCGCGCAGCACAGCGAGGCGCGCACGCTCGTCAGCAGCCCTTCGGCTGCGGCGCGTACGCCGACCGCCGCCCTGCCCGCCTCGGACCTCGAGAAGCGCGCACCGCGTCCAAGCAAAACCGTGGCGATCGCAGCGACGCTGACCGCCCTCGTCGGCGTCGCTGCGATCGCCGTCGTCGCCCGTGGCCGCGCGGCGGACGCCCGCGATCATTCCGGGCACGCCGCAGACACGCGCGACCTTGGCAGCTCCGCGAGCGACGCGAGCCTTCGGACTGTCGAGCACGACGCGTCGAGCACACCATCCTCGCTCGGCGCGCAGGGCAACGACGCACACGACGCGAACGAACCCGAGCGACGCGACGCCGCGTCGTCCGCCGCGCAACCGCAGGACTCCAGCGCAGCATCGCAACGGCAAGCGACCGAGACCAGCGCCAACGCTGGCAGCGAGCCGCGTCGCAGCGCTGCCAGAGACGGAGGACGCCGGCCCAACGGCGCGACATCCAACACGGGCTCGCGCGATCCGCATGGATCCAACAGCAACGGCGCCGCGCCGCCGTTCATCGAGTGAGCGCGGATGTTCGACGAACGAACGGCGAGAGCCCGCGTTGGCGAAGTGATCGGGGAGAAGTTCAGGCTCGAGAAGCTCATCGGCGCCGGCGCGATGGGCGCTGTGTATCGCGCGGTCCACGAGTGGACGCAGCGTCGCGTCGCGGTGAAGCTGCTCTTCGACGACGACGATCGATCGAGCAGCACCGAGGCGATCGAGCGCTTCTTTCGCGAGGCGCGAGCGGCCACCAAGATCGGGCATCGCAACATCGTCGAGGTGCTGGACATGGGACAGCACAGCGACGGGACGTACTACCTCGTGCAAGAGCTGCTCGAGGGAGAGACGCTGCGGCAGAAGCTCGATCGGCTGGGAAGGCTCTCGCTCACCGAGACGTTCGAGGCGATGTTGCCAGTGATGGACGGTCTGTCTGCGGCGCACGCCGCAGGCGTCGTGCACCGCGACGTCAAACCCGAGAACATCATCATGCACGCGGAGCGCAAGACGACCCGCGCGTCGAAGGTCGTTCCGAAGTTGATCGACTTTGGCGTCGCCAAGAACAGGCAGCAGTCGGTCAAGCTCACGGCCGCAGGAGTCGTCCTCGGGACGCCCAACTACATGGCTCCCGAGCAAATCGACGGGGACTCGGACCTCGACGCGCGCGCGGACATCTGGTCGATCGGCGTGATTCTCTTCGAGTGCCTCGCGGGACGACGACCGTTCTCGGGCGGTTCGATCCGCGATGTCCTGGCCGCGACCACGACCACCACGCCCCCGCGGCTCTCGACCATCGTCCCGACGCTGCCCGAGCCCGTGGTGAGCATCGTTCACACAGCGCTCGAGCGCGACCGCGCGCTGCGGTTTTCGTCGATGCAGGCGATGATCACCGCGCTCTCTGCGATCGCAGAGCTCACGTCCTCGACGCCGCTGCAGGAGATGTTCGCCTCCTTCGCGATGCCGTCCTTGCCGCGAAGCACCACGGACGCTCGTCCCCCCGCTCGTTCGCCCGCCGCGAGCGAAGCTGTCGACGGCGATCGAACGCCGCAACACCTCGGACACGACGCGCGCGTCGAGCAGACAACGGGAGCTCTTCGCCCCGCCCACAAAGAGCCCGCCGCTCGACAGAGGCGCTCGTCGCAGTCACCGACGGTCGTCGTGATCGGGGCTGCGCTCACAGTGACGACCGTCGCGTTCGGCGCGTTCACGATCCATGGATCGCGCACGACACAGCGCCTGACGCTCGCGGCAGACGCAGGATCGAGCGGCCACGCTCGGGCGCTCGAGGGTCCAGCAGCGACGACAGACGACGCGCGCGCCGCGCAGTCGGCAGGGTCGAGCGCGGACGGGGCGATCGCGGCGACCACGCTCGCACCAGCAGCGGTCGCTGACGCACAGATCGCGGACGCCACGCCCGCGATCGCGCGCCCGCCTTCGGAGCGCCCGCCCGCTGTGCGGCCGATCGCTCGGCCCGCGCGGACGCAGAGCGCGGACGCAGGCGTGCGTCGCGTCGAAGCCGCGGGCATCGAGTAGCGCTCAGCCGACGAGCCCCGCGCGGTGCGCGTAGGCGACGATCTCGCCGATCGACCTCGCGTGGAGCTTCTCTTTGATCTTCGCGAGATGGTTGCTGACGGTCGACGGCGCGACGGCGAGCTCGGCGGCGATGTCCGAGACGGTCTTGCCTTGATACAGCAGCGTGAAGACCTGGTGTTCGCGCGCGCTGAGCTGCGTGTGCAGCGGCTTGTCGGGCAGACTCGACTGCATCAGCGAGTCGGGGACGTAGCGGCCGTGACGAAGCACGTGCCGTAGAATCATGAGCAAATCATCAGGCGGAGCGCTCTTCGACACGAACGCCGCCGCGCCCTCCGAGAGCACCTGCGCAGCGTACTGCTCTTCGGAGTACATCGTGAGCACGACGATGAGGAGCTTGGGCGCGTACTTGCGCAACGCGCGGAGCACGTCGAGCCCCGAGGCGCCCGGCAATGACAGGTCGAGCAAGAGGACCTCGACGTGCGAGAGGTCTCTCGCGAGCACCTCGTCGCCGCGGCCGGCTTCGCCGACGACCTGCAGGTCGGGCTGTGCGTTGACGAGCTCGCGGAGTCCCTTTCGGAGCAGCGGGTGGTCATCGGCGAGAAAGACAGCGCGCTTCATGGCAGAGACCGAAGGATCGCGAGGGTACACGAAACTCCCGCGACGCGTCCTCGAGCCAGTGGATGTGCGACAGCTCCCCTCGAAAGCAGGCTGCGTCGGGGCGGATCGCGGCTCGAGCCTGCGCCCGCGCTAGAGCGGAATCGAGCAGCGGACCTCTGTCCCGGCCGGTTGGCGGGCGAGCACCTCGAGCGTTCCCGAGAGGGCCTGCGCCCGCTCGCGCATGCCGATGAGTCCGACGCCAGGACGCAGCATCCCGCGCAGCGAGTCTGCGTTGTCGACGCGCGCGCGGGCGATCCCCACCCCGTCGTCCTTCACGGCGATCGCCAGCGCCTCGCGCTCGCACACGAGGTCGATCTCGACGTTCTTGGCCCGCGCGTGCTTGAGCACGTTGGTGAGCGACTCTTGAACGATGCGAAACGCGGCGGTCTTGCAGTCGTCCGAGAGCGAGTCCATCGGCCCGACGGCGCGAACGGCGCAGCGCAGCCCGCCGTTGTCGTTCATGCGGCGCGCCAGCCACTCGACCGCTGCGACGAGGCCGAGGTCGTCGAGCATGCGCGGTCGTAGCTCGCTGACGATCTCGCGCACGAGCGAGCGCGTCCGCTCGACCGCTGCGTCGACGTCGTCGAGGTTGGCCGCGATCGAGCGGGGGTCTTTTTCGAAGCGCTCTCTCGTGAAGCGAAGCGAGTAGCCGATCGCGGCGATCTCCTGGCCGAGCTCGTCGTGCAGCTCTCGCGCGATGCGGGTGCGCTCTTCTTCGCGGACCCGTTCGACCTGCCGGATCAGCGCGCGAAGCTCGTTGGTGCGCTCTTGCACGCGCTCTTCGAGCTCGAGCGCCCAGCGCCCGAGGGCCGCGCGGTGCTCGAAGTTCTCGCGCGCCAGAAGAAACAGGGAGTGTCCGTACCACACGCTGACAAGCCCCGCGCCGAGCGCGACGCTCCACCACAAGGCCGTCGCCGAGTGACCGATGTGCTGCGGGTGGAGGCCCCAGAATCCAAGCGCAGAAAACAGCCCGATCCCTGCGGTAAACAGCGCGCGCTCGGAGAGGGCGAGCGGGAGCGCCACCGTCGCGAGCAGCCCGAAGTGCAAGAGGTGAACGTACGGCGCGCCGGGATCACCGGCGCGCGCCATGGCGTCGCCCGCGAGCATCGAGCCGCCGAGCGAGAGCGCAACGAAGGCCCCGCCGAGCGCAGCCGGCCGGCTCGTGAGCCTCGTCAACGCGAGAAAGAGCGTCGAGCCGACGGCGACGGTGACGCGCCACCGAGCGAACGCGGCGCGCGCTACCGCGTCGAGCACCAGCCAATCGAGCGGCCAGAACACGAGCGCGGCCACGAGCGCGACCGCGCAGAGGCTGGTGGCGTGAGCGCCGAGCTTGCGACGGCGACGCGCCTCGAACGCGTCGTTCACGGACGAATCGCGCTCGATCTCTTCGCGCCGGCCGCGCCAGAGCGACAGCCCCTCACGAACGGTGTCTGCGATCGGTCGACGAGAGGGAGTGGCTTCCATGAGCGCCTACCGCAGAGCGTTGGTTGGAAGGACGATATGCGCGCTCGAGCGCGCCCGAGTCGTCAACGGGTGAGCGTTCGAGCAGATCGCCAACCGAAAGCGGAGCTGCAACAAGACCTGCGCAGTAGAGCGCGTCGCTCTCGCCCTCGACCATAGAGATTCGTTGATATGGCAGCTGCGCGCCGCACGAGCGGGTCGATCACGACCAGGAGTGCTCGCTGCGTCACGCAGTCGATCAGCACGCTCGCCCCTGACGAAGTCACCCGCCTCTCGGGGCCGCAGAAACCGTCGCGCATTCTCGGAAAAAACGCATACGATACCGGAGCTTACTCCGCCTGACACGAGCGAAAAAGCGCCTGCGAATGCGCTTTCGAAGCCTGCTGGTCATGGGAAACTCCGGTCACCGAGCAGCCAGCCGTCCGAGCGACCGAGCGAGGTCGACGAACGGCTCGCGAGTCCGAAGCGTTGCGAGCACAACACAGCAGTTTGGGTTTCGACCAAACCACGCTATGGTGCGCGGCGATGGCTTCAGGCAGAGATCCAGTCTGGAGCGGTTTCGAATGAGCAGCTCTTCACCGACGAAACGAGCGACCCTCCCGATGGACGACGCCTCGTCGAGCGACCCGCACGCGCGCGTCGTCGACAAGCCGATCGAGATCGGCTCGTTGATCGCAGGAAAATACCGCGTCGATTCGCTGCTCGGCGAGGGCGGGATGGGGCGCGTGTACCGCGCGTTTCATGTGCTCCTCGAGCGTGACGTCGCGCTCAAGCTCTTGCGCCCCGAGTTCGCGGCGAGCCCAGACGCGCGAGAGCGCTTCCTCGCAGAGGCGCGCGCGGGCAACACCGTGCGCCACCCTCACGTGGTCGACGTCCTCGACGTGGGCGTCGATGACGGGACCCCGTTCATCGTCCAAGAGTTTCTGCCGGGCGAAGCGCTGGCCAAGCGCCTCGAGCTCTCGCACAGGTTGTCCATCATCGACGCGATCGACGTGATCGTCCCGATCGCCGCGGCGCTCTCGCACGCGCACAAGCAGGGGATTCTTCACCGAGACATCAAGCCCGAGAACATCTTTCTGACCGAAGCGAACGGCGGAATCGTCCCGAAGCTAGTGGACTTCGGCATCGCGCAGTCGCTTCGAGAAGAGGCGAGCGACGACGGTGTGATCGCCGGCACGCCCGCGTACATGGCCCCTGAGCTCGTCCTCGATTCGACGGCGCGCGACGCTCGCTCGGACCTCTGGTCGTTGGGCGTCGTGCTGTACGAGTGCATCACGGGCACGCTGCCGTTCTCTGCGCAGACGCCGAGCGAGGTGTTCAAAGCGATCTGCAACGAGTCGCCGCCGCCGCTGCGCTCGCTGCGTCCCGAGGTGCCCGAGCCGATCGCGGCGATCGTCCATCGCTGCCTCGCGCGCTCGCTGAGCGACCGAATGCCCGACGCAAAGACGCTCCTGACGTCGCTCGAGCAGGTCCGCGCCGACCTCGCGGGCACGAGCAGCTCTCGCGTGCAGTGGCAGTCGACGATCGCGCCAGGGACGCTCCGCGTTCGACCGCGCACAAAGACCGGCACCAACCCTGTGCCGGCGGAGCTCCTGACGACCGCCGACGCGGTGATGCCTGCGGCGCTCCTGCCGAGCACCGCGCCTTCGACGAACAACAACGCGGTCGTCAACGGCGTTGCCTCCTCGGAGCCCCCGGGCCGATCGCTCACGAAGCGACCTCCGAGCGCGGGTCCCAACAACGTCACGCTCGCCGTGGCGGTGGCGCTCGCGATGGTGGCGCTCGTCCCTCTCTTGCTCGTCCAACGACGGCGCGGAGAGGTGCAACCGGATCACGCCACGACCGCGCGAGACCGCGCTGTGCCGAGCGTCGGAGCAGCGCCTTTGCCAGCGAACGGCTCGCTCACGATCGCTGCTTCGAGCGCTCCGACACCGACGCCAGTGCTCACCACGCCCATCGCTCCGAGCGACACGCAGGGCAACGCCGCGCAGGTCGCGAGCGATGATCGGTCGGGGCCCGCCGCAGCGCTCGGCGATCGATCGAGCGAGAGGCCGCGTCGACGGGCGCGCGTCGGTCAGCGCCAGCCAGACGCATCCACGCGATCCACTACGCCGGTGACTGCTGCGCCGACGATCCAGCTCCGAGACGAACGCTGAAATGTCACGCCCACGATGGCGGGCCGCATCGCGCGGCCCTGTTTCGAGCGCAGTCGCGCTCGCGCTCGCCGCTTCGATGATCCCGGCCTCGGCGATGGCCGACGGGCTCGCGGACGAAGCAGAGCTCCACTTTCAAATCGCGCGAAGGCGCTTTCAAGCGGGCGACTTCGAAGGAGCGCTCGAGCATTTCTTCACGTCCAATCGACTCGTACGCAACCGCAACGTCCTGTTCAACATCGGCGGGACGTACGAGCAAATGGGCCGCCTCCCCGAGGCGCACCGGTACTACTACACGGCGCTCGAGGGCGAGACCAACCAGCGCGTGATCAGCGACGTGCAGACGGCGCTCGAGCGCATCGCGCCCCGCGTCGCGGTGCTCGCGGTCACGACGGACCCGCCTGGGGCGGCGCTGTTTCTCGATCGCCGCGACCTCGGCGAGCGCGGGCGCGCGGGTCGTCCCCTCGCCATCGAGCCCGGAACGTACCGCGTCATCGCCGAGCTCGAGGGGTACGAGCCTGCCCAGAGCGAGACCATCACCGCGGTCGTCGGACGAAGCACCGAGGTCAACTTGCGCCTCCGTCGAATCGTCGGAACGATTCGGCTCGACAACGCGCAAGGGGCTACGGTGCGCGTCGACGACGAGCAACGAGGATCGGCCTGCGCCGCGCCGTGCGCGCTGGAAGTGTCGCCAGGACCCCACACGATCTTCATCGCGCGTGAAGGATTCGCGCCGGAGACGCGGACCGTGGTCGTCACGGCGCGCCAGCAGACCAACGTCACCGTGGCGCTGAGACCGCTGGTGGGCACGCTCGTGATCGAGGCGGACGAGCGTGATGCGCTCGTGGAAATCGACGGGCGCACAGCGGGGTTTACGCCGCTCGTACTCAGGGATGTTCCGGTCGGCCGCCGGCGTGTGCGCGTGTCGCTCTCTGGGTTTCGCACGGTCGAACGCGAGGTCGTCGTGCGCCCCACCGGGGAGGCGCGAGTCACGGACGTGAGCCTCGCGCCGGTGCGCGAGATCGCCGCGGCCTCGCGCGCGATCGAGCAGATCGAAGACGCTCCGGCGAGCGTCTCGGTGATCTCTGCGCGAGAGATCGAGGCGTTTCAGTACACGACCATCGCCGAGGCGTTGCAGGGCACGCGCGGGGTCTATCTCTCCAACGACCGGGCCTACAACTCGATCGGCATCCGCGGGCTCGGGCAGCCCAACGACTACGGCCGCCGCGTGCTGGTTCAGCAAGACGGCGCGGTGCTCAACGACAACCTGCTCTACAGCTCGTACGTCGGACACGATGGTCGCGCGTCGCTCGACCTGGTCGATCGAATCGAGCTCGTCCGCGGCCCCGGCTCGCTGCTCTACGGAACGGGCGCGATCTCGGGCGTCGTCAACCTCGCCCTGCGCGGCCGCGACGTGCGAACGAGCGCCAGCGCGGGCATCAGCGGCTACGGAGACAACGTCGGCCGCGTCCGCGCGTCAGGTTCGGTGCGCACCGGTCGCGACGCTGGCGTGATGCTCGCGATCGGCGTCGCCGCTTCGCAGGGCGTCGACGCCACGGTGCAGATCCCACCGATGATGCCGGGCATGCCTGCTACCGAGCAGCGCGTGCAAGGCGTCGATCGAATGCTGACCGCGTCGCTGACAGGGCGCGCGTGGTGGCGCGACCTGAGCGCGCAGTGGCACGTGGCGTTTCACGAGCACGACATTCCCGTCGGGGCGTACGGGACGTCCGTGGGCGACTCTGCGACGCGCTGGGTCGACGGCCGTGTGATGGGCGAGGTGAAGTACGAGCCTCGCATCGGGCGGACGTTTCAGCTCTTTACGCGGGCGCACGTCAATCTGTACCGGTTTCTCGGCGGCTACGCGTACGACGGCGGGTCGCTGAGCCGCGAGACGTACGTCGGCTTCTGGGCCGGAGGCGAGGCGCGCGGAGAGTGGACTCCGATCAGCGCGCTCAAGCTCACCGCAGGCGGAGAGTTTCAGGGACACGCGATCGCGACGCTCAGCGGCGAGCAGTCCGATCGCACGATGCCGTCCATGGCTCCGACGCGGTACCTCGACGTCACGCGACCGTACACCGTGGCGTCGGGGTACGCGCTGATCGATCTCACGCCGGCCCGATGGTTTCGCTTCACCGGCGGCGCGCGAGTCGACGGATTCAGCCTCGTCGCACCGGGCGTTTCGTTTCGCGGGGCGTTTGTGTTTCGGCCGGGCTCGAGGACGACCCTCAAGGTCATGGGCGGCCGCGCGTTTCGAGCGCCGAGCATCTACGAACAGGGCTACACCGACGGGCTCACGCAGCGACCGGGCTGCCCGCCAGGCGTCGCGTGCAACCTTCGCCCAGAGCTCATCTACACAGGTGAGCTCGAGTGGAACCAGCGCATCAACGACGATTGGTCTTTCACGGTCGCGGCGAACACCAGCTACCTGATCGACGTGCTCGACACCGTCGGCGAAGGGACGATGGAGAACCAGCTCCGCTACGAAAACCAGCAAGATCCGCTGCTCTCTGTGGGCGGCGACGTCGAGCTGCGGCGCGAGTTTCGGCAAGGGTGGTTCTTCACCGCGAGCTACAACGTTCAGCACACACGTTTTCTAGGGACCACCTTCGCGATGCCGGCGCTCACCAACGCGCCGGACCACCAGGGGTCGCTCAAGATGGTGGCGCCGCTCTTGCCGCCGTACGCGAGCGCGGCGGTGCGCGGGACCTTCGTGGGCCCGCGGCGCGTTCGACAGGACACCGACGAGTGGACGACGCCAGCGCTGCTCGGCGACGTCGTCGTGTCTGGGCAAGTGACGCGCCTCGGCCTTCGCTACTCGTTCGGCGTGTACAACGTGCTCGATTGGCGGTGGAACGTGCCGGTCACACAGACGTTCGTCACTCGCACGATGCCGCAGCAGGGACGCACGTTCGCCGTGCACCTGCAGGCGTCGTTCTGAGCGACTCCCGCGGAGGGCCCAGGCTCGCGCGGCGCATTGCCTGTCCGTGCGATGACGTGGCATCGTCCGGGCTCATCGGCGATGAACAAGCCCCTCGCGAGCGCGCACTGTTTTGCGATCGTGCTCGCAGGCGTGCTCGAACAGCGCACAGCCAGCGCGCAGAGCGCTGAAGAAGACGACGGCCCCGCGCGCGAGCAAGTGGTCGTCGAGGACGTGTTGCACCCGCGCGCGGGCCGCGCCCGGCTCGAGATCACCAGCGAGACCGGAGCGCCGATCGCCGTCGGCCTCGCCAGCGAGAGGCCCGAGCGAAGAGAGCCGGGCGTGCGCTTCGGCGTCGAGCGGACCCCAGTGCTCTGCTCGGCGCCGTGCAACTTGTTTTTGCGCCCAGGAATTCAAAGACTCGTCGCCGAGTCGGACACGCCCTACGTGTGGAGCGCCGACCTCGCCCTGGCCACCGCAGGCTCGCGCTACGCGATTCGACCGCATCGGGTGGGCTTCAGCGCGATCGGCGGCGCGCTCTTCGTCGTCGGATGCGCGGGCGCGGTGCTCGGGCCAGGCGTGGTGGTCGTGAACCTCCTGGTCGGAGACCGGGCGCAGCTGCCGCTCGCGATCGCCGGAGGGAGCATCGCCGCTGCGGTGGGCGCCGGGCTCATCGTGGGCGGGTGGTTCACCGTGCGCGCGGGCGCGCCGCGGATCACCGAGCTGTCGCTCGGCGCAGGGACGCTGACGGCGCGCGGAGTGTTCTGATGGCGACCCGCGGCCTTCGAGCAGGCGCGGGGCGACTCGCGGCGATCGCGCTCGCCGCGGCGCTCGCGACGAGGGCGGCGCGCGCGGAGGACACCGCGTCGATCCAGGCGTACACGCGCAGCGGCGAGGCGCAGGCGTGCCCCGATGAAGCGGCGTTTCGGGCGGCCGTTCTCGAGCGACTGGGTCGCGAGCCCTTCGCGCGCGAAGGAGCGACGCACAGCGTTCGCGCGAGCCTGCGACGTCGAGGCGACTGGTTTGCGCTCGAGCTCGCGATCGACGGCGCGACGCGAACCGTTCGGGCCCATCGCTGCGACGACGCGGTGCGCGCGGCGGCGCTCACCGTGGCCATCGCGCTCGACCCCGCCATCGCGCTCGGCGGTCGATCGCCCCGCGGAGCGGCGCGCGCAGAGCCGCTCGCGCTTCCTCCGTCGATGCCGCCGGGATTTCGCGAGAGCGTCGAAGGTCCCACGCAGGTGCACGACTCCGAGCAGGCGCCGCCTGTCGTGCTCTGGGACCGCGAGTGGGTGCGACCCGAGCCCGCTCCCGTGCGCGCGACGGAGCTGTCGATGGCGCTCGGCGCTCGGCTCGGGCTCGCGATGGGCCTGGGCGACACCCTCGTTCGACCGTCGTCTGCTCTCGGGCTCGGCCTCGTGCGCGATCGATGGTCCGCGGCGCTCGAGCTGGCCTTCGACCTGCCAGGCTCTCAACTGGACGCAGATCGCAGCGCGCGCGTGTCAGGCTTCGCCGCCACGGCCACGGTCCTCGGCTGCCGCGGCATCGACGCTGGCGTCGCGCCGTTTGTGTGCGCGCGCGCGACCGCAGGGGCGTTGGTGGCCTGGGGGACAGGATATGTCACGGATTTCACGGTCGCGCTCCCGATCGCTGCCGCGGGAGCGCGGGTCGGAGCCGAGCTCGACCTGGGGCACAACACGGCGCTTCGCCTGGGAATCGACGGAGATCTCGTGCTGCTTCGCTCGTCGCTCGTCGTCGACGGGCCCGGCGACGCTCAGCGAGCGCCGCTGTTCAGGAGCCCTCCGCTCGCGCTCTCGTTCTGGCTCGGCGCACGGACGTGGATTTTTTGAGAACGCCGGATCCCTCCGCCCAATCCCCAGACGAGATGCTCGAGGCGAGCGCGAAGCCGAACGATCGTGGAGCCGCAACAGCGGTCGAACGCCCGTCGTTCGACGCCGTGTACGAGCGGGAGTTCGACTACGTGTGGACGACGCTGCGAAGAATGGGAGTGCCCGAGTCGTCGCTCGCCGACGTCGCCCACGACGTGTTCGTCGTGGTGTTTCGTCGGCTCGGCGACTTCGACCCGACGCGACCGATTCGACCGTGGCTCTTCGGCATCGCCTACCGCGTCGCCGCAGACCGACGCGCGCTCGCGTACAACCGCCGCGAGGCGCCCGCCGAGCTCCCAGACGTCGCCAGCGAAGCGCCGTCCGCCGAACAAGCGCTCGACCGCTCGCAGCGCCGAGCGATGGTCCACGAGGCGCTCTTGCGCGTCGACGAGCCGCAGCGCGTCGTGCTCGTCGCGCACGACCTCGAAGAGCGACCGATGGCCGACATCGCCGCGGAGCTCGAGATCCCAGTAAAGACCGCGTATTCGCGGCTCAGGCTCGCGAGAGAAGCCCTGACCAAGGCGCTCGAGCGCGCGTTGCTCCGTCGAGGAGAGAAGCCATGACCGACGAACAGCTCAACGAGTACCCGCCGCACATCGCAGCGCTCCTCGACGACGCCCGACCGATCGACGCAGCGCCTGCGAGCGCCAAGGCCGACGTCCGAGCTCGCGTGTTGGCCACGGTGGGCGCGACCGCCACCGCAGCGAGCGTCGCCACGGCCGCGCAGGTCGCTCCTGCGACGGCCAACGCACCTGGCGCCGCCGCGGGCTGGTTGGGAGCCAAGGGGCTGTGGCTCGCGGTCGGGGTCGGCGTAATCGGCATCGCGATCGCCCTCTTTCGCGCGACGAAGGACGACGGCGCCAGCGAGTCGAACACACACAATCAAATGGTCGCGGCCGCACCGGACGCCCGACCGGCGTCGATGAGCGTCCCCTCGTCGCCCATCGCGGTCGCGCTCGCGAGCGACGCGCAGAGCGCAGCGGCGCTCACCGACGACGCCTCTGCTCAGAGCGTCGCCCTCGCGGACGCCGCGGCGCCTTCGCGCATCGCGCCCCCCGCGGACACGCTCGGCGAGGAGCAGCGGCTGCTCGATCGAGCGCGCGCGGCGCTGGCCTCGGGCGAGCACGACGCGGCGCTCTCGGCGCTGGTCCGGCACAAACAGCGCTTCTCGCGCGGACAGCTCGCGATGGAGCGTGACGCTCTCGAGGTCCGCGCCCTGCTCGCCGCCGGCCGCGAAGACGAGGCGCGCGCGGCGGCGACGCGGTTCGGTTCTCGTTGGCCGTCGAGTCCGCTACGATCAGCGGTCGAGGCGATGCTTCGATGAACCGCGTATCGCTGGTGCTCTGCGCAGCGCTCGCCGGATGCGAGCTCGAAGCGACGATCGGGTCGGTGCGCCCCATCGTCCTGGCCGACGCGCGCACGGACACAGCGCTCGCCCTGGACACGAACGACGAAGATGCGACCGTCGACGCGGGCGTAGACAGCGCGGCGATCGACGCCAGCGACGATCGCTCGATGATCGACGCCAGCGACGCCAGCGACGCGCGGCAACGCGAGACGAGCATCCCCGAGTTTCCGCGCTGCGACACGAACGGCCAGTGCCCCCTCGGAAGGCAGTGCTCGCGAACGCTTTGTGTGCCGCTGTGGTCGGGCTGCAACGAGGTCGAGCTGTGCAACGGGCTCGACGACGATTGTGACGGCGTTCGCGACAACGACGTGGACTGCGGCGGCGGAGCCCCCTGCCCCGAAGGCCTCACTCGATGCGGAGCGAACTGCGTGGATCTCCGGCAAGACCGCGGGTTTTGCGGGCGTTGCGACCGCGCGTGCCCCACAGGGACCGCGTGCATGGTGGGCCACTGCCGATAGCGTGCGGCGGCATCTACGGCGAAGCGAACCCGCCGCGAACCCACTTCTCCGCGGCCTTCGCAGAGAGCTTGTAGTTCGCCTCGACGCGCACCTTGACCGTCGCGTCGTCGGTCGTCGCGGACAGAATCGCGTGCGGGTCGTCCTCGTCCTCGGCGATGTCGAGCATCACGGTGATCCATCGCCCCGTCTCGTCTTGCACCGAACACTCGCGGTGCAGCATCGCGCGCCGCTGTTGGGCGTGCCGTTGCAGCACCTCGGTCGCGGTCTTCACGAGCGTGTTGAACGCGCTCTGATCGAGGGGCTTGGGGTTCTTCTTGTCGCGACCCATCGTCCAGGGGCCGACCAACGCCGGCTCGTCTTTGCCGTCGACGTACATGGCGACCGCCCAGCCGTCGTCGCTGTCGTTCTTGATGACCTGCGCGGTCCATCCGTTCTGCTTCCACAAGCGCGGGTCTTGCGTGGTCGCCGGCGCCTCGACGCTCGCGGGCGCGTCCTTGTCAGCACCATCAGCGCTGTTGTTGGTCATCTCGAGTCCCTTCGAAGCGGTCGTTGCGGTGTCCGTCACGTTGCACTCTCCAGCCGCGGCCATCCTGCGCCTCGAAGGTACACCGCGTCCAGTGACGCATGACAGAGTATGTCATCTCCGCCATCGTACGCGGCGGGCGTGGCGATTTCCGAAGCGCAGAGAGGGGGCCCGCTTGCGGCGATTGCCCCGGTTCGCCCGAGGGCCGGTTTGCTCCCCCGCGTGCTCGCGCCCGCTTGCCGGCCCGACGTCTTCCTCCCTCTGGGTTTCGCTCTACCATCAACGCGTGTTCTTCAACGACGTCTTCGATCACGTGCGCACGCGGTTCAACCTCGTGTCTGTCGGGATGTTGTCCTCTGAGTACGCGGGCAACATCGAAGGAGTCCCGATTCACATCGGGATGGCGATGGATCGGTCCAAGAGGGCGACGATCACCGCCACGCGTCCGCGGGGCAGCGACGTAGGCCTCACCGTCTCGACCGGGTTTGGCGATGGGAGGCTCTTCGACACAGGCGACAGAGATTTCGACGGGATCTTCGCGCGCCGATGCGCCCGCGGAGACGAGCAAGCGGCCCGCGCGATTTGTAACAGCACGGCGCGCCAGCACCTGCACGCCATGGCGCGCGCTGGAGATCCGACGCTCACCGACGGATACGCGTCGGTCTCGCTCTCGTTGTTCGCGATTTCCAAAGAAGAGATCGAGCGGCTCGTGCTCGACGCCGTCGCTGCTGCTTCTGCGGCCGATCAGTGCCTGGACGAGCTCGATCCCCCCGCGGCGATCGTCGGCGCTGGCCTCGACCGCGCGCTCACCGACGCGGCGCGACCCAACGGATTCGCAGTCCGAAAGCACCCCTTCGCCCTCGCAGGAACAACCGCTCACGGCGATCAATTCTTGCTGCGGATGACCGCGCACTCGCCGACGTTTCGCGCGATCGACATCGCTCCTCCGTCACCGCAGGGGTGCGCGGTGCACGTCTCGTGGCGCGAGCCGCTCGAGGGATCGATCTCTGCTCGCCCGGCGAACCTCGTCGACCGCGCTCAAACGATGCTCGGCTTCGGCGACATCATCGTCGGCGACCCCGAGTTCGACAAGGCGTTCACCCTCTCTGCGCGCGGCGAAGGCGACGCTGCGCAGCGCGTGATCGCCTCGCAGCTCAACGAGCGAGCGCGGTCGCTGCTCATGCGCGCGCGGTCGATGGGGATGCAGTGCGCGCTCGACGAGCGGCGGCTGTTCGCCTTCGGACCGCAGCCCGCGAGCGGCGAGGCTGCGCAAGAGATCGTTCGGCTCTTCACCGCGGTGGGACCGGCGCTGCGCGATCGAGGCCCGTCGGGCCCCTACCGCTAACCCCCGCGCGAGCTCGCCGGTCAGCGAACGACGATGACGCCCAGCGTTCGAACGGCTCCCAAACCGTTGAGCGTGCGGCACACGTCCGAGGAAGGGTCGGTCGCGATCGACAAGCGCAGCGCATAGCGCCCCGGGGCGCTCGGCGCGGTGACCATGAAATCGCCGGTCGCCGTCGTTGGGCCCGTGGGCCGCGGGGCGCCGTCTCCGTACTCGTGGCAAAACGGAGGAGGCACGGTCATCGACTCTTGTTCGAGGTACACGCGCGCTGCGCGCGAGATGCGGGCGGGCATCATCGCGGCGCCAGAGTTCATCGTGCGCAGCCTGAACCCCACACGAACGCCAGCGCCCGGCATCACCACGGCGACCGCGCCTTGATCGACGCCCGCGACCGAGAGGTTGAAGCGATCGATGGTCTCGTAGTTGCGGTCGACGTCCGACTGCGGGGCGTTGTTGCAGAAGCTCGCGCCGTGCACGATCACCTCGCGTCCGAGGGGAGGACCGTAGTCCGCGAGCCATCGAACGGTCCTGCACGCGCCCATCGGCATGTCGTCCAGGCCGTCGATCGTGGGGAGGACGACAGACTGACCCATGGCCGTGCGCGTGTTGGGCCCCCCCATCTCGGGCAACGAGCCGTCGAGCGTGTAGTAGAACGTCACCGGCACCGGGGCGCTCAACCGAAGCTGCTCGAGCGAGTGACGGACGCGGATTTCACCCTCGTCGACCAGCGTCGCGAGCACCGTGGCAGGCGGCGGCGCGTACACGCAGATGCCGCGCACGCAGAGCTCTCCGGCGGCGCACGGCGCGGTCTGAGAGCACACCGCCGAGCAGCGCCCGAGGGCGCACAATTGATTACTCGCACAGGTTATTCCGCAGCCGCCGCAGTGCGCGGCGTTGCTCTGGGTGTCGACGCAACGGCCGCCGCACACGATGATCGTCCCGGCGGTGGCGGCGTCGCCCATCGAGCACACGCCGCCGTCGCCCACCGAGAAGCCCGGCTCCGTTGTGTGATCGATCGGAAATGTGCAGCCCGCGCTGAGCGCGAGCGCGAGGAGCCAGGTGCTCTTGGCGGCGGCGGTCTTCATCACTTGCTCGCTCATCGGACGTAGAAGAACGCGATCGGCGCGCCCCCTCGGTATCGGCCGCAGTTGGTCGCGAAATCGAGCGTCGTGCCGTAGCGCACCGCGTACCGTCCGCGCGTCATCGGCGCGGGAAAGCGATATTCGTACTCGGAGTTCTCTTCGCCGGGCCACGCCGCGGTGCGCAGCTCGAAGCAGCTGCGCGCGAATTGACCGGAGGTCGTGTCCGTCAGATCCGCGGCGAACCAGCGCGTGAGCGCGCACGTAACGCAAGGCTGCCCCGGGCTCGGCCGCCACTCTTGCCCTGTGAACCGCACGGTGACGGTCGAGCCCGGCTCGACCAGGGCGGTCGCCCCAGAGCCGTTGAGGGTGAGCCCCTCGAAGATCGCGCCGAACCCGAGCTGCGACGGTTGCGATACGCGGACGAGGCGCTGCCGGGTGGTCGGTTCGCGGCCGTAGAAGCCGCCGTACTCGACGTACCAACGCAGCGTGACGGTGACGCCCTCGGAGCCTCCGACGGGCACGATCACGGGCGCAAGGTCGGTCCTCGTCGTAGGCGCATCGGGGCGAGGCTCGGTGCCGTCGAGCGTGTAGTAAACGCGCCCCGAAAGAATGCTGCCGATCGTGAACCTCACGGGCCTGGGCACCGAGAGCACGCTCGTCTCGACCGCGTCGGGAAAGGGCGAGATCTCGCTCCTCGGCGCCTCGAAGATCGCGCACAGGCCGCCCACGCACTGCTCGACGCGCGAGCACACGCGGCCCGCATTTGCGCCCATACAATCAAGAGACGCCCCGCAGAATCGCGCCTCGGTCTGCGGGTCGATGCACTCGCCGCCGCACGAGAGAAAGCCGGTCGCGCACTGGTTGGCGCACGCGCCCGCAGCGCACGCGAAGCCCGGCCGACACGCGCGACCGCAGCCGCCGCAGTGACGCGGGTCCGTCTGCGTGTCCGTGCACGAGCCCGAGCAGCGCGTGGTGGTGGCGGTGGTCATGGGACAGGGGCCCGCGTCCGACGAGTCACCGTCGCGAAGCGGCGCAGAGCACGCCCCGAACACAGCTGCGAGCGCCGCGATGGCGAGCGTCGAGGCGCCTCGATGAATAGCGGTCTTTTTCATCAGAACTGCACCGCGCAGGTCGCGCCCGCGACCGTGAGCAAGGGGAGGCACTGCGCCGACACGAGGCTCGCGCGCCGCGAGGGGGCCACTTCGCGGACGCGCCGTTCGCCGCCGACGAAGCGCAGGGCGACGCCCGTGACGAGCGCCGCTCCGCCGAGCACGTAGCCCGAGACCATCAGGCCGAAGCCCGCCCAGGACTCGCCCAGCACCGCCCCGCACCGCGCGATGCGCGTGGGGTGCTGCTCGGTCGGGTCGTAGCAACTGCCGACGTTGCTCGGGCTGGCGGGAGAGCCCGAGTTGTACACCGTGACTCGGTTCTGCCAGAACACGTGCGCCCCTGCGCCGCCGAGCACCAGCGCCGCTCCCGCGATCATGAGCGGAACGCTCGCGCGGGGCGCGACGTACTCCTCGGTCACGTTGACGACCCGCACCTGACCGGGGAGTCGTTGAATCGTCGGGTCTGTGTTGATGACGACCAGGGCGAAGGACTCGCGATACGAGCGGCCCGGCTCGATTTCGATCGTGCGCCGACCGGTGTTGTAGCCGGTGAGGCGAACTTCGATCTGCGTCGTTCCCGTCTCGATGCGCGCTGGCGCAGAGAGGGGCAGCGGGCCGATCTCGCGGCCGTTGACCCACAACGTGGCGCCCGGGACCGAGCTCGTGACCTCGAGCGAGCCGAGGTGCGAGGTGATCGCCACGAGCGCGGCGTCGAGCGCCTCGACGTTGCGTTGAATCCATGGGTCCTCGCGCTGATCGAGCGCGGCGCGCAGGTCTGCCTCGGCGGCGGGCCACTGCCCGAGCGCTTGCTCAGCGAGCGCGATCTGCGCACGGATCCTCGGCGACGGCGCGAGCGCGTACGCCTGCCGAAAGAGCGCGAGCGCTTGTTGGTCCTGCGAGGCGCGGCGCAGCTGGATTCCCTGCGCGACGAGCGCTTCGGCCTGGGTGGTAGTCTCGTTTTCCACCGGGGCGCGCTGCGCGTCGGCGCCAGCGTCCTGTGAGGGAGCGCTCTGCGCCCGCGCCGCGCGGGTCGCGGTGGTGGCGAGCAATATCGCTGCGCACGTGAGGGTGCGACGTGAGAGCCCTTCCATAGCTGCGAGCGATGGTATCGCAGAGCGCGCCGCAGGCCGTAGCGAAGAAAGGGCGTGCAATCGCGGGATCACACAGGTCAGCGACGGGCGAGGCGCGCGCGGAGCAACGCCAAACGGGTGTGATCGCGGTTCGTGCGGAGCGCGGCGCGGGTCCCTCGTTGCAACTTTGTGCGGAGAAACGCGACCGAAACACGATGGATCTCCCGCCCGGAGCCAAGGGCTCAGCATGGGTCGCTTCTTGATTTCGACTGGAAATGAAGTAGCGAAGCGCCCCCGGCGAGGGCCGGGAGCCAAGGGGCCCGGCAACAGCGCGACTTCGTCGCGTAGCGCAGCGGGCTCGCGCCCGCAGCTACTCGGGACCGTCGTTGAAAAGACGAGTTACTCACCCGCGGTCCTCTTTCGAAACGATCATGTCGACACGATCGACGCCAGGGAGATGGGTCTGCGAGGGGCAACGCCGCGGTGAGTAAGCTGTCAAATGACTGACGAAATCCTCTGGCCTGCGGAGCGAACAGGGTTGCGTGTGTCGATGCTCGGGTCCCCATCGAGAACGGGTGCATCGACTCCCATACGACAGCCGGGGCGCGGCAGCGAGCGGCGGCGCGGCAGCGAGCGGCGGCGCGGCAGCGAGCTGCCGCGCATAGTGCCTCGCAGACCCGA
>LNEO01000289.1 GCA_001465015.1 Deltaproteobacteria bacterium Ga0077539 | reverse complement strand
CCCGTTGCACTCGTCCGGCCGCGGAACGATCCCGCCCAGACACGGGCCCCACGTCGCAGTGCCGAGGCACACTTGCGTTCCGTCTTGGCAGATTCCGATGTTGCGTCGTCCGGGAGGGCCCGCGAAGCACGACTGAACCATCCCTGGCTCGCAACGACAGCCCTCGTCTGAAGACCCGTTGCAGTTGTCGTCCAGCCCGTTGCCGCAGATCTCGACGGGCCCGCAGCGGTCTTGGACCGGCGTGCACGCGTCCGGCACGTCCGGCACGTCGCGGACATCCGCCACGTCCGGCGCATCCACGACGTCGATCACATCGACGATATCCGCGCTATCTGGGACGTCCTCGACGTCGGTCACATCGAGCGTGTCCTCGACGGTGTCCACCGCGACGTCTCGCGCGCCGCAGCCCCCGAGAAAGAGCGCGACGAGCAACGACGTGGCAACGCGCGACGCAACGACCGTCATGAACGAAACAGCTACTCCGTTCGTGGGCGAAATGGAAATCACTGCCCCTTCCGTTCTGGACACGCGAGCAGTATGCAGGACGGTGGCGATGTCGATCGAACTGTCTGCGAGCGAGCCCTCCCCGAGCGGGACGGGCACCTTCTCGATGAAGACCGAGTACCACGCGCGCGGCGATCAGCCGAAGGCGATCGAGTCGATCGTCCGCGGGTTCGCTGCGGGTGAACAGCATCAAACCCTGCTCGGCGTCACCGGCAGCGGCAAGACCTTCACCGTCGCGAACGTCATCCAGCAGCTCGGCAAGAAGGCGCTCGTCCTGGCGCCGAACAAGACCCTCGCCGCGCAGCTCTACAGCGAGATGAAGGACCTCTTTCCAGAGAACGCCGTCGAGTACTTCGTCTCGTATTACGACTACTACCAGCCCGAGGCGTACGTCCCTTCGACCGACACCTTCATCGAGAAGGACGCGATGATCAACGACGCGATCGATCGCATGCGCCACGCGGCGACGCGGTCGCTGCTCTCGCGCAAAGACGTGATCATCGTCGCCAGCGTCTCGTGCATCTACGGCATCGGCTCGTCCGAGGCGTACGTGGGCATGACCGCCGACGTCGCTGTCGGCGACGAGTACCCGCGCGACCGGCTGCTCTTGCGGCTCGTCGACATGCAGTACGAGCGCAACGACGTGGATTTTCACCGCGGGACGTTTCGCGTGCGGGGCGACGTCGTCGAGGTGTTTCCCTCCTACGAAGAGAGCGTCGCGCTGCGCATCGAGTTCTTCGGCGACGAGATCGAGGACATCTCCGAGATCGACCCACTGCGCGGAAAGGTGAACCGCAAGGTCAAGCGCGTCGCGATCTTTCCCAACTCGCACTACGTCGCGCCCAAAGGGACGCTCTCGAAGGCGATCAACGCCATTCGCGAAGAGCTGCGCGAGCGGCTCACCGTGCTCTCCAACACCGGCAAGCTCGTCGAGCGCGAGCGCCTCGAGCAGCGCACCCTCTATGACCTCGAGATGCTCGAGCAGATGGGCTTCTGCTACGGAATCGAGAACTACTCGCGCCATTTGACCGGGAGAAATCCAGGCGATCCTCCGCCGACGCTCATCGACTACTTCGGCGACGACTTTCTCATGGTCATCGACGAGAGCCACCAGACCGTCCCGCAGCTCGGCGCGATGTACCGCGGAGATCGCGCGCGCAAAGAGACCCTCGTCGAGTTCGGCTTTCGTCTCCCCAGCGCGCTCGACAACCGCCCGCTCAAGTTCGAAGAGTACGAGAAGATCGTCAAGCGCGCGCTCTTCGTCAGCGCGACGCCCGGCGACTACGAGCTCGCCCGCACGGGAGGCAAGTTCGCCGAGCAGGTCATTCGCCCCACCGGACTGCTCGACCCCAAGGTGCACGTGCGCCCGGTCACCGGCCAGGTCGACGACCTGCTCACCCTCATCCGCGAGCGCATCACGTTCGGCGAGCGCGTTCTCGTCACCACGCTCACCAAGCGCATGTCCGAGGACCTCACCGAGTACTACCAGGAGCTCGGGATCAAGGTTCGCTATCTCCACTCGGACATCGACACGCTCGAGCGCATCGAGATCCTCCGCGACCTGCGCCGCGGCGAGTTCGACGTCCTCGTCGGGATCAACCTCCTTCGCGAAGGCCTCGACCTGCCCGAGGTCTCGCTCGTCGCGATCCTCGACGCCGACAAAGAAGGCTTTCTGCGCTCGCCTCGCTCGCTCATCCAGACCATCGGCCGCGCTGCGCGCAACGTACGCGGCGAGGTCATCATGTACGCCGACAGCATCACGCCCGCGATGAAGCTCGCGATCGGCGAGACCGAGCGCCGCCGCGCGATCCAAGAGGCCTACAACACGGCCCACGGGATCACGCCCGCGACCATCAAGAAGGCCATTCACGACATGTCGCCGGACTCCGGCGCGCGCGACTACGTCACGGTCTCGACCCGCAAGGCCGACGAGCTCGCCGCGGCCAACGCCGATGACAAAGAGTCGCTGCTCGAGGCGCTCCGGTCCGCCATGCTCGAGGCCGCCGAGGCGCTCGATTTCGAGAAAGCCGCCGAGCTACGCGATCGAATTCGTGTGCTCGAGAGCGGCGGGACCGTCAGCGCGGCGAGCGCCTCCGGCGGCGCAAAGCCCGTCGCGAAGGTGCGCACCGAAGTGAGCGAGCGCCCCAGCGGAGGACGCGGCCGCGGAGGACCACGCGGACGCGGGAGGCGCTGACCGTGCCCGTCGTGCTCCGCCTCGTGCGCGAGAGTCGATGGGCGAGGATCTTCGAGACCGAGTTCGGAGACTATTTCGACTCGAAGTTTCGAACGGGCGAGTGCGACGTGGACGGACGAGCGTGGGCCGAAGCGTGGATCGCCGCGGACGAAGACGAGCGGATCGAGCTCGAGGCAGCGTTCGTGTTCATGAGCGACGAGGCGCACGTGTCCGCCGCGCTCGCGCTCGTCGGCGAGGTGGACGCCGCCAAGCGAAACGAGCTCGGGTCACGGTGGATCGCGCCGGACGACGAGCTCCCAGAGAGACATCATCGGTTCATCGACGCATACCGCCGAGCGCTCGAAGAGGGGCTCGAAGAGCTGCCCGTCATCGAGATCGAAGTGCTCGACGCGACATGGTTTCGTGTGCGTAGAACCATCCTCGGACTCGAGATCGAGCACAAGACCGCGCTGGATCATCGCGTCAGCGAGCGGGAGTTTCTCGACGAGCGAGACGCGCACGAGTCCGCGACGGCGCGGCACCTGTACGACGTGTGGTGGGAGGTTCACGGTCGCGGCCGCGGGCGAGAGTGAGCGTCAGCGCGCCCAACGAGCGATGCCCATGAACAGCCTGACCGCTCCGATGACGTCGACCATCCCGTGCAGCGCCATCGAGTGAACGTCGCCGCCGGCGCGAGGGTAGTACCCGTGCACCAGGGTGAACCCCGCGACGCCCGCGAACAGCTCGAACCTCGGCCCGTGGAGAAACCCTCCGTTCGGCGCAGAGAGGACGGTCCCGTACGCTCCGCCGAAGAAATACCCGAGCTGAAGAACCAGCGCAGCGGCGCCGATCGTCACGCCTCCACCGCCACGCACTTCGACGGGTTGGTTGCCGACGATCCCGAGGTCGAGCGCGAGCTCGGGTTGTATGCGAAGGTGCCACTCCGCGCAGGCTGACGTCGCGGCGAGCCAGTATCCTGCGGCGAACGAGAAGTCGAAGCTGAAGGTCCCTCCCGGCGCCGGCGCGACGTACCAGCGCGGGCCGTAGTCCATTCGCGCGACGAAGCGCGAACCTCGTCCGAACGAGTCGCTCGAGCAGCTCGCGTCCGATCGCGCAGCCGCGGTGAAGGCCACGGCTGCGGTGAACATCGCCGCGAGCGCGGCGCGTGTCCTTCTTCGAGCCATGGGAGCTGTGGGGAGTCTACGCTACTTCTCGAGCGCGGCGAGCGCGGCGGCGAGGTCGTTGGGCAGCGGCGACTTCACGGTGGTCACCTTGCCGTCCTTGGGGTGCGGAAACACCACTTCGCTCGCGTGGAGGAAGTGTCGCTCGAGACGGACGTTGTCCGCCGCGGGGGGACCCTTGTAGAGCGCGTCGGCGTAGAGCGGGTGCCCCACAGTGGCGAGGTGCACGCGCACTTGATGGCGAAACGCGGTCTCTACTTCGACCTCGACCAGCGAGTAGACAGCGTCGCGCGTGCGGATCGCGCGCAGCGGCTTGTAGCGGGTGTGCGCGTCGAAGGTCCTCGTCCCTGCGCGCAGGCGCACGTGCGGCGTGACGGCCTCGACGCGACGAGGGTCCTTTCGATGCGGAACGAGCGGGTAATCCACGCGTCCCTCCGCCGGCACAGTCCCCTCGACGAGCGCGACGTAGCGCTTGTAGAGCTTCTTGTCGCGCGAGGCGTTGCGAAGCGCGTCGAACGAGCGCTGATTGCGCGCCACGACGAGGACGCCCGATGTGTCGGTGTCGAGCCGGTGCAAGAGCCCTGGCTCTCTGCGCGCAAAGCCCACGCCCGCGGTCTCGGGGTACTTCAAGATCACCGCGTTGGCGACGGTGCCGATCTCCGTGGGCTCGAGCGGATGCGTCGCGATCCCCGCGGGCTTGTCGATCACGACTACGTCTTCGTCTTCGTGGAGGATCACCAGCGTCAGCGATGGATCGCCGATGGGGTCGAAGTCGCGGGGCGGCGGAGGCGCGAGCAGCTCGACCGATTGACCCTCGGTCACCGCGTCGCCCTTGCGAGCGCGACGACCGTTGAGCTTCACCTGCCCTTGCTCGATCATCGCCTTGACGCGCGCGCGCGAAAGCTCGGGGACGCTGTCCACGAGAAACTTATCGAGCCGCGCGCCCGCGTGCTCTGCGCCCACGGTGAGCACCTGAAACGGCGCGTTCGGCAGGCTCGGGCGGTCGGGCTGGTCCGTATCGGTTTCCGTCACAATGGCGAGCGTCATACTCGCGGGGACGGGGGTGCGTCGAGCCCGGCAAGCTGACGATCGACCGCGGCGAGCGCCGACGCGAGCTCGTGGCGCGAGCGCCGGTAGGTCTCGGGGCCCACGTCTCCGGACGCGTGCTCCTTCGCGAGATCGCGGATCTGCCGCACGATTCGCTCGCGTTCTGCGCGCAGGTCCTCGTCGCGACGGACCTTTCGCTCGGCGTCGCGGACCTTCTGGGTGCTCCTGGCGCGGCGGGCGCCGACGCCGATCGAACCGATCGCGATGGCCATGGCGATGGCGGCGGTCACGTCGCGCTCGGGCCCGTGGGTCCGCGGGATGTTTCGTAGCCGAATACGCAGTCCGTCGATGTTGGGATCGCTGCGCGAGGCGCGCTGGCGGCCCGTGATCAAGATTCGCTGGCCGTTGGAGCTGCGCTCTTCCGCAGCGGGCATGCCTTCGACCTCGAGGGTCATCCCTTGAGGCGCCTGCGCGACGACCGTCGCAGCGAGCACGGCGAGCTCGGGAAACCGCAGCTCGATCGGCACGTCGCTCCCGTCGAACTTCACGCGCGACTGCCACACGAGCCGCACGGGGTTGCGCGGATCCGTCGGCGGAATGCTGCCCGAAACGCGCACGCGTCCGTCGCGCTCTTCGGCGCGAAGGTCGGTCATGCCCATGCCCTGCTCGTCCGTTCGAAACGCGCTCGAGCCCGGCGGCAGCGTGAACTCGAGCGGCTGCGACGGCACGAACGTGTACGGCCGCGGGTCTCCGTCCATCCCGAGCGTCGAGATGTTGACCAGATTGAACCGCTGCACGAGCACGACGCGATCGTCTTGAAAGCCGATCTCGGCGCGCGCTTCGGTGACCAGCACGGAGTTGGGCTCGTTGCGAACATCGAGGCGAACGAGCTGCACCTGGTAGCCGTGGTCGGTCGGCAGCTGAAAGGGATCTGCGCCGAATTTGGCCCCCAAGTGCTCGGTGCTCACGCGATAGGCCACGCGTGATCCGCGCTCGAGCCCTTCGAATCGCGCCAGCCCATCGGGGCCTGTCCTGCGTTCGACGGGCTCGCCGCGCTCTCCGTCGCGCATCGAGCCGACGCGCACGGGACAGTCGGGTACGACCTGGCCGCGAGCGTCGAGCACGCGCACGAGGATCGTGCCCGGCGCGAGCTCGAGCGCCTCCGCCGCAAACGGCTGAGGAACCTCCGCGCGTCGAATCCGCGACGCCATCGAGTCGTCGCTCTGCGTCGGCCCTCCGTCGCCCTGCGCTGCGCCGTCGCTCGCGCCGCCCGCGTCACTTCCGCCGCTCTGCGCACCGCCCGCGTCACCGCCGCTCGGTGCTGCGCCAACGCCAGCGTCACCGCCGCTCTGGGCGACGAGCGCTCCGGCGTCGACCGAGGCGTCTTGCGCCCACGCGCGAGCAGGGATCGTCGTCAGCGCGAACAGCAGCGAAATCGCTGTTCGTTCGAAACCAAGCCCGCCCGATCTCACGAGGCTGCGCCTTCCATCTTCGCGCCGCACTTCTTGCAGAAGCGCGCGTCGCTGTCATTGACCGTCTCGCACGAACTGCAGGTGATGGTCGTCGCAGCGAGGGGCTCCGGGGTGGGGGCTTTGTCGACCTCGCGCTCGACGGCGGGCTTCTCCTCGGGCTCGTCCGTCGCGGCGGGCGCTTGCTTCGCAGCAGGCGCTTCGGAGTCCTGCTTCGAGGCGGCCTCTTGCGCTTCGGGATGCGCCGTCTTGTGAGCGGCGTCCGCCTCTGCGGCGATCGTGTCGAACTCCGCCTCGGCGCGCGCGAGGTGATCGCCGAGCAGGTCGTCGAGCGCCTGCATCACGGTCCGAGCTTCGCCGCGGTAGCGCGCCTCGAGCTCGCGAAAGTCCTCGTCCGAGAGCTTTCCCACCGCGTGCTCTTCGCGCACGTCGCGCAGCGCGCGGACGGCGGCGCGCTTTCGGTCTTCGAGCTCGCTCTGCGCTTGCACGCGCAGGTCGTGGTCGTTGTCGTCGCCGCGCGACTCGGGGTCGAGCGCGGATCGAAGCGCCTCCCAGAACAGCAGGATCGCCCCCGAGAGCGCGCAAAACGCGAGCCACAAGAGGACAGCGGGCCAGCCGAACCGGAGGCGCACGACGGTCACGCCGAGCGCGACCACGGCGACGGCGATGTACGGGAGATTCTTCGCGATCAATTCGTCGCGGGGTGAGTCAGTTGTCGAGGTCACGGAGCTCCTCGTCGACGCGGCGGTCGTACTCGGCGGTGCGAGCGATGTTGGACTCTTTCTGGACCGGGGTCTGCGCCACGGCGATTCGATCGGTCTCTGCGGCGGCGCTCGCTCCGCGCGCGCGCCACTTGCGCACGAGGTGAACGCCCACGCCCGCGCCGGCCATGATGGCGGCGAAGGGCCCTGCGTAGAGCAGTCGGTTTCGACCTTCGTCCGGCGGAACGCTCAGCGCTGCAGCGCCGTACCGCCGCACGTACCCGGCGACGATGTCCTCCGCGTTGTCGCCGCTGGCGAGCTTCGTGCGCATGTCCTGCCGCGTGCGCGCTGCGAAATCACAGGTGCACGTCGCTAGCGGGAGCCTCGCGCAGTCTCCGCACATGCAGAGCAGCCGGTCGAAGAGCTTTCGCTCTCGCGGGTTCATCTGCTCGGTCGCGCCTGCGACCGGCGGGGGGCTCGACGTCGTGTGCCCTTGCGCGTTCGCGCTCGACGGCCACAAGACCGCGGACGCTGCGCCGAGCGCGAAGACGATCGCCGCGGCGCTGCTGCTGCGGGCGACGGAAGGGACTGGCTCCTTCGCGCCGCCGTGAGGCTCGCGCGACTTGGGGGCCTTGCTTCGATCCCCGGTGGCCTCTGCTTCGAGGCTCGCTTCGGGCCACATTCCGATGGCCGTACCGATGATGAGGATCACCGCGCCGAGCCAGATCCAGAGCACGAGCGGCGTCACGAAGGCCTTCAAGTGCGCGACGCGCGTCGTCGGGCTCACCGAGGCCATCACCGTGTACAGGTCCTCGCGAAGGGTCGAGATGATCGACACCTCGCTGGTGGGCATGTCCGGGTGGGTGTTGAAGACGAACTTCGCCGGCGCGACGCGACGCCACTCCGATCCGTTTACCAGCACGGTGATGCGCGTGTAGACCTCGCGGCGCGAGGGCTCTCGTCGGCTCTCGACGCCGTCGTAGCGAAGGACGTAGCGACCGAGCGTAAAGGTCTGGCCGGGGGCGACGGTGGCCTCGGTCTCGCTCTTGTAGAAGCTGCCGAGAAATCCGAAGAACATCAGGACGATCCCGATGTGAACGATGAAGCCGCCGTAGCGTCGGCGGTTCTTGGTGACGATCTGCGTGAGGGCGGTGATCGCAGCCTCGTCCTTGCTGCGCGTGCGGGCGCGAGTGCCTTGCACGAACTCTTGCACGAGGGCGACGAGGTTGAAGGCGATCAGTCCCATTCCGAGCGGCGGCAGGTGCCCGTTGAGCCACGCGACCGAGCGGCCGACGGTGCTCGGATAGATGGGCTCGACGGTGACGACCGGGGGCATTGCGATAGCGCTGCCGAAGGCGACGTGCGCGACGATGCCGGTGACGAGCGCCACGAGCGGCCACTTGAACGCTTCACGGAGCTGCTTGGGCGAGCCTTTGCGCCAGGGGGTGAGCGTCCCGATGCCCATGAGGGCGAGCAGCAAGAGCCCCGGGATGAACAGC
>LNEO01000288.1 GCA_001465015.1 Deltaproteobacteria bacterium Ga0077539 | reverse complement strand
GCGAGCCACCCCTCTTTTCATTGGGTCCGCTGCCTCGCCGCTGAAAATCCAGCGCATTCGAGGCAGGTGATGAATGATGAGAGCTCGCTGCCGCGCCGCTGTCCTCGCTCGCTGCCGCGCCGCTGTCCTCGCTCGCTGCCGCGCCGCTGTCCTCGCTCGTTGCCGCGACCCGGTCTGATCGCCCCGGGCCCCATCCAACGATTCCCCCTCGGTTGTTTCAGCGCATCAGACCGAGAGCGAGTCGGTCGCGCTGCGCTTGGTGTTCGCCATAGCGGCGACGGCGACGGGCTCGAGCTCGTCGACGAGGCTGGTGCGCGACGCATCGAGCGCAGGGACCTCGGCCTGGGTCCGAACGACGGCGCGCGCGGGAGCCACGCTCTTGGCGGGCTTCGCTGCGAACGCGAGGCGCTCGCGGAGCACAGAGCCTCCGACCCACGCGTAGCCCATCGCGAACATGAGCGCGAAGGGAGCGGCGATGATGTGCCCGGTGCTCAGCGCGACGCCGATCGCCGCGAAGTTTTGCAGCGACAGCAAGAGCTCGATCCACGGGATCTGCGTGCGCGCGTGGTAGCGCTGCTTGACCGCCGTCTTGTCGCCCTTCTTGGGGGTGCGAACGAACTCGCCGGTCGCGCCGCCGAGGCCCTGCCATACGGCCTTGGTGAGGTAGGGGCTCATTCCGCAGCCGAGCGCCATGAGCGCCGGGAGCTTCACGAGGGCGCCGAGCGCGCTGCGGCCCTGGGTGACGTCCGCGGCGACGTAGAACGCCGCGACAGAGCCGCTCGAGCCGAGCAAGAGCGGAATGTCGACGAGCAGCAGCGTCCGAGGATCGCCTGCGGGCATCACGAGCAGCATCGGCAGCAAGAACACCGAGAGCAGCAGCATGAACGGGTAGGCGAAGTGCGGGGTCATGTGAAACACCGCCTCGTTTCGGATGCTGAACGAGAGGTCCTTGCGGGCCCACACGCGGCCGAGCAGCTTGCGCGCGGTCTGCACGGTGCCCTTGGCCCAGCGGAACTGCTGCGCGCGAAACGCCTCCATCTCTTCGGGCAGCTCGGCGGGCGTCACGTGATCGACGCGGTAGACGAAGCGGTAGCCCGCGAGCTGCGCGCGGTACGAGAGGTCGAGGTCTTCGGTCAGCGTGTCGTGCTGCCAGCCGCCCGCGGCGGCGATCGCCTCGCGGCGCCAGATCCCGCCGGTTCCAGAGAAGTTGAAGAACTTGCCCGAGCCGTAGCGCGCGCAGTTTTCGACCATGTGGTGGCCGTCGAGCATGAGCGACTGAATCTTCGTGAGCAGCGAGTGCTCACGGTTCATGTGGCCCCAGCGGGCCTGGACACAACCGACCTTGGCGTCCTCGAAGTGCGGAACGACCGCGCGCAGAAAGTCGGGCTGCGGCAAGAAGTCCGCGTCGAACACGGCGATCAGCTCGCCCTTGGCCATGCGCTGGCCGTAGTCGAGCGCGCCGGCCTTGTAGCCAGTGCGGTCGTGGCGATGGATGTACACCGCGTCGATTCCGCGACGCACGAGCGCCTCGACCTTCGCCCTCGCGAGCTCGCGCGTGTCGTCGGTGCTGTCGTCGAGCACTTGGATCTCGAGCCGCTCTCGGGGGTACTCGAGGCGCGCGACCGCTTCGAGGAGCTGGTCGACGACGTCGGGCTCGTTGAAGAGCGGGAGCTGCACGGTGACGTGCGGGAGCGTCGCAAACGGCGCGTCCTTCGCGATCGGCGCGGGGGGCGCGGCGATCTTCGAGCGGTACTTGCGCAGCAGATAAACCAGCTTGCTCCGGTGCAGGCCGTACACGGCGAGCGCCACAAGAATGGCCACGTACGGAACCGCGATCAGGTACGTCGTCATGGATTCGCTTCGGCTCTCCTTTGTTCGCAGGGAGTAAACGTTCGAGCGCCGGGCGAGTTGTCGACGAGTTGTATTTCGTTGTCAGGGCTTCACATCGACTTCGTAGAAAACTGGACGGCGACACGCTGGCTTCGCGCTGGTCGTTCGATCGAAGCGCGGGGTAGTGTCTGGGAGGGTTTTCTCCCGCGCACGCATCGAAGCATGACGCCCTCGCATTCATCCCGCGAAAGACCGCGCGGACACAGCCTCGCGCTCGTATCGCTGCGTCGGTCCGCGCTGATCGCCGCGGTGATCTTGGGGGCTGGCTGCGCCAGGCAGGCTCCTCGGGCGACGCGCGTCGCGCAGGTGCTCGACGTGCCCGCGACGGGAGACCCGCGGATCGACGCAGAGTTCGCCCGCGTGCGCGCGATGCAAATCGCCGTCAACGAGTCGGACCGCGAGTACCTCGAGACGCTCGCGCTGCTCGCCTCGCGGCTCGCGCCGGCGCTGGACACCGAGCTCGTGTCGGTCGCAGCGGAGCTCCGTCGCCGCGCGGACGCGCTCTTCGACCAGGGAACAACGCTGCTCGTCGAGCTCGACACCGACGCGGCAGAAGCCGCGCTGGCCGAGGGCGCGCCGCAAGTGGGGTGCGATCGATTCGCGACCGTGGCCAACGTGCACCGGTGCCAGACCGAGCTCGCCCACGTCGTGTCGCTGCGCATCCGCGAGCGCCCGGCGACGAGGCTGCGGGCGGAGGAAGAAGAAGGCCTCGAGACGACCACCTACCCAGAGACTTCTGTCGCCTGGGCGACCGCGGCGAAGCACGCGATCGCAGAGCTGGTCGCGCTGCGACTGCGCCTCGCCGCAGTGGTGAATCTCACGGATCCGACGAAGGCGCGGCTCGAAGCGCTGCAGGTTCCGGCGTCCCATCGTCGGGAGCTCCAGGACGCGATCGAGTTCTTGAGCACAGTGTCGTCCCGAGCTCGCGTGCAGCGACGGCTCGCGACGACCGCGGCCGAGACGCTCGCCAACGCGATTCAGCGCACCGCGCGCATCCGCGGGGCCTGAAGGGGTTCGCCGAAAACTCGCGTCGCTCGTCGGTGATGTGGCACCGACACGAGAGCGAACCTGTTGGTTGAAAGAAGACACACGCCGAGGTCTCTCCTGGGAGATTTCCCTGAGGGACTCAGCGCGCGTGTCGCCGACCGACGGCGAGGTGAGCTGCAACACGGAGGCATTCGAACCCATGGTGAACATCAACGGACACGAGCGGCGCGTGCACAAGGTCTTCGTGACGCGAAACACCGAGTATCATGTGCGCAAGGGTGTCTGCGTCGCCGTGCGCGACCGGCACTCTGGGCGCTGGGTCAACGGCCACGCGGCCGTCCAGAAGCGCATGGAAGGCAGCCTGAAGTTTCACGGCCACGGCGGCTATGCGCCGCACTTCGGCGAGCCCGGCGTGGGTGACGCGATCTACTTCAACGACGGCGACCGCGACCTGATCACGTCGAGGCTCGAGCGCGTCGATCGCCCCGAGAAGGCGACGGTCGCGCTGTATCCCAAAGAGTGAGCGCGCTCGATCGGATCCACGGAAGCCGAACCGCGGCGTCGACGGGACACGAGCGCTTCCCCCGCGGCATCCACGGACGCACCTACGGCCAACACGATCGAGAGCGTATCGCGAAGCGCCTCAGAGGGTGTTGGGGCCGAGCATCGCTCGCACCGTCTCGCTGCCCGCGACGACCTCGGTGAGCCCCGCGTCGCGCACGGTTGCGCAACGAGGGCTCGCGCCGAAGCGCTGCCATCGCTCGGCGGTGGACTCGAGGATCGCGCATGGATATTCGCGCGCTCGCCAACGGACGAACGGCTCGGGATCAGCGCGCGCCGAATCGCTCCACGCGCACATGAGCACGGCGTGCCCCACTTGCGCGACGGACTTGCCGAGGGACATCGGGACCGAAGGGTTGAGGACGAAGCAGAGCACGTCGGGCGAGAGCTCTTCTTCGCGGCTCGCGCCGATGGGCGCCGCGATCGCTGGGTTGTACACCTGCAGCCCGCGCAAGAACGCGTCGTTCTCGCTGCGTCGGCGCGGGACCAGCGCCATCACCAGCGGCTCACCGCGCGCGTGCCCGGGCGCGCCGGGATACTCGCGCAAGAGGCGCTCCCAGTGCTTGCCCTTCGCGCGCACGCTCACCTTGCGAAAGGATCGCTGCGACCACTCGCCAAACGCCTCTCGATGCTGCTCGCTTGCGCCGAGCGTATCGGTGCAACGCACCGCCGCTTCGGCCGCCGCGACGAGCACTTCGTCCGGCGTTCGCTCGAGATCCGAACGCACCACGAGGTACATCACCCACGGATCGGTCTGCGCTTTGCGAGCTTCGACGTGCGCTGGATCGTCGTGCATGGTCGCGACGTTCAATATACCGCGCACGATCGAGGCTGCAGGTCCCTCCCCGACCCCGCGCTCAGTTGCCGCCGCCGGCGCCGCCGCGAGCCGCAGCCTGAGCCGCGATCTGCTGCTGGATCTGCCGCATGATTTCCGGCGAAATCTGCGGTTGGCCGCCAGCCCCACCTGGGCCGCCAGGCATACCCATGGGCATCCCGGGCATCCCGGGCATACCCATCGGCATTCCCGCGGGCGGCGTCGGCTCGGCAGCGGCCACCGTCGCGTCACCAGCCCCGCCCTCGGGCGGAAGCGGCGTCTGCACGGACTCGACGTTGAAGTCGATCGCGCCTGCGTTGGATCGCGCTGCGATGAACACGATGTCCGAGTCGGCGCGCTTCACGAAGATCCCGTCGTCGCCGGAGTTTTGTCCCACGCGAAGGACGATCTGCGGCCCGTTGTCCACGTCGATCGTGAAGCTCGGAGCGGTGTCGGACAGACCGGTCGTCGCGTTGTCCGCGGCGAAGTCTGTCGCGTTGAGCGCGATGAGGTTGGTCACGAGCTGATTGACTCGCGCTGTGTCGAGCCGCTCGACGGCCGGGTTGGTCGCGGCGGCGGTCCACGTCTCGCCGCTGCGATCGAAGCGGTAGGTGCCCGTCGGGTCCTGCCACTGCACCCAACGAACGTGCGAGCGCTCGACGTTGGTGATCTGACGGTTGCGCCACTCGCGCGCGGCGTTTTGTAGGCGAAATCGCTCGAGGCCAGTCACGCGATAGACGCGCGAGCTGCCCTCGAAGCGAACCGCGGTCCCGCCGTCGAGGTCCTTGCCGACGTAGCCGTCGAAGAGCTTGGTCGATCCGCGAAACACCTGCAGGTGCACGGCGTGCGCGGCGTCGACCTCGAGCGCGGCGTGCGAGCTCGACTCCTGCGCGGCGACGGACGCGACATGCATGTCGGCGAGCGAGCTGAGCATGCTCGTGACCTGACTGTCGTCCGCCGGACCGCGGCCCGGCTGGTTCATGAACCACTTGTTGTCGCGCTTCTCGAGCTCGATCGCGGGAGTGTCTCCCGAGGGGTCGATCACGAAGCGCGTGACTTGATCGCGTTGAACCGCGGTCCACGGGTCGGTCAGGCGCTCCTGACGCTCGTCGGGCCTCTCGCGGTTGACGTACCAGACACCGCCAGCGAGCGCAGCGAGCACTGCGCCAGCGATGATCAGTCGGTTGTTACCTTCCATGGTCCTTGTCTTGGGATCCGTGAGTTCGAGGAATCGAAGAACCGCGCGAGCAAGGCGATCAGGCCTTGGCGCGGAACTCCTTCGCGAGGTCCTTGATGCGCGAGCGACGCGCCGAGAGCACGGCGAGGCCGAGGATGGCCACCGCGAACGGGAGGCCCGCGATCGAGCCCCACTTGAAGAACCGCTTGGCGTTGTCGCTCACGTCCGCGCGCATCGCCGGGTCGCTCGTGTCCTTCGCGCGGACCGCGAGCAGGTCGAGGTCCTGGCTGAGCCAGTCGAACGTGTTGGGGATGAGCTGGAGGTTGGGCGACTGGCCGCCGCTGATCTGCACGATCGTGCGCAGCGTATCGAGCGCGAACATGTTGCCCGACGAGATCACCATGATCCTCGCGCGGCTGTTGGACCGCTCGGGGACGTTGCCCGCAGGAACGGGCGCGGCCGGAGCTCCGCCGTCCGCAGGCGTCTCCGCCCGGCCGGCGAAGGCCGATCGAAACTCACCTTCGAGCGCGACGCCCACGGGGTAGGGCCCGTGCTGCGTCGCGTTGGTGAACTGACCCGGTCCCTGCTGGAGGATCTCTCGGATGTCGATGCTGAAATTATTGGTCCGAAGGATCGAGCGCGGGCCCGTCTGAGCGAAGATCTTGAGCGTCCCGCCAGCCGCGGTGCGGCGAGCGTTGTCGATGCGGATCTCGCTCGGGTACGTCGCGATGAACCCCGGCAAGCGGAAGGTCACCGGGAAGCTCGGGTCGACGCCGCCCTGCTGACGGAGGTCCTCGGCGGTCGGCGTTCCGCCGGCGAACGAGGCGATTTCCGGCCAGGTGACGAGGCGAACGCGACCGCGGTAGCGACCGAACTGCACGACCGCGTCGGTCGCGCGAAGGTCGAGGATCACGTTGTTCTGGATGTTGATTCCGTAGCCGCTCAACCAGTCGTTGAGGTGGTGCTCGGACTCGGTGCCCGTCGCGTTGGCCGGGTCGGTGGCGGGGAAGTTCACGCCGCCGGCGAACACAGCGACCGCGCCGCCGCGCATCAGGTACGCGTCGAGCTTGCGGAGCTCGCGCTCGGAGATGCGCTGGTTGGGGTTCATGATGATGAGCCCCTTGATGTCGCTCGGAACGTCGTTCTCGCCGCCGTTGAGGTTGACCGTGCGCGTACGGTACGAGAGGCGCGCCTGCTCGAGGAGCTGCGGCAGGTACTGCATCCCCTCTTCGGGCGTCAGCTCACCGTGGCCGCCGAGAAAGCCGATCGTGCGCTCGCGGTCCGCGGCGGGCAGCGAGAGGTTCTTGATGATCGAGCTGAGCTCGTACTCGAGCCCCTGCACGCCGGGCGGCAAGAAGGCGATCTTCTCGCGCGTCCCGCGGTACTCGAAGGTCACGCAGCGGTAGACCTCTTGGATCGTCGCCTGCTCCTGGCGCTGATCGACCGCCTGAAGGGGAGCCTTCTCGCAGCCGGCGCTGTCAGCCTGACGACGACGCTCGTCGTTGTCCGGAACGACGTAGACGACCTTGATGCGGCCGCCCGAGACCGTGCGGTACTCGTCGAGCTGATCGCGGAGCGAGCGCTCGTCGTCGTTGGCGGGCGGCGGCTGGTTGGCCGTGAAGTAAACGGTGATCGTCAGCTGATCCTGAAGATTGCGGACGATGCGCTTGGTCCCGTCGCTCAGCGTAAAGAGCTGGCGCTTGGTGAGATCGACGCGGCCGAAGACCTTGAGCGACATGAGGTTCGCCAGGACCAGGCTCGCGATGACGATCAGCACGAAGGCAGCAGATTCGGAGCGCGCGCGTACTTTGCGTTCCATCGTTTAGCTCCACCGACGAGAAGAGAGCGACCGCGCCGCGATCATGAGACCCGCGGTGATGACGGTCGCGAAGTAGACCAGGTTGCGCGTGTCGATCACGCCGCGCGCGATCGACTTGAAGTGAAAGTCCGAGCACAGGTACTCGAACACCGACGAGACGCCCTGGGGCAGAAAGATCAGCGTCTTGTCCACGAACCACAGCACGTACAGAAAGAGCACCGTCACGATGAACGAGCTCAGCTGGTCGCGCATGTACGAGCTGAACGCCATGCCGATCGCGATGTACGCGCCGCCGCCCAGGAGGATCCCGATGTACCCGCCGATGACGGGACCCGAGTCGAGGTCGCCCATGCGCGACATCGCGATCGGGTAGGTCACCGTCGCGAGGAGCGTCACGAGCAACACCCCGAGAGAGCCGAAGAACTTGCCCACCACCACGTCCGCGTCGCGGACGGGCAGCGTGATCAAGAGCTCGATCGTGCCGCGCTGGCGCTCTTCGCTGAAAGAGCGCATCGAGAGCGCCGCGCACAAGAGCGGCAGAAGCGCGCTCATCGATTGAAACATCGGCTGCAGCGTCGTCTTGCGAAGCACCAGCGTGCCGAACAAGAAGAAGAACAGGATGCCCACGAAGAGCGTGAACATCGTCACGACGATGTAGCCCATCGGGCCGTTGAAATACGCGCGAAACTCGCGGCCGGCGATCGTCAGAACGTTGGCGATCGGGGCTCCGATGCCGCCCACGAGCGCCCCTGACGAGCCTGCTGTTGCCTTCTCAGCCATAGCGCTCGCTCACTCCTTGTCCTCGGACTCGTCGTCCTCGTCCTCGTCTTTGTCCTTCGCGCTCTTGCTCGCCTCGGGCTTCTTGAGCCCCGCGGCGGCGATGCGGTCGCCCGCCTTCGCGTCGCCGACGGTGAGCTCGCGAAACACCTCTTCGAGCTGCACCACGTCCTTGCGAAGCTCGAGCAGCGTCCACTGCTTCTGCACCGCGAGGTTGAACAGATCGCGGCGATAGTCTCGGGCGCTGTCGCCGAGCACCTGCACCGCGATCGAGCCCGGATCGGACGCGTGCGACATGACCTTCAAGTCCTTGTCGATCCCGCGCACCGACTCCATCAGCTCGTCGATCGACACGTGAAGCTTGCTCGACTCACGCGCGTGCGAGGGAGACTTCTGTGAGTCCGCGTCGATTTCGAACACGTACCGCGCCTTGCCGCTGCGGTTGGCCAGGTCCTCTGGCGCTCCGTCTGCGGCGAGCTTGCCCTTGGAGACGATGAGGACTCGCGGACAGGACTGCTCGACCTCGGCGAGGTTGTGCGTCGAGAGCATCACCGTGCGATCACGGCCGATGGCCTTGATGTACTCGATGAACTCGGCCTTCTCGATCGGGTCGAGGTCGCTCGTCGGCTCGTCGAGGATCAAGATCGGCGGGTCGTGCAGCAGCGCTTGAGCCAGGCCCACGCGCTGCTGAAAGCCCTTCGAGAGCTCGCCGATCGAGTCCTTCGTGAGCGCGTCGCCGAGCCCACAAATGTCGACCACCTTCTTGATTCGCGCCTTGTGCTCGCTCGCGGAAATCGCGCGGAGCTTCGCCACGAACTGCAGGTACTCGATCACGCCCATCTCTTGGTAGAGCGGCGCGCGCTGCGGCAAGTACCCGACCACCGAGCGAGCCGCGAGGGGCTTCTCGAACACGTCGTTGCCGCCCACCGTCGCAGTGCCTGACGACGGTGCGATGAAACAGGTGAGGACGCGCATCGTCGTGGATTTTCCCGCGCCGTTTGGCCCGAGGAATCCGACGACTTCTCCGCGTCGAATGCTGAAGTTGAGTTTGTCGATCGCTGCGTACGTCCCGTATCTCTTGGTGAGATCCCGGGCTTCGATCATCACGTCGGTGGCCATCTGTGCCTTCCGTTTAGTGATTCAGAGAAAATGGCGGCGGATAGTACCCGTCGCGCCGGTCCCGTCAATGTCACGTTTTCGCCGGTCCCGACCCACGGATTCCGTCACTCCGCCCGCCACGAACCTCCCGTCACGCCTACCTATTCCACGGCTGTCGTCGGTCGAGGGTGCCTCGAAAAAACACGCGGGATCGACGCTGGCTTCGCGCCGCGACCTCGCTAGAGTCCAGTCACCCACGGCCCGCCTTGCGCTCGTCGATCCCGACACCCAATCCGCTTCGCCGCATCGAAGGAAGCGTGCGCGATTCGCTCGCGATCGCTCTCGTGCTCGTCGCATCGACCGCCGGTTGCAGCGGCGTGTCGGTCTTCTCTTCGCCCGAGGGTAACCTCTCTTTCGGAGCGCCTCGCGCCAACGCAGGAGGAATGGGACCTGGAGGTCGTCTCAGAGACCGCGGTGAAGCACCACCACCACCGCACGTGGCGCGCTCGGCGTTCGATCGCTGGCGTCCGGCGGACGTCGGAATCCTTCCCACGACGTCGCTTCGAGAACGCCCTGCGGTCCCGGTGCTCGTCAGCGCGGGCCCCCTCGAGTTCAGCCTTCGCTTCAGCGACGGCCGCGCGCCGGCGTGGGGCGGCGACACGTACGTGCGAGTCGATCTGCGCGCGCGCGGGACGGACAGTCGGCCACCGAGAGACCTCGCCGTGCTCATCGACACGCGAGACGATTTCGCCCTGCGCAGAGCGAGACGAATCGCCGCAGAGCTCTTCGAGACGCTGCGCGAAGGCGATCACGGCGCGCTCATCAGCACCGATGACGGAGGGCGCATCCGCGTTCCGCTCTTGTCCTTCGGCGCCGCGCCGCTGCTGATCGCGCGGACGCGCGAGCTCGAAGCGCGAGGCAACGACGACTTTCGCATGGCGATCGAGCGATCCATCGCCATGCTCACCAACCGCGGCGACCACGTCGTCAAGCTCGTGGTGCTCTCGGCGGACGGAGGACTCATCACGGGAGAGACCCTCGCCGCGCTCGCCAGCGCGCAAGACGCCAACGTCGAGGTCGTCCTGGTTCCGCTCACCGAAGCGGCGGCGCGCAGGTTCGAGCCCGCCGCGCTCCGCTCGGGCGCGATCGCCCTCGAACGCGTCCCTGCCAACGAGCGCGCAGAGCGCGCCCTCGTCGACGAGCTCTCCACGCTCCCGCCCACCGAGCCCGTCGCGACCAACGTGTCGATCGTATACGAGGCGGTCCCTGCCCCGTCCCACTTGATCGACGTGTACGGAGGAGCGTCCGCGTGGACGCCGTCGGGCGGCGAGATTCCGCTCGGCGCCGTCCGGCCGGGAGACGCGAGGACGCTCGTGTTGCGCGTCGGCGTTCCAGCGCATCCGTCGGAGGGATCGTTCGAGCCCATGGTGCGCGTGCGCTGGCAAGACACGCTCGGGCCGCACGAAGTCCGCACGTCGATCCCGCTCACGTATGCCAGTCGTCCCGCCGAGCGCGACGGCGCGAGGGCCGGCGACGTACTGCACTACGTCTCGATGCTCGGAACGATCACCGCGATCCACCGCGCCATCGAGGCCGGCGACCAACGCTCGCTGGACGCCATGCAATCGAGCGCGTCCGAGCAGTCCCAATCGATGCTCACGTTCGCGAACGAGCGCGGCGATCGCGTGATGGCCGCGCAGGCGCGGTTGCTTCGCGAGCTGCTCGCGACCGCGCGCGGACGCTGAGCGCCACGCCCGCCAGCAGCAAGACTCCGAGCTTGTCGAACCGCGCGCTCCTCGGCAGCGTTCGACAGCCGCAGCCGCCGCTCACGCGAAGAACGCCAGCATCCACCGGCAGGCTCGAGTCCATCGCGATCGCGTCCATCACAGCCGAGTCCGGCGCTTCGACTCGAGCGTCCATCGCCGAAGCGTCTGGAACATCGCCGTCCGGAGCCTCGCCGGTCGCGGCGACCCAGAGGTGCCCCGTGACGACCCGCGGCCTTCCGCCGGTCACGAGGTCGCAACGCCAACGGTCGTCGCGCGCTCCCGCGGGCGCTCGAACGTCGAGCGTCGACTCGAAGGGATCGCGATCGACAGCGACGTCTCGAAAGAGCACGCCGTTGCGAAGAAAGCGCAGCGTCGATCCCATGCCTCCGGTCACCGTCGCCCGAAGCGTCGCGTCGCGGGTCCTGATCGTGTCCCCGAGCAGCGCCTCACCAGCGCGCAGATCGATCATCGGGTCCGTTGGCCCCTGGAGCTTCACGACGGTGCGCCCCGCGCGCACCGCGGCCAAGATCGCAGGGACGCTCAACTCGTCAGCGAACACCATCGTCGTCGGCCCTCCGACAGGGCTCTCGAACATGCCCGTGCCGCCGCCAGCGCGGTGATCGTCGCTGCCTCCGATGGGCGCGACGTGGAGCCCTCGATTGAGATAGCTCTCCCAGAGCGTCACCGTGGGGCGATAGAAGAGCGGCCCGGTTTGCGAGTACTGGCCGTTTTGCAGCTCGATCGCCGCGATGCGCTCGGGTTGAACGTCGAGCGACCACGAGCAGCCGATGCACGCGTCGCCGATGTCCAGCGTCGGGTGGTTGATCGCGAAGAGCGCGCCTTGCGCGGTGATCGCGTCGACCGCGGCGCGCGCGGACGTCGAGGGCCCCGTCGACGGCGTGAAATCGACCCACTGCGTGGCGCCGATGGCGTTGGCGTGGCCGCCGTACGTCGTGAACTCCATCCCCGGAACCAACAGCACGCTGCGATGCCGCCCCTGCGCGTCCGCGATGAAGTCGTTGGCGGTCACCACGTTGTGCTCGGACAGCTCGACGAAATCGAGCCCGCGCATGCGAGCGAAGGTCGCGATCGCGTCCAGCGACGGCGACGCGTCGCCGCTCTCTCTCGAGTGAACGTGAAAGTCCCCGGCGTACCAGCGTCGAGCGGTGGCGAGCGCGGGGCTGTGCGCGTACGGTCTTCTCTCGGGCTGCGGCGCGAGGGTCTGCGTCGTGCGCAGCGTGATCTCGATGCGATAGCGCGCGGGGCGCTCGGTGACCTTCGCGAGGCCGATCATGACGTTCCACGTTCCGGCGGGGATCGCGCCGGCGACGTAGCTGCGAGACGCGGCGGTCTCGGCGACGATGGCGGGCTCGGTGTTGCCTCCGCCCCACCCACGAAATCGAGCGGGGTCTCGCAAGCCCCAGTCGAGGATGTTGGCCGACGAGAGATCATCGTGCCTCACCTCGATCTCGCGAATCCCCTCGGGGACCACGAAAGGAACGGTGAAATACCTCGGCGTCGCCTCCGGAACGGTCGCCTCGAGCACGATGGGCGTCTGCGCGCTCGCCATCGCCGGCGCAAAGAGCGCCGACGCGAGGACAGCGGAAGACAACGCGCGACGAAGCGACGCAGCGGCGCGCAGCGGAGAGAGTGACGAGGCCATGCTCGCGATGGTCTCGCGCCGACGCGCTCGCGTCACGTGCTACCGCTACGCCAGCCGAAGGCCTCGCTCGATGCCTTCACGACCTTGCGGACCATCGAACGCGGGCCACGCACTCGGGCGCGCCGTCATCGATGCAGCGCTCTTGCTCGACGCTCACCGAGCCCACGCGCATGTGCGAGAACACGGCCCGCGTCGTCTCGTGCACCATCTGGCAGAGATATCGGTGGTGCGCGGGCCACGCGCGGATGATCGACTCGGCTTCACCGGCTCGGACGATGCGGACCTGACGCTCGCCCGTGTCGTGGAGCTGACGCCACGCTCGTTGGATGTGTCTCGAGTAGCGCTCGGGCGTCGCCACGAGCGTGAAGAGCACCGCGTAGAGCCCGTTGAGCATCGTGGCCGCGACGGCGTCGGTCGCGTCGCGCAAGAGCTTCGCGCGCTCTGCGTCGGACAAGTGCGACAGGCCGGCGTCGACGATCCGATGAAACATCGTCGCCGGATACCACTCGCTCGTGACGATCCCGAACGTCGGTCGCGACGGATCGAGTCCGAACACGCGCGCATCAGCGTCGGTCTCGATGACCCGTCGCACCGGCGCAACGTCGTAGTGAGCGGAGTACCAACGCAGGTACTCCGCGAGCATCGCCCCCTTCATCCGTGGCGATTCTGCGCTCATGAACAATCGCACCATCTTACGGAGACCCGCGTGAATGTGCAAAACCACAGAGAATTTCGGCGACGGTCCGAGGCTCGACGTTGACCGATCTTCCACGATCGAGGCGCGGCCTGCGCCTGCTCGGTACACTCGGCGAGTGCTGCTAGGAATCGACCTCGGCGAGCTCCCCGACGAACCGCTCGCGCTCTTTCGCGCGGCCGACGTCGCATACATCGCAGGCGGCGGTCACGCCGGAGACGAAGCCTCGATCGACCTCGCCGTGCGTCGCTGCGCCGCAGAAGGGACGAGGGTCGGGGCGCATCCGAGTTTTCCCGATCGTGCGAGGTTCGGCCGCGTCGAGCTCGACATTTCGAAGGCCGACCTGGCCGCGAGCATCTTCGAGCAATGCGCTCGGGTCGCGCGCGCCGCGGCGCATCAGGGCCAGCGCGTCGAGTATCTCAAGCTGCACGGAGCCCTCTATCACTGCGCGGATCGAGACGAGGCCGTGGCCGTCGCCGCGCTCGACGCCACGCTCTCGGCGCTCGGTCCGGCGGTGACCGTCGTCGCGTGGCCAGACCGCGCAACGGGCCGCGCCGCGCGCGCGCGGGGACTTTCGGTCTTGCGCGAAGGGTTCGCGGATCGCGCAGTGCGCGAGGATCAATCGCTCGTCCCTCGTGGGCAACCCGGCGCGGTCCTCACGAGTCCGCCGGACGCCCTCGCCCGCGTGCGTGCGCTGATCGACTCGAACGCGATCGACGTCCTCTGCGTGCACGGCGACAACAGCAACGCGGCAGAGATCGCGCTCGCCGTTCGGTCGCTGCTCGACGAGCGCCGCGCAGGGAGCGCTCGGTGAGCGCGGTTCGAGAGCGCTTCGAGACCTCGGTCGAGCGGGTCTTCGAAGGGCTGTATGCGCTCACGCTCGCGACGCCCGCGCGACGCGCGCTCGTCGAATCGCTCGCGACGATCGACGGCGTCGAGGACCTGGCCGCGTGCGAGAGACACGCGCTCTTGTGGACGGCCCCGAGCCTCACCGAAGAGGCGCTCATCACCGCGGTTCACGCGGCGCAAGCGCGAGAGCTCTCGACGCAGGGCGAGCGGCACACGCTCGAAGTGGTCTACGACGGAGAGGACCTCGAGACGGTGGCCGAGCAGCGCTCGCTCTCGACGCGCGAGGTCATCGCGCGGCACTCCGAGCGCGAGTACGAGGTGCTCGCGACCGGGTTCGCGCCGGGCTGGGCGTACCTCGGGCCGCTCGACCCGAGGCTCGCGGTTGCGCGCAGGGCGACGCCGAGGCCGCGCGTCGAAGCGCGGAGCGTCGCGATCGCCGACCTGCGCACTGGTGTCTATCCCTTCGCGGGGCCGGGCGGATGGAGCCTCCTCGGATCGATCGCCGATGACTTTCGACCCTTCGACCCAGCGCGCGGCGCGGCGCTCGCGCTCGGCGATCGCGTCTGTTTTCGCGCGGTCGACCCGAGGAGCGTCGCTCGACGAGCGATTCACGCGACGTCCGCTGATCGGGTGCCGATGACCCACGCGGGACCGCGGCTGATCGTCGAGTCGATGGGGGCGCCGGCGCTCGTGCAGGACGGAGGCCGCATCGGCGCGATTCGACACGGCGTTCCGCGGGGCGGCGCGCTCTGGAAGGGCGGCCTCGCGCGGGCCAATCGCGCGCTCGCTCAACGGTGGAACACCGCCGCGATCGAGCTCTACGGCGCCGTTCGCCTGCGGCTCGCGGGCGCCCCGCGCATCGACCTCTCTCACGACGGGCGCGTGATCGTCGTGAGAGAGGGAGAGTCCGTCACGCTCCCGAGGCCCGAGCATGCGCGCGTGACGTACCTCGCCGTGCGCGGCGGCGTCGCGTGCTCACCGCAGCTCGGCGGTCGAGGGCAGCTCGTTCGCGCGGCGCTGGGCGGGCTCGACGACGCGCGGGATCGCCCGATTCGCCTCGGCGACTCGATTCTGTGTGTCGGAGATGGACCGCCGTCTTTCTCGCCGCAGCCCGAGCCCGAGGAGCCCGAAGACGAGCGCGCCCTCGACGAGCAATACGTGATCGCGCTTCGACCGACGCGACGAGCCGCGGATCGCGAGCGCTTCGCGCCGCGGGCGCTCGAGCGCTTCTGCGAGGGCGTCTACAGCGTCTCACCCGAGAGCGATCGCACGGGCATGCGCCTGCGAGGGCGCGTCGAACGGAGCATCGAACGTCTCGGTGACGATCGAGGCGAGAGCGCGCCGATGGCTGCGGGCGCGATCGAGGTTCCCGCGGACGGAGCGCCGATCGTGCTGGGCGTCGATCACCCGACGGTCGGCGGCTATCCCACGATCGCCATCGTCGCGCCGCGGCACCTCGGGGCGCTTCTGGCGCGCAGACCCGGAGCGCGCGTGCGATTCGCCATCGAGTGAGCGGGGCGTCTACCTTCGGCCCTTGTAGCCCATCATCGATCGCATCGCGTCTTCGCTCGCCTCGGCGAGCTCGGCGCTCTCTCGCGCGCGATCCGCGCAGTCTTCGCACATCTTCTTCGACTTACCCGCGACCTTCACGGTGACGAGTCGGTCCACTTCGTTGTCGCACTGCTTGCACATGGGCATCGGGTACAACACCTCCGCCGCGGCGAAAGTACGCGGCGAGCTCGAGTATACCTCCCCTTGGGGCCCCAGAAGCTCGGCGACCCGATCAACGGGCGAGCTGGTTGATCGCCCAGGTCTCCCTCGCGCGCAGCGAGTGAAACTGAACGCCCATCCCGTCGGTGCTCGACCACCGAACGGTCCCCTCGATCGTGGCCGGCGCCGGCAGCGCTGGCAGGTCGATCTCGAACGTGGTCACGGTCCCGTAGGGCAACGCACGATCGGTGTTGATGAAGATCCCTCCCAACGAGACGTCGCGGGTCTTGGCCTCGACGACGGCATCACCGTTTGCAAAGCGCACGGTGAGCTGCGCGTTGATGCGTTCGAACTGACGCTTGTTCGCAGTCACGGTACGATTCACACAACAAGTGACCATCGAGCGCAAGCACCAATCGTCACCTTCGCGCGGAGATGTGCCGTTACCCATCGTGCTCGCGGTGCTCGTGGTGCTCGTGGCGGGGTTCGTTCCGCACATCACGCTGGGACCAACCCTGCCGGAGTCGTTGCCGATTGTGTCCTTCGATCCAGCAAGCTCCGTCGTCGCGCACACGCGCGCGCGGCGAACTACACCCCCTCCATGGCTGAACAGCGCGCTCGACCGACTCGCCGACGCCAGCGCCCGCCGTGACAGCGCGCTCACCGCGGTCGCTGCGCACGACTTCGCAGACGGGTTGGTGCAAGCGGCTGGCGACGACCGCGCGGCGCGGGCGGCGCTCCGCGAAGCCCAGTGCGATCGATTCCTCGCGGACATCGATGGGGGAATCGACCGAGGGTTCGTCGCGGTCGCGCGAAGACACCGCGTCGCGCCCGTGGGTCGCGCGCTCACCGCGAGAGAGCGCGCGATCGCCCGCGCGTGGTTTGCGTTTCGATGGGAGGCGCTCGGCTCGCGCAGCGCGCTTCGAGGCGAGAGAGACGCCCTCGAAGCCGTGCTCGCGACGCTGTTACCCGTGGACCGCGCCGCGCTTCTCTCGTGGGTGCTCGAAGCAGACTGCGCGTCCCTCGTGGGGCTCGCGGACGATCGGCTCGCCACGCGAGCGCAGCTCGAGCGCTGCACCGCGGCCCGCAGAGACTTCGCGACGGTTGCGCCTGCGATCGTCCGCAGCTATCCCCGGGCCGAGGCGATCGCGACGATCAACGCGCTCGAAGGGCGCTCGCTGCGATCGCTCGCCGCACATTCGACGGACGAGCTCGTGCGGGGCCAGTTCGAAGCCGCGGCGCGCGAGGCGTTTCAGAGGGCGCACGCGCTCTACATCGACGTCGCGGCGCAGTCGCAGGATCGCAGGGTCCGTCGATGGCTCGTGGGAACGTTGCAGGCCGCGCAACCGCCGCAGTGAGGCGCGACGGCGGACAGCGGCGTCGAACGGCCAGCGATTTTGCAGGACTCTAGCGAGCCATCGGCCACGACCGAGCACTCGAGAGCCGAAATAAGCCAAAATTTTGACCAACAGGACTGTTGGTCGCGCGGATGCAGTAATTTCAGCGAGATTTCTCTGCGCCAGTCGGGGACTGTGTTCGACGGGAGCGATCCACGGTACGCCGGCGTGTCGATCGACGCCCCGACTTGCGGCGACTCGTAGAGCTCATCGTGCGCAGCCTCCCACCGGAGTCGTGACCGCCGCGGCGCATATCGTCCGTTGTGTTTGCAGATACCGCTGAGCTGGCGTGTCATCGACGGTCCGCGTTGTCGTACGATGCGAGCGATGAAGCTCGTTCGGCATCTCGTGTGCGTAGGTTCGATCGTTTTGCTGGCGGCGTGCGACAACATGCCGAAGCCAAGGCAGCCAACGGGCGCCGATTGCAACGCAAGTCTGAGCCGCGACGCCTGCGTCGCCGGGCACTACTGCGCGCGCGCCGAGAGCGATCGCGGCGAGCAAGAGCGTCAATCGAACGGCGGTCTATTTGGACTGGGGCTGGCTGTTCCGATCGGTCGCTGCGTCCGGTTGCCCGCGATCGGCGAGGGTTGCACCTTCCGCAACCGCGACTGCGTCGCGGGCGCCACGTGCCAGTTCGAGGGCACATCCCGCGCTGGAATCTGCCGCGCCAACCCGTAGTCGCCGCTCTGCGCGACCGCGTCGTGCGCCGTGCTCGAGCAAGCGTGAGCCGGGGGTCGAACCGCTCTGCCACATCGCGGTCGACCGCGACAGAGCGCGAGTTCGCGCGTCGGGTATCATGCGCCGATGCAGACGATCCGCGCTCGGTTGATTGCGTGTGCCGTGGGCTCGGTCTTCGCCGCGTGCGCGCCGTCGCGCCCGCCGGTGATCGAACCCGCGCCTCGCCCGAGCTGTCCGCTCGTTCCCGCGGTTCCCACGGCGCCGTTCGAGGTCCGCACCGACGATGGAACGCTGCTCGGACAAGTCGACCGCGGCGATGCCTTCGTGTTGCGCGACGGGCGGCTCGAGTTCTCCGAGCGCTTGTACGACGCCAACTGGTTCGAGCGCACGTTCGTCGTCGAGGATTGCCGGGTGTACCGCACCGCCGGCGACGGTCAGCGCTACGAAGTGCGACGCGCATGGCGAGAAGGCTTCGAGGGACTCTCGCACGTGCGCGAGCTGTTCACGCCCGCGCGCGCCTTCACGAGCCTGACGCTCCAGTCCCCCGCGGCGCGGGACGTCCCCGCGTACGTAGCGCTGCAGAACTGCCTGATCGCCGGCACCTGTGATTTTCGCGACAGCAGGATCGACCCGCTCACGGCGGACGTCGCCGAGGGGACGCGCGCCCTGCGCTTTACGTCGTCGCCGCGCGCGCCGGACATGATCACCGGCAAGGCGTCGATCGAGACCACGCTGGCGCACTTTGTCCGCGGCGACGACGTGTGGGTCGCGTTCTCGGTGCGCGTCGTCGAGGGCCGACCGCTGACCTTCTTCGACCTCGAGAGCGACATCATCTCGTTGGGCCCAGGGCCCAGGGTCATCTGGCTGGACGATGGCACGCTCGCGGTCGAGCTCAAGTGGGCGGACAAGCCGACGTACCGTCAGCCCGCGGCGAGCCGCGTGCAGTTTCCCACCGGTCGCTGGGTGCGGCTCACGGTGCACTACACGCTCGCAGAGACGCCTCAGGGGGTTATCGAGCTGTGGCAGGACGCTCAGCAGGTGCTCAGCGTGCGTGGGCGCACGCTGCCCGTTCCCGACAGCGTGCTCGCGCGGATCGAGCTCGGGATCACCGCGCACAGCGATCCGACTGCCCGCGCGGTGGTGGACCTGGACGACCTCGAGATCTCGACCACGCCCATCGCTCCGCGCGCGGCTCGGTAGGGCGCGCGGAGCGCGCCGCTCGACCATCGCTGAGCCCGGGGGGCTGGGGCGTAGGCGCCGAAAACTCCACGGAATACAAGCGAGTTGGAGTTGCAAATCGAGAGACGAAGCAACGGTTGTCACCGAGCCGCGGAGCGGCCCCCGAGTGAGGAGAACGACAGTGGGCGCAGAGCTGAAGCCCCCACCCGCGCTGCCGCGCGCGAGCGAGTGAAACGACAGTGGGCGCAGTGCTGAAGCCCCCACCCGCGCTGCCGCGCGCCCCGCCCCCG
>LNEO01000287.1 GCA_001465015.1 Deltaproteobacteria bacterium Ga0077539 | reverse complement strand
CTTGTGCCCTGGATGGCACGTTCAGCTCCCTCCGATCGCCGAGCATTTTCTCACGCCGTTGCCTCGGGAGCTCCGGCTAGTTTTCGGCGCCTATGGGGGGCGGTGCTCCGACGGTTATAGCAGCAACCAGAGCTGGGTCTCGACCGCTCGCGCGAGTCCGCCCATCTGTTCGCGCTCTCCCTCGGCGACGACGCGCCACGCGTAGCGCATCTGCCGGGCGCAGCGCTCTGGGGGCATGCGTCCCTCTCCCGTGCACAGTCCCGGAACCGCCACGCGCCCCAGCAACAGCGCACCTTCGGTGCGTAGCGCAGCGGGCTCGCGCCCGCAGCTGCTCGATGTGCCGATATTCAAGACAGGTGGCGCGCGCGGTTCTCGGTGAATCAGCGATCTTCGACACGCTCGACGCGAGAGCATCGTGTGCTACGACCCGTCTCGATGAACCAATCCACCATCAAGGTGGCCGTTCACGGGGTGTGGGCGACGAGAGGGCGCTGCTCTGTGATTCGGCCGACGATCGATCGAGCGCTTCGCGCGTGCGTCGTGGCACGACTGCGGCGCATGAACTGCGGGCCGCTTGCGTTCGGCGCGGCAGGCGACCACGTTCATGTGCTGTTCTGGTTGGGAGGTGCCGCGTCGCTCTCCTCGGTCTTTCGGGCGATCAAGAGCGACAGCGCTCGAGTGGGTTCGCTCGCGTCCGACGCGCCCATCTTGTGGCAAGCCGGATACGCTGCGTTCGCCGTCGAACAGCGTTCGATCGATGCCATCGCCGACTACGTCGAGAACCAACGCGAGCGCCATCGCGTCGGAACGCACGTGAGCGAACTCGAGTTGCTCCCGGCCGAGACGTCGCCATCGTCCCGAGCTTCACCGCTCGAAGATCGCTGATTCACTGAGAACCGCGCGCGCGCCACATGTCTTGAATATCGGCACATCGAGTAGCTGCGGGCGCGAGCCCGCTGCGCTACGCACCGTAGGTGCGCTGTTGCCGGGCCCCTTGGCTCCCGGCCCGTTGCGCACGCTTGCCGGGCCCCTTGGCTCCCGGCCGTCGCTGCGCGCTGTTGCCAGACGCGTTCTGGGAAGACCTGCTCTTCCCGGTTTCCTCTGCCGATTCATCACCTTCCCTCGGGGCGTTGCTCATCGCGTGGGCGGCAGCGCGGGTGGGGGCTGCGATGCAGCTCTGCGCCGAGCGCGTTTTCTTTGGATTCTCCATCACCAAACCTGGGTCACGATGAGCGCTCGTCTCCGGGCCGTGTGGCCTGTGCGTCGCTTCGCGTTCTCGGTCGCACGAGAGCAGATGCACCCTCCCGCCATCGGCTCGACGTCGCCCTCTTTGAGCTATCGCCGCGATCCGTCTCGCTCCACTCCTTCGTTGCTCCACCAATGCAGGGTCCACAGCGCGCCCAGCGTGAAGATCGCGACGCCGATCGCGCCCACGGGGAGCGCGAGCAGCCTGACGACAGTGTTGATCGGCTCGGGAAGCGACGGCTCCTGATGCCACAACACCGCTGCAAGCGCGGCGATCAGCGGCCCTGCGACGAGGCACAGGATCGCGTTGACCGGCGGGCCTTTGCGCTGTCTCGACGCGCGATCGTCTGGGGGATCTTGCACCGTCACCTCTCTCGAGTGGACACGACCGTTACGTCACCCATTTTCAAAACCACACCTCCCATCGGCCTCGATCCACTTCGATGCCGTGCAGGGTGATCGAGACGCGGTCGCGATCTCCGGCGAACGCCTCGATCTGGTGCAGGCGATAGCTGTCCATCAGCACGGCGTCGCCGACGCCGTAGCGCACCACGGTCGGCTCTTGTTCCCCTGGATCGTCCTCGGGAAAGGTCTCGTCCCACAGCGCGAGCCCGCCACCCTCGACGGGCGGTTGCAGCATCACCACCAGCGTCGCCGCGCGAACGCGCTTCTCGACGTGGTGTCGCGTCAGCCCTTCGACGTCGAAGTGCACCACGCCCCCCTCGCGCGCCACCTTCTCTCCCGCAGGAAACACGTGCACCGCCGGGCCGCAGAACCCCGCTCTCGCGCGAACTCCTCCGCCCACGAGGGCGCCGTACAGCGCTCGCATCCACTCGGGCATGCCCGAGACGACCCGCTCGACCCGCGCGTCCGACACCCGCGCGTCGGCGAAGTACTCGCTCGCTCGCCCGCTCTCGACGTGCGTGTAGAACGCTCGTCCCAGCGCGAATTGTTCTCCCCCGAAGTCCTCGGTCCACTCCGCGCGCGCTTCGTACACGGCCCTGAGCCATCGCTCGCACACGGTCGCTTCGAGCGCTCCGCGCAGGACGACCGCGAGCGACTCCTCGAGCTCTCTCGTCAACGAGGGGCGCCCTGCTGCCTCCCAGTCTGCGCGACGGACCTCGGTCAGTGCGCGGAGGGGGGCTTCGGGCTCGGTCTGGGACGGGACTTCGCTGGACTTCTCGGGCCCGATCACGAATCGTACGTTACCTCGGTCACGTCTCGCCCCGTTCGAGCTAGTGAGCGTTCGAGAGGTTTGTGATGAAAGCACTGTTTCGATCCCGTTCGGTTCGCGTCGCGGTCTTCGCCCTCGCTGGGGCGCTCCTCGGCGGCGGAAGCTTCGCCGCCTACAGCTACGCCGCGAAGTCCGACGATTGCTGCGCGCAAAACGCACCCTGCTGCTACCCCGGATCGCCCTGCTGCGCCCGCAACGGCGCGCACCGCGGCTGAGCGCTGACCGGTCTGGCGTCGGTTTCCATGACCACTCGATCGCCCAATGAAGCAGAGCTCGACGCGCTGATGGCGCGGCTCTCGGAGGGCGATCGCGCGGCGTTCGATCCGCTGTTCAGCGCGCTCAATCCTCGCGCCGTGCGCCTCGCGCGCGCTCGGGTGGATCCGCAGCGCGCCGACGACGTCGCGCAGAGCGCGCTGCTCAAGGTGTTCGCCCGCGCCAGCGAGTTCGAGGCGGGCCGCCCGGTGCTCCCGTGGTTCTACGCGATCGTGGCCAACGAGATCCGCGCCGTCACGCGCGGAAAGCTCCATCGCGCGCAGGTGCCGCTCGAGGCCGAAGACGGCCGACCCCGTGAGATCGCGGACGGGCACCAAGACCCCGAGCGCCGCGCGATCGAGCGAGAGCTCGAGCTCGCCCTCGAGCGCGCCATCGAGTCGCTCGACACGGTGTCGGCCGACGCCATCGCGACGATGCTGGGTCGCGTCGACCGCCCTGCGATCGACCACCAATCGTCCAGCGCGTTTCGCAAGCGCGTCTCTCGCGCGTACGCGCGACTTCGCCTCGCCCTCGTCGGAGCAAGCGGCCATGAACGCTGACACCGTCCTCTACCAGAGAGCGCGCCGCGCCTACGAGCTCGGCCGACTTCGCACCGCGTCGATCTTCGCCGTCGCGCTCGCGACGCTCGTCGCCGTCGCGGCGTACTTCGCCGTGGGGCCGCAGGCGCTCCCGTGGGCCGCGTGGACCTTGATTGTGTGGGTCGTCGTCGGCTGGCGCGGCGGAGCGATGCTCCACGGCGCGCGCAGAGGGCTGTACGCGGGAGCGCTGACCTTTCTGTTGCCGCTGTCGCTGCTGCGCCCCTGCTGCAAGCCCGGCATGGTGATGACCAGCGATTGCTGCACGCGCCCCGAGCTGTGCATCGCCGCGGGCGCCGCCATCGGCCTGGGCCTCGCGCTCTTTCTGCCTCGCAACAAGGGAGCGTCCCGCTGGGAAACGGCCGGCGGAATGGTGCTCGGCGTCCTGTCGGTCGCGGTGCTCAAGTGCGCCAAGCTGTTCGCGGGCGAAGCGCTCGGTCTCTTGGGCGGTCTCGCGATGGGCGTCCTGGTGGTGTCCACCGTCAGCGCGCTGCGCGCGTCGCGCGCGACTGCGTGAGCGGGACGGCTCAGCGGAGCTCGCGTTGCCAGAGGTCGGTTTGTACGGCGAGCGCTGGTTCGCTCCGTCGTTTCGCTGCGTGCCCCGTTCGCGCTACCGTTCGAGGGTGCTCGCCCTCTCTCGCTCGTCGATCGGTGCCCGCGGGAGGCGTCCGCGATGACCGCCGCCGCTGGGCTCGTTCGCGCGGTGCTGCGTACGGCCGCGGCCGATGGGATGGACGTCGGAGCGCTGCTGTCTGAGCACGGACTGGATCCCAGCGCGCTCGAGGGGCGCGACGCTCGCGTGCCAACCGAGCGATTTCTCTCGCTGTTCGCGACGGCCGCCGAGCGATCGCGGGACCCTGCGTTCGGCGCGTCGGTCGCACGTCGAATGGACTCGGCGGCGTTCGGACTGCTCGGGTTCGTCGTCGCGAGCTGCCCCACGCTGCGCGAGGCGCTGGCGCGCTTCGGTCGCTACGCGAGGCTCCTGTGTGACGAGCTTCGGTTCGACACGATCGAGCGCGGCGCGCAGGTCGCGGTGGTGTACGCCGTCGACGCGTCGCCGCACGTGCCCGCCCTGTTCGAGATGGCGATCACTCACCTCGTGACGACCGCTCGCCGCGGGACCGCCCATCGCTTCGCCCCCGTTCGCGTGCTCTTTCGGCATCAGGCCGCGCCACGCACGCTCCCGACGGTCCTCGCCGCGCCCGTCGAGTTCGGCGCCGTCGAAGACGCGGTCCTGTGCGACCAATCGTCGCTCGACCTGCCCCTCCGTGGCGCCAACCCCGCGCTGCTCGACGTGCTCGAGTCGCACGTCGCGCTCGTGCTCGAGTCCGCACCGGCGCCCGTAGACGACGAGATCGTGGCCCGCGCCCGGCGCGCGGTTCGTCTGTTGCTGCCGGACGGAGAGCCCTCGCTGACAACGGTCGCGCGGCGCCTCGCGCTCGGCGAGAGAACGCTCCAGCGACGTTTGCGAGAGGAAGGGCTCACGTTTCGCGCGCTCGTCGACGACGTGCGGCACGAGTGCGCGAAGGCCCAGCTCGCCAACCCCGAGGTCTCGGTCGCCGAAGTCGCATACTCGCTGGGATTTTCCAGCGCGAGCGCGTTTCATCACGCCTACCGTCGGTGGACCGGCGCGAGTCCTGGCAGCGTACGCGCGCGCTGAGCGTGTCGCCTCGGCGCAGTCGATTGTCGCCTCTGAGCATCGTGCGGGGCTGAGTCCGAGACTACATGTCTTGGGTGTCTGTCCCCGTTGGAGGTCTCATGTCCGCTCGTCCTGTGATTCTTCGCGCCTGTGCGGTTTCGGCGTTGTGTGTGTTGTTGGTCGGGTGCGGTGCGCCCGCGTCGGCTCCGGACACGTCGCCCACGGACGCCTCGGTTGCCGTGGACACGGCTGCTCCGATCGACGTCGCGCCGGAGCCCGACTCTTCTGTGAACGAAGCGGGATCCGCGACCGATGTCACCGCGCCCTCCGACGCGCGCGCCGAGGACGCGAGCGCACCGACGGACGCGAGCGCACCGACGGACGCGAGCGCGCCCGCGGACGCGTCGCGGCCGCGGCTGCGCGATCGGTACCCGCTCATGGCGCGCTTTCCTGAAGGGGGGACCTTCGATCCGTCGGACGATGCGTTCTACGTCGGCAGCCTCGGGGACGGAACGGTGCGTCGCGTCGACGCCATCACCGGCGAAGAGCGCGTCGTGTTCACCGAGACCGCGCCGGGCCGTTGGTGGACGCTCGGAATGGACATCGACGTCACCCGCCGTCGACTCTGGGTCTGCGCGATGGATGATCGCAGCCCCGCCCCGCGGGCAGGTCACGTGTGGGTCTTCGACACGACCACGGGTCGGAGGATCGCGAATCACGCACTGTCGACGGCTGCCATGGACGCCACGTGTACGGACGTCGCGGTGACCGCCGACGGGCGCGCGTACGTGTGCGACCGCGAGCAGGGGCGGATCTACCGCGCGGAGGTCAGCGCTGCTCCGACGGTGTTCGTGAACAGCCCGGCGCTCTCGGCGAGGTTCATCGGGCAGAACGCGATGCTGGTCCTCCCGGATCAGTCTGCGCTGCTGACCGTGCTCTACGGACCGCCGAGCCTCGTGCGAGTCGATCTTCGCGACGCGTCGGTGCGCGCGGTCACCATCAACGGCCGCTTCTCCGACCTCACGCCCCTCGCTGGCGCCGACGGAATGACCTACGCCAACGGCAGCGTCTACGTCGCCTTCACGAGCAAGCTCATTCGCGTGACGCCCACCCTCGCAGACTGGTCCCGTGCGGACTCGACCAACGTAGACCTCCCCAACGGGCTCACCGATGTGATCTCCACCCGTGACGGGCTGTTCGTCCTCAACGGTCAGGCCGTCCGATTCGCGCTCGGAACCACGCCCGACCCCTTCGCCCTCGTTCGCTTCGTCGGCACGCTCTGACCCGCGCACTCGCTGCGCACATCGAGGACACATCGCGCCGCGAACTCGTCGTTCGAGGGATCTTCGCGCCGGGCCCCGTTCACTGCTTCGCCGCGAGCCACGCGCCCTCGGC
>LNEO01000286.1 GCA_001465015.1 Deltaproteobacteria bacterium Ga0077539 | reverse complement strand
GGCCGCCACTCTTTGTCGAACGTCTCTTCGACCACGGCCGCGTACCGCGAGATCTCCATCAATCCCCACGCCCGCGCGCTGTCGTCCACCACGCGATCGGCTCCGACGGCGCGCCCGGCGGTCGCTCCGTACGCCGTACGCACGCGCCGAAACCACAAGGGAAGCTCCCGCTCGATGATCCCCCGCAGCTCGCCCGCCACGGGCAGCTCGAGCAACCACGGGAGCAGCGTCCACCCGAAGTCCCTGTGCCTCACTTCGTCGCGCAGCACCCTGGTCATCACCTCGCGCGCAGTGGGCTCGGTGCACCCTTCACGAAGGCACTTGAAGAGCGGAACCGCCA
>LNEO01000285.1 GCA_001465015.1 Deltaproteobacteria bacterium Ga0077539 | reverse complement strand
GACGATGAGGGCTCGACCTCTGGCCGTGAGGCGAGCGAGCGTACGCGTTGTTCCCTCACGAATACCAGGGCTGTCGCGCCCAAATCCGGTTCCCTGCTAAGGGCGCAGACGAGGCAACGGGCGATCGGGTCGCCAACAGCGGACGCGTGGGCGACGGACCGCGGTTGGCGGGCCTATCCTCCGCGAACGTGCTCGACGGCCAGCGACTCGCGCGCACCGACAACGTCGTGGTCGTCACCGTCAACTATCGTTTGGGCAGCCTTGGATTTCTCGCCCACCCAGCGTTTCGCGCGGAGAACGCCGCGGGATCAGCGGGCAATTACGGCTTGATGGACGTGCTCGCCGCCCTGCGCTGGGTGCAGCAGAACGTTCGACGTTTTGGTGGTGATCCAAGCCGCGTGATGGTCTTCGGAACCTCTGCGGGAGGATCACAGACGTGCGCCGTCGCAGCGTCGCCAGCGGGGCGCGGGTTGTTCAGCGTCGCGGCAGCGCACAGCGGCGGCGGGTGCGATTGCTTTGCTCCCGCGAAGAGCGCGCAGATCGCAGAGCAGCTCGCCACGAGCGCGGGGTGCGCGGGGGCGAGCGACGTGGCGGCGTGCTTGCGCGCGGCGATTCAGCAGGCGGTGCGCCGCGCCTCCCAGCCGCTTGTCCGATCAAATGATGTGAAACTTCTCGAGCCGCTTCACCGTGGCCAGTTTGCCTGCATACGGGGGATACTTGAGCGGCAGGTCCAAGATGCGCGCGGTCGGCGCGGTCATCACGGCCTTCATGTGCGAGAACGTCTCGAAGCTCTTTGCGCCGTGATACGAGCCCATTCCGCTGTTGCCGACGCCTCCGAATGGAAGAAAGAGCGTCCCGCCATGGCTCATGCAATCGTTGATGGTCACGCCGCCGCTCGACGTTCCGCGAATCACCTGCCGCTGACGATCGCTGTCCTTGCTGAAGAAGTAGAGCGCGAGCGGCTTGTCCTTGCTTCGCTGCAGCGCGAGCAGCTCGTCGAGCGAACGAAAGCTGAGCACCGGCAGGATCGGCGCGAACAGCTCGTCTTTCATCAACCGCGACGATTCATCGACCTGATCGAAGATCGTCGGCTCGATGTACCTGCGCTCGGCGTCGAAGCGACCTCCGTGTCGCAGGCGCGCTCCGGCGTCGAGATACGAGACGGCGCGCTCGAAGTTGCGCGCGTTGATGATGAACCCGTAGTCGGAACTCTGTGACGGATCTGCGCCGTAGAACTCCGCGACCCACGTCTTGCACGACTCGATGAACGCTTCGTGGACGCTCTCGTGCACGTAGGCGTGATCGACGGTGACGCAAATCTGCCCGGCGTTGAAGAGCTTGCTCCACATCACGCGCTTGGCCGCCTGGTCGATGTCCGCGCTCTCGTCGATGATGGCGGGGCTCTTTCCGCCGAGCTCGAGCGTCACGGGTGTCAGGTGCTTCGCCGCAGCGCTCTGAATGATCCGCCCCACGCGCGGGCTGCCAGTGAAGAAGATGTAGTCCAGCTTCTCTTCGAGCAGCATGGTCGTCAGCTCGCTCGACCCTTCGACCACCGTGACGATGTCTGGGGTGAACGCTTCACCGACGATCTGCGCGGCGACCGCAGCGCAATGCGGGCTGTCGCCAGCGGGCTTGAGCACGGCGGTGTTTCCTGCGCCGAGCGCGCCGATGAGCGGGCTGAAGAGCTGAAGAAACGGAAAGTTCCACGCGGCGATGATCAAGGTCACCCCATACGGTTCGGGGTAAAGCTCGCTGTCCGCCGCGAAGAACAACGTCGGAGTCTTGACGGACCGTGGCGAGGCCCACGCGTCGAGGTGCTTCAACGCGAAGTCGAGCTCCTCGAGGTTCATGTTGATCTCCATGAAGTAGGTCTCGACCTCGGCGCGCCCCATGTCCTTGCGCACCGCCTCGAACATCGCTCCCTCGTGCTTCAACAGCGACGCCTTCAGCCGCTCGAGCGACGCGCGACGCGACTCGATGCTGAGGGTGCGCCCTTCGCCGAACGCAGCGCGCTGCGCGGCCACCAGCCTCTGAATCTCTGCTTTGTTCATCGAGCGCGAGGCTAGTGTCGAGGCGGCGCGCGCACACTCGCATCCGGCGCCAAAACACTGACCGATCGCGCTACGCCCGTCGCGTCGGCCGCAGCGCCGCGCGCGACCGCCGAAGCTGCCCAGCGCACAGGATCGCCAAGTCCATCGTCGTTGACGGCGCGCTGCGACAACCGTTCATCGATTGACGCTGGGCGAACGTCGACGGTTGGCGTCGAACGCGCCCTGTGTTGCCTGCCCGTTCGAGAGGCACACACGAGGAGTCATCGAGGACACAACACGAGCTCGAGCTGCGCGCCCTTCGTCACGGCGTTGCCTACGTCGTGCGCTGCCACCTCGTGGTCGAACGCATCTTCTGCGGGCGCGGCGATCCACAGTCGAAGAGACGCGCCCGCTGCGAAGCCGCTGAACTGCTGCTGCAGCTCGCGGATCAGCGGCGACAAGTCTGGTGACTCGTTGAGCGCGTCGATGGCCCACGCCGACGCGTCGCGCTCGATCGGCCACCGGACGCGCGCGTCGGTGAGGGTGACGCCTGCGTCGGCGTTGAACGGGCGCTGCGCTGCGCTCGACACCGGAAGCGCGGTTGCCGCTCGCTCGGCGCGAACCTCGAGCGCCATTTGACCGCGGTTCCAATCGCCGTCGCGCGCGATTCCCCAGAGCCGCAAGCGCGCGTCGGCGATGCGCATCGACGCGGGGACGGCGCTGCGAAGGGAGAAGCGGAAGAAGCCCCAGGTCGCGCCGCCGTTCCAGTATCCCATGTAGATGCCGCGCGGCAGCATGTTCGGCGGGGTCTCGCCTCGCGTGTCGAACACCCACCCGACGCCTCGGATCGAGATCTGCCCGTCGTCCTCGTCGAGCGCGATCACCACGCGCTGCGACGATTCGTCGGGGCATCGACCCGCTTCGGGCGCAGCGTCCGAGCCACCGTCCGCGGCTGTCTCTTCGCCATCGGTCGTCGCGACGTCGGCTCGCTCGTCGGTCGCATCATGGCCGAGCGCTGCGTCCTCGCGCACGATGGGGTCGAGCCGAACGCGAGCGCACGCCGAGAGCCCCACGCACAGCACCAACGCCGTCGCGAACCGCGGCATCACCATCGGCCAGCCTCCACTCCGAGCGCCGCGGAGACGAGCATTTCGCCCCACACGGCGACCAACCGATCCGCGAAGCGAATTTCCGCTGCTGGCGCGACGAGGCCGACGTCGACCGCGAATCGAACGCGAATCCCGGGCGTCAGCTGCGCTGCGCCGGTCACCGCCAACGCGCCATAGAAGCCCCAGTGCTGCGCGCTCCTGCCGACGAAGGGCGTCATGGTCGAGCCGCTCGCTTCGACGTTCACCGCGCCCACGACGAGCCCAGGATCGAGCGCGAACCTCGCGTCCGCCGATCGGAGTCGCACGGCCCACGACGCGCCGAGCGTCGTCCAGTGAAGCCTCGACGCGCCCTCGGGGCCGCCCAGCGACGACACCATCGCGGCGTGTTGTCCGACGATCGCGAGCTGCGCCCATCGCCCGAGGCTCAGCGCCATGTCCGCACGAATCATGAGCGCGGGATCGACGCCGACGCTGAGCGAAACACCCCCGCCCAGGAAGAACCCGACGCCGAACGACTCGGAGCGTGCGGGCGGCGACGGACGCGCGACGAGCCTCCGAACGGCCGGCGGCGGCGCGACCTCGGGCGGCAGGGTCGAAGGAAGATCGATCTCGAGAAGGCTCGCCCGAAGGAGCTCGACCACTTGCACGGCGAGCAACGCGTGGTTCCCGGTCCATTGAACGGTTCGAACCGAGCTCTTTCTGGTGAATCGGTCGGTCAACCACAGCGAGACCCGGCCCCCTTCTCGATGCACTCGAACGACCGCGCCGACGGACTCGGCTCTCGCGATCGACTCGAGCTCGACGTGATCGGTGTTTGTGGTGACTGTGTCTCTCACGCGAGGCTCGAGCCCTGCAGCGCGAAGCTCGCGGGCGATCGCGGCGCCGACGCCGCTGTCGGGGTCCACGAGCACCAAGACGGTGCTGCCGTTCGCGTGGGATCGCGCGGGCGCTGCAAGCGAAACGAGGGCGGCCACGAGGCCCAGACGACGCGCGATCACAGCGTCGAACCGCTCACGACGCGCTCCGCAAGGGATCGATGGGCGCCGACCGCGTAGCGCTGCAGATACTCGGTCGATCTCTGGCGAGCACCGACGAAGTCTCCAGCGCGAAGCAGCGCCTCGATTCGTCGGCCGGCTGCGGCCTCCGCGAACGGACCGTCGGGGGCGACCGAGAGATACCGAGAGAAGTCCTCGGCTGCGCCCCGCCAATCGCGGTCCACGTCCGCGCGCAAACGGGCCAACAAGAAGATCGCGGTCGAGGCTTCTCGGCTCGTTGGAAACAGTCGATCGACGGAAAGATAGAGCGCCCGCGCCCGCGCAGCGTCGCCGTCGAGTCGCGCCTGCTCGGCGCGCGTGAGCAACGAGCTCGCCGTCTCGACCGCTTCACTCTCGGGGGGCGCCGGCTGCGTTCGAAGCGGCGCGCGCGAGCCGGAGCCACGCGCGATTGAATCGCCGGGGCGCAACGAGGGGCGCGGCGCGGGGTCGGGCCTCGGACGCTCGACGGGGAATGCGCTCGAAGGAGGCTCGACCGCAGGCTCGCCTCCGCCGGGCTCGCTCGAAGCGACTACGGCACCCGCATCCGCGCCGGACCATTGAACGGTCTGCGTCTCGAGGTCGACGCGGACGCTCTGCGACGAACTGACGCGCTGCGAACCAACGAGCGGGCCCTGGAGCTGGACGGCGCCTTCGGTGAGCGAGAGATTCAGCTGTCGCCCTGACGGATCCCAGGAGAGCGAGAACTTCGTTCCAATGACGAAGATGCGGAAGGGGCCTGCGAGCATGGTCCAACGAGTGTCGGATCGGTGCTCGATCGCCGCGTGGATCATCCCTCGCTCGAGCCGCACCGTCGCGCCGTGGCGATCGACGCTCTCGATCCGCGCGAGCGCGCCGTGCTGTTGGATGGTCGAGCCGTCGGAGAAACGCAGCTCGCTGTCGCTCACCCGAGGGCTGCTCGTCCATCGGGAGCGAGCGCTGACGAGCCCGAACACCGCGGCGGCGGCGATCGCGACGCCGAGGACCAATCCGGTGCGCGCCGACACCGTTCGGCGGCGCGGCGACGCCGTCATCGCGCCCGACGACACGAGTTTCTGATGCGCCTCGTCGATGACGCCATCGGACTGCTCGGACTCGTCCTGTGCGCGTGCTGCGCGGCGAAATAGCTCATCCAGCGCGGTCATCGATTCGTGTCTCCAACATACTGCCTCAGCGCTGGGTCCGCTGCACAGCACCGGGCGAGGCGCTCGTTCGCGCGGGCGAGTCGACGTCGCGTCGTCGCGAGGGACAGGTCGCAGAGCCGCGCGATCTCCTCGAGCGGCGTCTCGTTGATTCGATGCAGACACAACACGACGCGCTCTTCTTCGGGAAGCGACTCGAGCACGCGGTACAGTCGCGCGACGGCGTCCGACTGCTCGAGGTCCGCGGGAGATTGCGGTCGCTCGGGCAGCTCGTCGGGGGAGAAGAACCGAAGCCACCGGCGGCGACGCGCAGACCGAATGCTGCGCCGCGCGCGGTTCACGGCGATTCGAGAGATCCACGCGCGCAGGCTGGACGGGTCGCGCAGCTGCCGGATCGACGCGAACGCCTCGACGAACACCTCTTGCAGAACGTCTGCGAGCTCATCGGCCGGGCCGAGGGTGCGCACGAGGATGCGACGGACGAGGGGCGCGAATCGCACAAACAGCGCTTCGCGCGCGTTCGCTCGGCCCGCGACGCACCCGCGCACGAGCGACTCGTCGTTCCCCTGAAACGGCAACGCCACGACGTTGCTCGTTCGGTCCGTCGTCGAAGCTCGAGCAGCCTTGGACAAGAATGATCCTCTCAGCCCTCAAGTGCCCGGATCGCGTCGGTAGCGTTCGCAAATCGACACGCCCGCCGAGCGTTCACGAACGAGCAACGGACGCGGGGCCCGAGAGCGCGCCGTGAAGCAGCGGACGACGGCGCGATCGGACTGCGCGTCGCCTCTGACTGCGCTGGCGGCATAGGAGGTGTGGTCGCGGCTCGCACGAGAACGCCCGATCAACGCCGAATCGCCGCGACGATCGCGCGCACGATCTCGCCGAGGTGCTTTCGATGCGCGACCGTCGTCGTCGCGTCGTACGCCGCCCCCGACGCCGCACGCAGCAACAGCTGCGCGGCGGACGCGGCGGACAGCCCGATCCTCGACGGGTCCAAGTCTTTGTCCGCCTCGATCACCGCCACCAAGAGCTTGACGTACGCCCGGTCCGTGCGCTGAACGATCTCGGCGCCGAGTCTCCCTTGCGAGTCCACGAGCTCCTGCGCGTGCGGCGAGGCCTGCACGAGCTCGAAGTACCTCGTGAGCTTCGCCGCGAGCATCGCCGCGAGCCGCTCCTCGACCGCTCCGCGCACGCAAGCAGCGGCCTCGGCGCGCTCGAGCAGCTCGGCGCACACGGCCTCGACCACGGCGCGAAAAATCGAGTCTTTGTCCGCGAAGTACGCGTAGATGGTCGGTTTGGCGACGCCGGCCTCCGCCGCGAGCAGCTCGATCGACGTCCGCTTGTACCCGTAGCGACTGAACAGCGTGACCGCCGCCTCGACGATCCGGTGACGCGTGTCTTCGCCCTTCGGTGAGGCCATCGCACGGAGAGTACCAGACTTGACCGATTGAACTAAACAGACGAATATCGTTCAATCCTGCAGCTCGGCGGCGGCGCGCCGGTCGGCACCGACGAGGCGCAGCACGGGCTCGCGCGGCGCGCTGCGATTCGCGCTGCACGCGGGACTGTTGCACGTTCATCGACGCTGGCTGGAGGGACTCGCGCGGGCTGCGAGCTCGGCCACCCAGATTCGACCCCATCCCTCCGAGGCCGATGATGCGATTTCTGACAGTGTTGGACGCGTACTTCCGCGGAGAGCGCCTCGAGGCGCTGCTCTTCATGGTGCCCATTGGACTGGCCAGCATCGCGTTCGGCGCATGGCTGCTCGCGTCGAGTCACGACGCGTTCGACCGCGGTGTTGCTGCTCCGTGCCTCGTGCTCGGCCTGGCGCTGCTCGCGACGGGCGGCGCGGTCGGAGCGCGCACCCCCGCTCAGGTCGCGGCGCTGCACGCAGGGTTCGCGTCGAGCCCCGAGGCGACGCGCAGCGCAGAGATCACTCGCATGCAGAAGGTCGACCGAGCCTGGCCGGTGTACCTCACCGCCTGGGCGCTCTTTGCGGTGTGCGGGCTGATCCTTCGCTTCGCCCTCTCGAACGACGGCGCGCGCGGCGTCGGCGTCGCGTTGGTCTTCTTCGCTGGCATCGGACTGCTCATCGATGGCTTTGCCGAGCGTCGCGCGCGGCCCTACGTGCAAGCGCTCGAGCGGCTCGACGCACGGGCCGACCTGCACGCACACCCTACGGGCTGACGCTCGCATCGCTGTCGAAATGTGAGCGCGTCGCGCGCGCCTCGGGCACTGACCCTAGCGTCTCCGTCGGCACGAGCCGCGGAGGCGAGAAGGAGCGCAGACGCTTGCGAGACCGTACGAGAGCTCGAGCACGATTTTCTCAGGCGCGGCGCGTGTGCGGCGGATGGACGCTCGCGCTGGCGATCACGTCGTTTGGCTGTGCGGGCGCGATCGGCGACGCGTCCGGGGATGGCGGTCCGATGTCCCCATCGAGACCGTCGCGCTGCGCGCCAGACAGCGTCGAGGCGCAGAGCATCGGGCCGTCTCCGCTGCGACGGCTCACACACTATGAGTACAACAACACGGTTCGTGATCTGTTGGGGGACACGACCCAACCGGCCAACGAGTTCGCGCCGGAGAATCGCGAGGGCGTGCTCGACAACGACGTCGGCAGCCTGAGCATCTCGCCGACGTTGTTCGAGCAGTACTACCGCGCGGCCGACGCGATCGCAGCGCGAGCGCTCGAGGGAGACGGGCTCGCGCGCGTGGCCGGATGCGCTCCGACGGGCGCGATGGAAATGAGCTGCGTTCGGCAGTTCATCGAGGCGTTGGGCTCGCGCGCCTATCGTCGACCGTTGAGCGGTGAGGAGGTGGCGTCGCTCACCGCGAGCTACACGAGCGCACGGATGGGCGCGGACCCGCGCACGGGCTTTCGCACGGTGCTCGCGCAGATGTTGCTCTCGCCGAACTTTTTGTATCGCGTCGAGGTTGGGTCGTCGGTCGCGGGGCGCGCGGACCGTCGAAGACTCACCCCCTACGAGCTTGCGTCGCGGCTGTCCTATGGTCTCTGGGGGACGATGCCCGATGCGGCGTTGTTCGAGGCCGCGCGCGTCGGTGCGCTCGGCACGATCGAGCAGCTGCGCGCGCAGGTGCGGAGAATGACGCGCGGCGCGAACGGCGAGCCGGTCGAGAAGGCGCGCGTGCACCTCGCGCACGTGTTCAGCGAGTGGCTGGGGCTCGACGCGGTCCGGAGGCTGACGAAGGATCGCGCGGCGTTTCCCATGTGGAACGACGAGCTGCGCGACTCGATGCTGAGCGAGACGCAGCGATTCTTGCAGGAGTTGTCTTGGCAGCGCGGGACGATCGCGAACCTCTTCGACGCGCGGCACTCGTTCGTCGACGCGCGGCTCGCGGCGCTCTACGGCGCGAGCACGCCGAGCGGAAGCGGTCTTCAGCGCGTCGAGTTCGACCCGATGCAGCGCTTCGGTTTGCTCACGCACGGGTCGTTGCTCGCGCGCAACTCGGGCGCGGGTCAGACCTCACCGATCCGTCGAGGGCAGTATGTCCGCGAGCGGATCCTGTGCTCGCCGCTTCCGTCGCCCCCGTCGTCGGTCGACAACACGCCGCCGATGCCCAATCCGATGCTGACCACGCGGCAGCGGTTCGCGCGGCACACCGCGGATCCGTCGTGCCGTAGCTGCCACGAACAGATCGACCCTGTCGGCTTCGGCTTCGAAAACTACGACGCGATCGGGCGCTTTCGCCGCGAGGAGAACGGAATGGCGATCGACTCGAGCGGGTCGCTCATCGCGACCGACGTCGACGGCACCTTCGCGAGCGGCCGCGAGATGTTGGGGCGGCTCGCGGCGAGCCAACAAGCGCGCGCGTGCGTGATCCGACAGTTCTTTCGCTACGCGCACGGCCGATACGAGAGCGAGGCGGACCGCTGCGTGATCGACGAGCTCGAGTCGCGCGTCGACGCCAGCGGCGGCCGCATCGAGGAGCTGTTCACCGAGTCGCTGCTGACGAGCGACGCACTCTACCGCTCGGCGACGCCATGAGGCGCTGAGCTCTCGCACTCCACACCGACGATTCAGTGAGGCAACTCGATGACGAAACAGAAACTACACCGCAGGGACCTGCTCCGCGGACTCGGGGGCGTCGCGATCGCGCTTCCGTGGCTCGAGGCCGCAGCGTGCGGCTACGACGGTGAGCGCATGGCTGGCGACGGCGGCGCGGACGCAGACCGCTACCGTCTCGGCATCGGCTCGCGACGAGAGCCCAGCAGCGCCGACGCTGGTCCGCCGCCGGTCAACAGCGACCGACCACGACGGTTGATCATCATCACGACGCCCAACGGAACGCTCTCGGACCGTTGGTTTCCGTCCGGCGGTGAACGAGACTTTCGCTTGGGCCCGATCACGATGCCGTTCGAGCCGCACCGACGGGACATCGTGCTCTTGAAGGGCGTGGACCAGAAGTACGACGGCGGTACGCACTTCGAGCCGACCTCGGCGCTGCTCACGTGCCGAGAGGCCGTCGGTCCGAGCGAGGGCGCCAAGCAAGCGAGCGGGATCTCGATCGATCAAGTGATCGCGCAGGCGATCAACGCCAACCCGATGAATCGCACGCGCTTCAGCTCGTTCGAGCTCGGCACCAACCAGAACACCAACGGCGTGGGCGCGCTCGCGTACTCGGGAGCACGCATGCCGCTCCCGAAGACCAACTCGCCTCGCGCGCTCTTCAACCGCGTGTTCGCAGCAGGCACCGGCAGCTCCGCGGAGCAGCGGCGGCGACAGAGCATCCTCGACGGGGTCCGCGAAGAGCAGCGCCGACTGGCGATGCAGCTCGGCGGAGAGGACCGCGCCCGCCTCGAGGCGTACCTCACGTCGCTGCGCGAGACCGAGCAGCGCTTGGGAAACACCGGTGGAATGTGCACCGCCCCCATGGGCTTCAGCGCCGGCACGACGGACGACGACCAGCGTCGATTGCCCGCGATGGTGCGCGAGATGCTGGACGTCCTCGCGCTCTCGCTCGCGTGCGACGCGACGCGTGTGGTGACGTACCCGCTGCGGAGCGACGGCGGCGGCAGCAACCAGACCTTCGGCTGGCTCGGCATCGGACCGTCGCCGGACCCGTTCGATGCGGACACGACGGACGACTCGAACTCGACGAGTCACCACTCGATGTCCCACAACGACACGACCCCGCAGAACATCGATCGACTGACCAGGGTCAACGCCTGGTACATGCAGCAGATCGTGTACTTGATCGAAAAGTTGAAGGCGATCCCCGAGGGGACCGGCACTGTCTTCGACAATACGGCGATCCTGTACACCTCGCCGATCGCCCGGGGAAATCACTCGAAGAACGACCTCCCGATGCTCATCGCTGGCTCGTGCGGCGGGCGCATCAGCACCGGGAGATTTCTCCGACTCGACGCACAGTCGCACGCCGGCGTGCTCGTCGCGCTCGCCAACGCGATGGGCGTCGAGATGACCACCTTCGGCGACCCGCGCTATTGGAACCGTTCGGTGACCCTCTCGTAGCGGGAGGTGGAGCCGTTCTTCGAGGCGCCCGCAGATCGCGCGACTCGATGGGCCGAGCGCTGTCGCGCGAGCGCGCGATGGAGCGATGAGCGCATCGCGTCGGCGTGAGCATTCGAACCCCGCGCGATTTCTGAGCGCGAGCCGCGTGCGTCGGGCACTCGCTCGACGGTGACTCAACGAACTCCGCGTGAAGTTGCGTGTACGGTTCGCGCGCTTCACGCTAGCGAAAGCAGGTGAACGCTCGATGGATGACCGCACGAAGCCGCTACGACCGCGCACGATGAGCATGGAGTTCGAGCCGCTCGAGTCGCACTTTTCGGTCCCCCTATGGGACGCGCCGCTGGCGCACGAGGCGCTCATCGCGCGCGTCCCCGAGACGGCCATGATTCGCGCTCGCTTCTCGGCGGACCTCATCGATTTGCTGAAGGCCGCGGGCAAACCTCTCGATGCCGAGCGCGTTCGCTACCACGGGTTCGAGACGGTCTCTCTCCGAGAGCACATGCGGTTGATGGTCTACGCCGCGCGGCTGCTCTGGCCCAATGATCCATTGCGCATCGGGCTGCGCCGGTTCGGGCGCGGCGTGCGGAGCTCGGTCGAGAACACGACCTTCGGCAAGGTCGCGTTCGCGGGCGCGGTCGACGCTGAGAGCTCGCTTCGCGCGATGTGCGACACGTACCGCGTGATGCTGCGATACAACGTCACGTTCTCGATGGTGTCGGCGCGTGAGGCGCACGTCGCCATGCGAGATGTCCAGTACTACTGCGACTCGTGCCACGTCGGCGTCGTCGAGGGAATGCTCGCGGCGGTCACGGTCGCTGGGGTCAAGCTCGCTCCGCGCGTGAGCGTCTGGATGTCCGACGACTGCAATGGGGTGTTTCGCGTCCGTTGGTAGCCTCGATGGACGCCGATCTCGCGCGATGCCCCACCGTCGCGCGCGATCGGCGTAGATGCAGCCCAACGAGCGCATCGTCGCGGGGCGCGCAAGACACATCGATTCAACCGCGTGAACCGTGGTGCAAGTCGGCGAGTCGCGGCGACGCACACGAACCAACACAGTATCGCCTGTGAAAACAGCGGCAAACGCACGGTGCGTCGGGGTGTGACAATCGCGGCGCGGTAGCAAAGGGCCGAGGGCGCCGGCGAGGCAACGGGCGATCGGGTCGCCGAAAGCGCGCGCGTGGGCGACGGACCGCCGTTGGATGTCCTATCCAACCCCTGCGAAGCGCCCCTTCGCGAGCGCGCTGTCCGCGACGCGGTCGTCGTACGCCTGGTACACGACGATCGTGTCGCGGCCAAAGTCCGCGCGGATCTCGTGTTTCGTCGGCACAGTGCGCGAGGAGTGAGCACCCGGGGTGCTGTCGTCAACGCGAGCCGAGAGTGCACCGACGGTAGGTCGTGGATCCCTCGCTTCGATCCCCTACGGACTGGGGGGCAGCTCGCGTGCGCACGCGATGTGACCGCGCCAGCCAGAGCAATGAAAGGTCACGCCGCGGCAGCGCGCGGTCCAGGTCTCTGAGTGAATCTCGCTTGGAAACGTTCGTTCGGTCTCTGTCACCTGAAACTGGGTGATCTCGATCTCAGCAGACGGGCAACCGACATGACCCGCGGAGAGCTGGCGCAGAGCGATCGCGTTCAGCTCCGGAGCAGGCACCTGCCTCACCGTGGACCTCGGCGCCGCACACGCGGCTGCGACGAGCAACGTGAGCGCAGCGAGGCATTGCACGGGCCACCTCGCGGCGACACCAGCCGTGGCCGTCACGTTGTGGGGCGCGTGGGACTCTTCACATGGTTCGAGCGTTGGCATGGAGCGCAGAGCATGAACGCGCTTCGGCGCAGAGCAAAGAGCGCGGCGAACGCTCGAGCACGGCTGGGGCAAGGCTTCTGCTTTTCCGTGCATTGTCGATCGTACATTCTTGTCGCCGCGCGATCAGTCGCGCGCTCGACGAGCGACGATCACTTCGACCGTCACCAGCGCGGCGATGACGAGGATTTCGCCCAGAAATACGCCACGCCGAGCCACGTCAACGAGCCGCGGAGCCGCACCACGAGCCCGAGCGTGCACAGGCAGTACGCCGTGTTGGCGACGGGGATGCCGAGCAACATGCGGGCGCTGGCCGCGCGCAGGTGACACGTCAGCGAGTACGCGGCGAAGCTCGCGGCGACGAGGGAGAGGGCGAGCAGGATGCGCCTGGGCACTCCGAAGGCCGGCTCGAACGCGGCAAGACCACGCCGAGCATGACGGCGGTGACGACCGCGCCAAGGCCGTCGAGCAGAAAGAGCTGGCGCACCGGGCGCGCCTCGAAGATCGATCGCGTCGTGTTCATCGTTGGCGCGAGCGCGGCCGCGCGGGCGGGAGCGCACCTGGAAGGGCATATATGCCCGAAAAGAGGCATATATGCCCTCGCGCTGGGGGCCGAGGTTTTTGGGGTATTTCGGACGAAACGCGCTGGATCGGCCTCACTCCCACAGCGCGTCGAGGGCGATGGTGATCGCGTCGAACGGCGGCGCGGCGTCGTCCACGTCGATTCGCGCCCGCCGAACGAACCCGCCACGAACGCTCTCGTACACTTCGATCACGCGTGTGTCGGGATCGACCAGCCACGCGTGATCGACGCCGTACGAGGCAAACAGCGGGAGCTTGATCGCGCGATCGGTGGCCTCGGTCGACGGCGACAGCACCTCGCAGACCCAGTCGGGCGCGGTCGTGATGGGATCCTCTTCGAGCGTTGGAGCACGCGACGCGCGCCACCCGGCGATGTCGGGGTTGAGCTTGTCCGGGCCGACGCCGAGGTGCAGTTCGGGCGCAAGGAGGAAGCGCCATCCCGTCGGCGGTCCCCCCTCACCTCGCCGAAAACGAAGCGCACGATCGAGCTGCGCCACGAGTCGAAGCTGCGCGTGCTGGTGCGATCTACGCGGAGCCGGGGCCATCACGAGCGCGCCGTTCGCGATCTCCGCGCGCAGCCCTTCGCTCGCTGCGGCGCGCGCGGCTTCGATCACGGGGTCGTTGGCAAGCGCGCGAGCCGCGGTCACTCGAGCGCGAGCGTAGCAGGAGACGCGGCGCGCGGCGGTGCGGTTGTGCGGACGCTTCGCGTGTGGCATCGGTAAGGGCATGACGACCTCGGGGACCGTTCTCTCGCTCGCTCGGCGCATCGTCGCGAGCGTCTCGCTGCTGTCGCTCGGCGCTTGTTGCCGCGAGGTGGATCGCTTCAATGGGAGCTTTGCGGTCGCGCGCGGGATGATCGGCGTTCGCTTCACGGAGGCGGGCGCAGTCGACGACGCTTCGTGCATCGAGAGCTGCCAATGGGTGGCTGGCCGTCGCGCTCGAGGCCGAGGCGATCGCGGCGTTCGAGCGATTGGCGAGGGAGCTCGTTGCGTTGGACGCTCCCGCGTCGCTGGTGCGCGCGGCGCGTGCGAGCGCAGAGGACGAGCGACGGCACGTGGCGATGGTGAGCGCGCTCGATGGGCGCGCGGTGATCGACGAGCCCGATTCCAACGAGCTCTCTCTGCGGAGCGCGTTCGACGTCGCGAAAGAGAACGCGGTCGAGGGATGCGTGCGCGAGCTGTTCGGCGTGATCGTCGCGCAGTGGCAATCCGAGCACAGCGCGGACGAGCGCGTGCGAGCGTGTTACGCAGAGATCGCGCGAGACGAAGCGCAACACGCCTGGCTCGCGGGGCAATTGGACGAGTGGCTGGCAGCGAGGCTGACCGCGGACGAGCGAGCGAAGATCACCGCGGCCAAGCGCGACGCGATCAACAAGCTGCGTGCAGAGCAGCGAGCCTCCAAGGGGGATGCGTGGCTCGGGATGCCAGACGCGACCGTGGCGATGGCGTTGGTCGACGGGCTCGCGCGGGAGATGGTTGCGGTGGGGTGAACACCGAGAGCGAAGACACGACGGCGCGCGCGCATGGGCCGCGCGCTATACCGTCCCGCAGACCGTCGACGCAACGAAGCGCCTCGTTCGCCCGGCGACGCGACGACCGCAGCGCGACAGAATTCAACCGAGCGAGCGCTCGATTGGTCAGCGCATTCCCATGCCAAAGAAGATATCTGCGGCTCCGCCCGAGACGTACGTGCTGATGTCGACCCGCTGCCGAACGACAAACGTGCTCGTCCCAGCGTCCCATCCGAAGATGTACACGTACCCCGTGTTGTTCGCGGTTTGTCCTGCGTTCGGAACGCCGAGCGCGAACTCGTACGTCCCGTCACCGTTGAAGTCCGTGAGCCCCGCGACGGAGTTGTTGTACGCGAGCGCCGTTCGGCGATCCGCCGCAGGCACGTCGATCGAGACCTCTCGCGGCGCCATCGACGGCCGACCGAGGTACACGATCGCAGCCCCTGCGCCTGCGCCGCTGGCAGACACGATGAAGTCCGCGAGCCCGTCGTTGTTCACATCGCCGAGCGCGTCCATGCTCGCCGCCCACGGCCCGTTCGCGACAGAAGGCCGCGTCAGTGTGTATCGCGGGGTCGTCGCGAACGTGAGTGACTGCGCCGCCGTCTGAGAAAACACGTAGATTCGCGTGTTTCTTCGTCCCGCAGCAACGAGGTCGAGCAGCCCGTCGTCGTCGAGGTCGCCAACGACCATGGCCTGCCCGAACTGGTCGTCGTTCACGGCGTCTACCGCAGCGAGCCGCGGCGCTTCGACGGCGAGCGGGCTCGTTCGCGAGCCGCGGTAGATGCGAAGCGACTTCGGCGCGACATGGCCGAACCCCAGTCCGGCTTCTGACAGACCGTCGTTGTCGAGGTCGCCCGTATAGAACGGCTTCCACGCCCACGCAGCCGTGTCGCTCAGCATGACACCTGAGCTCGCGAGCCCCGACGCCGAGCCCAAGTACAACACGCTCCTGCCTCGCACGAGGAGCCCCGGTTGCGGGTCTCCTGCGGCGCCGATGAGCGCGTCGTTGAACCCGTCGCCGTTGACGTCGCCGATCGCCGCTGCCTCGACGTGATAGTCGTGATCGCCGACGCCGTAGAAGCGCGCAGCCGACGCCGTGAGCGGCGCTGGCCCGCCGTGAAACAGCTCGATGCCGCCCCGCACTCCGATCGTTGTCCCAGACTCGAGGCCCGTGTGCGCGCTCCACGAACAATCCGTGAATCCGTCGCCGTTCACGTCGCCGTAGCTTCGCAATCCAAACGGCGCTCCTGGCGGCGGATGGAGCGGCATAATCGACACGCCGCCCGCCGTCGTCGGCGACGGCGAGACGAGCGAAGCGCCGCTCGCTTGCCCAGCGAACACGTACCACCCGCCCGGCTGCGTTCGAAATCGATCGATCGATCCGCCAGAGCTCGCGGCGAGGTCCGAGCTGCCGTCGTTGTTGAAATCTTGTGCGTAGCCGGCGACCCACCCTTGCAGCGAAGCGCGCGTGCTGCCCGGGCCCGTCCGGTGGATCGCGCGAGGGGTCGTTCCTCGTTGGGCGAATCCGCGCGCGTTGCCCGCAACGACGCGCCAAAACCTTCGCCGCCCGTCGGAGAACGGGTCGAACATCGGGACGAACGACGCGCTCGCCGCGCCCGTCGCGTGCATCACCGTCGCCGAGCCATCGATCATCGCGCACGCAGGATCTCGGCAAAAATCGACCCTCGTTCGGTCGCTCGTCGCGCCGGCGGAGAACAAGATCCTCGGAAAGCGAGCCGCCACGATCGCGTGCGCCGCGGGAGCGATCGCGACCGGCGTCCCGACCGACTCGCAGGTCGAACCACTACACACGTTTTCAACGGGGCACGCGACGCACGTCGGAGACACGCCCGTGTCACCGATGCCCGTGTCACCGATGCCAGTGTCGCCAACGCCCGTGTCATCGATTGAACCATCGACGACATCGAACCCGCCGTCCGCGAGCGCATCGCTCTGAGAGACATCCACAGCGCTACGATCGTCGACGATGTCGGTCGAGCCGTCGCCAGCGCCCGAATCGACACGAATGTCCGTGGGTACCGTGCAGCCCGCGACAAGCGCGAGCGCGAAAGGCATGGTCTTCGTCGAACGCATGATCAAAACCTCCCTGCAACGCCGAGACCTGCGCCGTCGTTGCCGATGTTGAACGCGATCGGAGCGACGCTCCCCTGCTCGCGGCGAGGCCTCGCTGCGAGCCCAACGCCGAGCCACACCGCCCCACCCACGAGCGTCGCGACGCCCACGCCGAGCGCGACGCCCGAGAGGATCGCGAAGGTGTTCGCGCCGTGCGCGGCGCTCGCCTGCTGCGCGCTGGCGCACTCGACGTACGTCGGATACACCGCGCATCCCGCGAGAGCTCCGTTGCGCGCGAAGTAGAATCCCAGCGAAGCGCCGAGCGGAATCGCGCTCGAAGCGAGCAGCACTACCGCACCGACGGGCGCGCCTCGCGTTGGCGCATCCGCGCGCGAGCCCGACGTGTCACGAGCGACGCCGCTGGTGCTCCCTGTGGCGCGTGGCGCTCGATCGGAACCGCCCGGTCGCTGCGCGTTTCGATTTCGTGTACTCGAATCAACTCGCTCGGTCGAACTTCGCTCCATCACGATCTCGACGGGCACCGTCGATCCCGCGGTCACCGTGAGTTCGCGCGACACGCTCGCGAAGCCGTCCGCGGTCACTCTGACGCGCACCGCTCCCTCGTTGACCACGAAGGGAACTCCCACGAGCGCCTCGCTGAGAGTCGTGTCGTTGATGCGGATCGTCGGCGACGCAGCCCCGCGCGCGGTGACCGTGACGTACCCGACGTGCGTTCGCGCGTTGGTCGCGACCGCGCGGCAGCTCGCGAGGATCTGCGCGCGGTTGCTCGCGGTGGCGTCTCGGTCTGCCTCCTGCGCGCAGCGATCGGCTGCGCCCATCGCTTCGGCGTGATTGCCCATCGCGGCGAGCGTCTCTGCGATGAACATGCGCAACGACGGCGTCATCTGAATGCGGCCCGCGCGCTGCGCGAGGTCGAGCGCCTGTTGTGGGTTGTTCGCGGCCCGCGCCGCGCTCGCTTGATCGATGAGCGTCCTTCGCGCAGCGAGCTCGGTGTCAGTGACTTGTGCGAGAGCTTCGGTCGACGCGAACGTCGCGACCGCGCAGACAATCCATGGCAAGCCAGTCGTTCGAACGTGGCGTGGAGCGAGCGTCATTCGATGCACCGTTCGCAGAAGCGTCACACGCGCACAGGCCCCCTCCAATAGAGATTTCTCCATCCATCCGCTGAGCGCTTCGCGACGGTGCCCTCGAGCGCGCCGGGGTTGAGGTCGCGGCCCTGCGAGACTCGGTCGCTCCAGGTCTCTTTCTTGCCGAGTGATCCGGCGCGCTCGACCATCGTGATCGTCCCGGGCACAGGGCACACGAGCGCGCACAGGTTGCAACCGATGCACTCGTGTTCGTCCACGACCGGGACGTGCCTGCCCGCAGGGATCCCCGCGACCTTCACGGGCACGAGCGGAACGCTGTCGGGGATGTGATCGTGCCCCGCGGCGATCGACTGCTCCTTGGTGCGTCCCGGGATGTGAATGCACTGGTGCGCCCCGTCCATGCACGCGGTGTAACAAAGGTCGCACCCGATGCACGTATCCGCGTTGATCTCGGCCTTGATGTTGTAGTCGAGGTCGAGGTCGCCTCACTCGACATACGAGTCGAGCGCTCTTGCTCGAAGCTCTTCGACGGACTTCATGCCAACACAGTATCGCCTGTAAAAACAGCGGGAGATCGCACGGTGCGGGGCGGTGGGACGATCGCGGCGCGGTAGCAAAGGGCCTAAGGGCGCAGACGAGGCAACGGGCGATCGGGTCGCCGACAGCGGACGCGTGGGCGACCGACCGCGGTTGGATGTCCTATCCTCGCGGCCGGGGATGACCCCGCGTTGCTCTCGCTCGCAGGCAGCGTGTGTCGTGCGCCATGAACAATGTGTTGCGTTGCTACGCGTGCACACTGTCTCTTCGGTGTGCGATTCGTGCGGCGCAAACCGTCGTGGCTGTTGGATCTCTGGGCACCTCCTGCGCTCGAATGCCGCATGGGAATCACACACGCCGAGATCGCTAAGCAGGGAACCGGATTTGGGCGCGACAGCCCTGGTATTCGTGAGGGAACAACGCGGACGCTCGCTCGCCTCACAGCCAGAGGTCGCGCCCTCATCGTT
>LNEO01000284.1 GCA_001465015.1 Deltaproteobacteria bacterium Ga0077539 | reverse complement strand
GCACGGCAGTTGTGTACCGCACTCGCGCCAACGACGAGAGGCCGGAGGGGTCGAGCGCGATTTCACAGCATATCGATCCAGCAGCGGCTGCGCGTTCTGCGGGGTCGCAACGGCTCGCTACTCGGGCCAGCGGTAGATCACGTGAAAGCCGAACTCGGTCTCGACGACGCCCGATGTCTGGCCAGGCTGCAGCGCAAACGCCGCTGCTTCGAAGCTCGCCACGGTCTGGCCGGGTTGAATCCGCCCGAGGTCGCCTCGCCGCGCTGCCGCGCCAGGCTCGTCGCTGAACTCCGCTGCGACCGCTGGAAAATCCCTGCCAGAAAGCAAGCTGTTCACCCGCTGCCGCTGCGGTGCGCACGATCGTCGAGGGAGCGCGCCGCGACCCGCGGTGCATCACGAGCAAATGGCTCACGTGGATCGAGTCGCGGATATCGCTTGGAGTCGATGGGCGCGGAGCGGGCGGGCTACTTCGGTCGACCGGACGCGGAACGTGCGCGAGCTCGACGGTTGAGTCCGACGCTCGGACGCGGTTCAGGTTCATCGCGACCAGGACCCCTCCCGCGATCACCACGCCGACGCCCAGGGTGAGAGGAAGCAGCCAATTGACAGGGTCTCGTCGCGTCACTTCCGGCGGAGTGTATCGCCGATCGATCGCCACGCACCTCGCCCGATCGACGAACAGCACTGCCGGCCTTTCGCCCTGGCGGGCAGTTGCGAGATCCTTGCCTCCTATCCGATGGCCACACGAACGAAGAACCGGAGCTCCGTTTCGAAGAAGCGCACCAACGAGCGGCTCGCTCCCAAAGCAGCAGAACGCGGGTCGCGCGCGATCGCGACGGCGTCGAGCGCGCATGCGTCCCTCGGCCCCGCAGACCGCGCTGTGCTCGAGCAGGCGCTCGAGCGAGGCGCAGCGGTTCGCGCCAGCGCGGACAGCGCCTGGGCCGAGTTTGGCCAGTGGCTCTTCGCGCATGTCTTCGGAGAGGACACTTCGTCGGCGATCGATCATCGCGACGACAACCCGATCTGGGCCGCGCTCTACGCGCTCGCAGACGGAGCGAAGCTCCGGGTGAGGCACGACGAGCTCGAGCGAGCTGTGCTCACGGCGGCGTACGACAAGCGGCTCAACAGCGACGCGTGGCGCGCCCTCGATTTCGGGCGAAAGTGGCGGCTGCTCAAGCTCGCGGACGACAAGCTTCTGCGCAGAGCTGCGCAGCACGTGCTCTCGACCAACCTCGATACGCGCGGGATCGACGCGTACGTGCGCGCGGTGCTCGAGGAGCAGAGCGAGCCTGTGGCCGTGCGCGTCAACGTCTCTGCGCTGGTGGGCGCGCTCGATCGCATGCAAGAGAAGCTCACGGATCGCGGGTTCGCCAAGCAGCTCGCCAGCGCATCGAAGAAGCTCAGCGACGACAAGCGCGAGGCCCTTGTCTCATCGATCAACGCGACGCGCGACGCGCTCGACGCCATCCTTCGTCGACTGGACGTCGAGTGACCG
>LNEO01000283.1 GCA_001465015.1 Deltaproteobacteria bacterium Ga0077539 | reverse complement strand
CACTGCGCGCGGCAGCGCGGGTGGGGGCCGCGCTCCGCGGCTCGATGCAAACCGTCGTTTCGTCGCTCGATTTGCTACTCTATCTCTCTGTTTCAGCCCTTGAAGTTTTCGGCGCCTATGCCCCCATGCACTCCCCCCGTTTGCGCTCAGCTCAGCACGCGCTCGAGCGGCGTGTACTCGAGGCCGTGCGCGTCGGCGACGGCTTTGTACACGCACGCGCCGTCCCAGCAGTTGACGCCGAGCGAGAGCGAGCGGTCGCTCTTGATCGCGTTCTCGATGCCCTTGTCCGCGAGGTCGATCGCGTAGCGGATGGTGACGTTGGTGAGCGCGAACGTGCTCGTGTGCGACACGGCGCCCGGCATGTTGGCGACGCCGTAGTGAATCACGCCGTGCTCTTCGTACGTGGGCTGGTCGTGCGAGGTGACGCGCGCGGTCTCGACGCAGCCGCCTTGATCGATGGCGACGTCGACGATGACCGAGCCCTTCTCCATGCGGGACACGAGGTCGCGCGAGACGAGCGTCGGAGCCTTGGCGCCCGTGACGAGCACCGCGCCGACGACGAGGTCCGCGCGAGAGACGGCCTCTTCGATGTTCTGCGGGTTGGAGTAGAGGGTCTCGACCGCCGCGCCGAAGATGTCCTCGAGGTAGTCCATCGTGTGCGGGTTGACGTCGAGGAGCGTGACGTGCGCGCCCATGCCGATGGCGATCTTCGCGGCGTTGCGACCGACGACGCCGCCGCCCAGGATCACGACGCGCCCGCGGCGCGTTCCAGGAACGCCGCCGAGCAACACGCCCTTGCCGCCGCGCCACTTCTCGAGCGAGGTGGCGCCGACCTGCACGGACATCTTTCCCGCGACTTCGCTCATCGGGCGAAGCAACGGAAGCGACCCGTCCGGGAGCTGAATGGTCTCGTAGGCCACCGCGCGGACCTTCTTCTCCATGAGCTTGCGCGTGAGCTCGGGCTCTGGAGCAAGATGCAAATACGTGTAGATGATCTGTCCCGGTCGAAAGAAGGGAAACTCCGCTGGCAGCGGCTCCTTCACCTTCACGACCATGTCAGCGCCCCAAGCTTCAGCGGCGGTCGAGACGATCTTGCCGCCCGCGGCGACGTACTGCTCGTCTCGGATTCCCGAGCCCTCGCCAGCGGAGGCCTGGACGAGCACGGTGTGTCCGCGCTGCGCAAGCTGACGAACGCCCGCAGGCGTCATTCCAACTCGATACTCGCGGGTCTTGATCTCCTTCGGAACTCCGATGATCACAGCGCTGCTCCTTCTCTTTGACGTCGCTTCGTTACTCAGCGGCACACCGCCGAAGCGCGCGCAGGATGCACGAGGCGTCCGTCGTTGTGCAGGGGGATCAACGCGCGAACGCGCACGAATCGAAGAGGGCGCCGTCTCCGATGTTTCGTCGCTTCGCGGTCGACGCAGGGCGTCAACGGCTCGGGGCTCGCCTCCGCGCAGCGCGGCGCGGCGCGGCACCCCGAGCGAGAACAACGCACTCTTTCGTGCCTTTGCTCGCCGGCGCGAGACGGTATCTTCGCCCCGATGACTGCCCTCACCACCGTTCGCGCGCCGCGTCGCGTCGCGACCGCCTGCGCCCTCGCGCTCGTCGCTGGATGTCAGCCCAGGCCCACCGGCACGAGCACGCCACAAGGAACGGACTCGCCGTCCAACAGCCCCGCGCCGAGGGCAGACCGCGCGTTCGTCGAGGGCGAGAGCTGCTCGCGCACCGACGATTGCCCGGCGAGCGCGCGGTGCGTCGATCAGCACTGCGTGCTCGCTTCCCGCTCTTTGCGCGGCGAAGTGCTCGTCGAGCGAGGCGGACGCGCGCTCGCGCTGGGCCGCTTCGACGAAGCCTCCGCAGCGTACCAACAGGCCGAAGCCGCGTATCGAGAGCGGTCGGTGCCGATCCCATCGACCGTGTGGTGCGGCCTCGCGAGCTCGTACACAGCGCAGCTCGACCGCGGCAGCCCCGGGCAAGACCTCCGCGAGACAGCAGCCCGCTCCGCGGCTCGGTGCCTCAACGCCGCACAACCCGGAACCCCCGCCGCCGAAGGCGTCCTCGCGCAGCTCGCATCGCTCGTCGATCGAGGGCTCGAAGTGGGCGCCCTCGATCGCGACGAGAGCGCGCGGCTCATGACCGCGCAGGATCGCTCGCCGGGGATGCGCGGGATGACAATTACGGTGGCCTTCTCGGGCGCGGCCGACACAGGCTCTCGCGGCGCGTTCAAGACCCTCGTCGAAGGCGACGAGGTCCGACGCGAGATTACCCGGTGTTTTCTGCGGTGGTTCGAAGAGCACAGGACCGAGACCGACGAGGGAACGCTCCGCGTCACCTACGCCCGCAGCATCGACGAGTACGACACGCTCACCGCGGCGCGGCTCACGGTCACGGCGCCGGACGTCGATCCCGCCCTCGCAGCCCCCGCGCAGGGTCGAGCACAGCACTGGGTCGCGTGCAGCGCCTCCGCAGTGCGCGCGGCAGCTGTCACCTTGCGCTGGCCCGGCCGCGCCGAACGCTGGGCCGAAAGCGTTCAACTTCGCATCACAACGCAGTGAGCGCGCTCGACCTGCTCGGGGTATACTCGCGCCCTCGCACCATGACGCCCGCCGCACGACCGACGCTCGTCGCGCTCACGCTCGCGCTCGGCGCCCTGTGCGAGTCTGCGCCGGCCGCCGCGCAGCTTCGATTGCGGCCCATGGAGTCGAGCACCCCATCGACTGCGCCATCGACTGCGCCATCGACTGCAACTGTGACCGCAACACCGAGGCCCGCGGCAGCGACAGCGAGGTCCGCGGCTCGGCCATCGACGACGCCCGCCGCGAGAGCGTCCGTTGCGACGGGCGCTGGCACGCTGTCGCTCACGCCGATTCGCGTCGCGGCCCGACGCGGCGCCGCGCCAGAGCCTGGCGAGCTCGAGGCAGAAGAGCCGATCGTGATCGAGATGTACGCGGCGCCTTCGGTGACGCCGTTTCCTGCGCCATTTGCGCTCAGGCCCTTCGGTCCGCCCATCCGTCCGCTTCGGCTCATCAGCAGCTACGACGGCGACGATGAAGACACGAACGCTGCGCCCAGGGTGACCGTGAGCGTCGCGCCCGCGCTCTCGATCCTGCGCGACTACGATGGCGAGCCGCCGCCGCCCGCCGAAGTGCGGATCGAGTGCATCGTTCCGCCGGCAGATCGAACGCTCGTGCTACTCCCGATGCGAGTGACAGGCAGGACCGCTCCGTGAAGCTCTGGACGATTTTCAAGTGGACGGCCGCGACGTTGCTCGCCGCCGGAGCGGTCACCGCGCGCCTCGCGCAACAAGGCGCGATCGCGCTGCCAGGCATCGACACGCACCCGGGGCTCGAAGCGCAGCTCCGTGATCGCGGGACGATGGCGATCGCGGGACGGGTTCCGTTCGGGCTGCGTCGGGGCGATGTGCAGATCGTCGACTATCGCCAGTTTGGAGGGCTCGCGTCGGCGCTCGACGGACGCGACTCCAACGCGCTCGCGCGGGCGATGCGCGACGCGCGGATCGACGGGCTCGTGGTTCGAACCGACACCGCGCAGGGCCCCGCCGGCTCGGTGCTTCGCGCGCTGAGCATGTACAGGCCCGTCCCCAACGTGACGGCGACGTGGATGGACCGCGGCGCGGCGCTCTACGAAGCGCGAGAGCACCCGACGGTCACCGCCGAAGACGCGCCGAAGCTCATCGCGTGCGTGCGGCTCATGATGCAAGGGGCCGCTGCGCCGCCCGAGCGACTCTTTCCTGAAGCGCTCCGAGGGGCGAGGCCCGCCGAGGTCATGGTCGTCGTGCGCGACGGAACAGCGCCCATCCTCTGGCGCGCCGTGCGCGGAGGATCGGTCGCCCGCGCCCTCGTCGACGCGACGTACGCCATCATCGACCGCTGGGGAACGCGCCAACAAAACCCCTACGGACCGCTCTCGAGCGCGATCCGCGGCGAGCCCGAGCCAGGACGCTCGCCGCCCAACCTCTTGCTCACCGTCGCGATCTTCTACGACAAAGGCACGGTGGACACCCGCGACGCTGCGTGGATCGATCGCGCCGTCGACGAGCACAGCTTCGCCGTCGGGTACGAGCGGCTCGGGCGCTGGGAGTACAACCTTCCCCCGCCCACGGGCGCGGCCACGCGACGATCGGCTGAGGCCCTCGCGCAGCTCGTGAGAGAGCACGACGTCCCGCCGCCGGGTTTTCAGCGAACGGACCTGACGCTGTATCGCTTTCGCGCGCTGCAGCTCATCGAGCAGTCGCGGGGCGGCGCGGTCACCATCGCGGATCCGTGAGCGAATTTACAGAGTGACTGCGGGTCACTATTGGGTCTTCGCCCGCTCGACGGCGCGCGCATACACCATCGCGCGGTCGAGGCCGAGCGCCTTGGCGACCTCTCGGGCCGCGGCCGAGGGCTTCATCCCCGCGGCCATCGCCGTGTCGAGCGCGCGGTCGATCGAGTCTTCGCTGTTGTCCGCGGCGCTCGCGCTTCCTCCGTCTACGACGATGGTGACCTCGCCGAGGAGCCCCCCGCGGGTGCGCTCGACGAGCTCATCGAGCGTCCCGCGAAGCGTCTCTTCGTGCAGCTTGGTGAGCTCGCGCGCCACCGCGGCGCGGCGCGAGCCGCCACAAGCGCGAGCGAGGTCACAGAGCGTGTCGTGCGTGCGGCTCGGCGACTCGTAGAGCACCGTGGGCAGGGGATCTCGCGCCAGCGTCGCGAGCGCGCTCGTTCGCTCGCTCCCGTCGCGCGGCAAAAAGCCCACGAAGCGAAAGCCCTCGCCCGAAAGCCCCGACACCAAGAGCGCCGCCAGCGCCGCGCTCGGCCCCGGAACGCACTCGACCGCCACCCCCGCTTCGATCGCCGCGCGCACGAGGAGCGCGCCCGGGTCGGACACCATGGGCGTCCCCGCGTCGGTGACCAGCGCCATCCACGCCCGCTCGTCGCGCATCCGCGCCACCAAGCGCTCGGCCTTGTGCCTCGCCACGTGATCGTCGAGCCGCTCGACCTCGCGCCGCGCGCCCTCTTCACGGTCCGTGTTGATTTCGTGTGCGCGCAATAGCTGCCACGTCCGCCGCGTGTCCTCCGCCAGGATCACGTCGCACTCCCTGAGCACACGCAGCGCGCGCAGCGTGATGTCCTCGAGGTTGCCGATCGGCGTGGCGACGAGCGAGAGCGTTCCGACCGACGGTCGATGTCGCGGGCGATCGTCCATCACCGAAACTGAATCGCCGCGCCCATCTCTTCTTGCAGAAACTTCTTCAGCTTGCCCTGGAGCCTGGCCTCGAGCTGCCGAACGCGCTCGCGAGAGATCGAGTAGTGATCGCCGATCTCTTGCAGCGTCTTGGGGTCTTCGGCCACGAGGCGCTCGTCGTAGATCGTGAGCTCCTTGCCCTGCAGCGTCGCCCGAAAGCGATCGAGCTTCTCTTTGAGCATGCCCGAGAGCTCCGCCGAGCCGACGGTCTCGTCCTGCGGCTCCATGCCCGAGGGCAGAAGGTCCAGCCGCGTGAGGGGCTTTCCGTCGGCGTCGCCGATGGGCGCGTCGAGCGAGGCGTCCCCGGAGGACAGACGTCGGTCCATCTCGTTGACCTCGTTTTCGGTCACGTCGAGCCGACGCGCGATCTCCGCGGCGTCGGGGCTGATGCCCTGCGCCATGAGCCGCTGCTTCTCTTTGTTGAGGTTGAAGAAGAGCTTTCGCTGCGCCTGCGTCGTGCCGAGCTTCACGAGGCGCCAGTTGTTCAAGATGAACCGCAGGATGTACGCGCGGATCCACCACGCCGCGTACGAGCTGAGCTTGACGCCGCGGTAGGGGTCGTAGCGCTTGACCGCCTGCATCAGCCCGATGTTTCCCTCTTGGACGAGGTCCATCATGTTGCGGTACGCGCGGCGGTACTCGTAGGCGATCTTCACAACGAGCCGAAGGTTGGACGTGACCAGCCGCGAGGCCGCCTTCACGTCGCCGGTCTGCACGAAGCGCACGGCGAGGGAGTTCTCTTCCTCGGGCGTCAGCAGCTTGTGCTTGCCGATCTCGCGAAAGTACGTCGCGAACGGATCGAACTTGCGAAGCCCTTTCTCTCGGTCTTCGCGGGCGATGGCCGCGAGGCTCGACTCCGAGCCCTCGTCCGAGCCGTCGCTGTCCGCGACCTCTCCGACGAGCGCGTCGTCGCCGTCGTCGTTGGACTCGCGCTCGTCGGACTCGGCCGCCGGCGTCGCCTCGGTCTTCGACGGCGAATCGCTGCCTCCGCGAGAAGAAGTGCCCCTAGAACCCGAACGCTTCGATGTGGCCACGGATCGATGCTCCTGCAAACGCTCCCGTCGGTGGATGCCGAGCGGGGGCGACAGGTATACATCGAATCGTGGAGTCCGCAGCGCAGTCCGAGCGCGAACGAAGCGCCACCGCCTCCCGCCACGGCTGGTTGGCCCTCGGCTGCTGGGCGGTGCACGCGATCGTTCACGTCCGGCGCGGCAGCGGCACGGACCTCGCGTGGGGCTGCAACGTCGGGGCGGTGTTCATCGCGGCGGGTCTCTTGTTTCGAGAGCGAGCGCTGGTCGCGACCGGCACCTTCTGGCTCGTCGCGGGGACGCCCCTGTGGCTCATGGACCTCTTGTTCGGCGGCGAGCGCCTCCTGTCGTCGGTGCTCATCCACGGCGTCGTGCTCTCGCTCGGCCTGCGGGCGATCGCGAGAGACGGTCTCGTCGAGGGGGCGCACTGGATGGCCCTGCTCGGCGGGGCGCTCTTGCAACAGTGCTCGCGGTGGCTGACGCACTGGAGCCTCAACATCAACGTCGCGTACGGGATCTACCGCCCATTTCGCCGGTGGTTTTCGGACTATTCGCGGTACTGGCTCTTCACGTTCGCGTACCTCGCCGCGCTGTACTTCGCGCTCGACCTCTTGCTTCGATGGTGGATTCGTCGCAGGCGGCAAACACCCCGCTGAGGCGAGCGCGAACGGAGGTACGCTCGACGCCTCGGTGAACGACGAAGACGAGCGCGCGATTGTCGATCGGTACGGCCGTCATGTTTCGCCGACGTTCGTTCGTTTGCTCGGCGTGCTGGGATTCGGCCGCGTGTTCGTGCGCGGCGAAGGGGTGTACCTCTTCGACAGCCGCGGGCGGCGCTACCTCGACGCGCTCGCGGGGTTCGGGTCGGCCAACCTCGGGCACGATCCTCCCGCGCTCTCCGCGGCGATCGTCGCGCAGCTCGCCGCGAAAGAGCCTGGGATTCTCCACGTCGGTCCGTCTGCGAGCGCCGCTCGCCTCGGCGAAGCCCTCGGCCGCGCGACCCGAAGCAACCTCGAGGTGAGCCTCCTTGCGCTCTCGGGCGCCGAGGCCGTCGACAGCGCGATGAAGCTCGCGCGCGCCGCCACCGGTCGCCGCGGCTTCGTCTCGTGCGAGGGCGGCTACCACGGGCTCGATCTGGGCGTGCTCAGCGTGATGGGAAACAAGCGAATTCGCTCGCCGTTCGAGCCGCTGCTCGAGCACTGCGCGCGGGTTCCGTTCGGAGACGCCCACGCGCTCGAGCGGGCGCTCTCTTCGCAGGAGCCCGCCGCGTTGATCATCGAGCCTGTCCTCGGCGAAGGCGGCGCGGTGCTCGCTCCAGCGGGGTATCTGCAGCGCGCCCGAGAGCTCTGCGATCGACACGGGACGCTGCTCGTGTTCGACGAGGTGCAGACGGGCCTCGGTCGAACCGGGACGCTCTTCGCGTTCGAGCGCGACGGGGTCGTTCCCGACGTGCTGGCCGTGGGAAAGGCGCTCGGGGGCGGGCTCGTTCCGGTGAGCGCGGCGGTCACGACCCGGGCGCTCTACGAGAAGGCCTTCGGGTCCATGGACCGCTTCGACGTGCACGGCAGCACCTACGCGGGGTACGCGATCGGGTCGGCCGTCGCGTGCGCGATGCTCGATCAGTGCGCAAAACCCAGGCTACTCGAAAACGTGTGCGCGAACGGCGCGGCGCTCGTCGAGGGCCTCTCCGCTCGGGTGGGGGCTCACCCGATGGTGCGCTCGGTGCGCGGCGCGGGGCTCATGGTCGCCGTCGAGCTCGGAAGTCCGCGCGAGGGGCTCTGGCAGAAGCTCACCGCGCCGCTGGTCGACACGGTGGCCGAGAAGGTCCTCGGACAGTGGCTGTGCGTGAAGCTCCTCGAAGCCGGCGTCGTCGCGCAGCCAGCCACCCAACGGTGGAACGTCCTCAAGCTCACCCCGCCGCTCACCCTCGAGCGCGAGCACGTCGAGACCCTCGTTGACTGTGTGGGCGGGATCCTGGACGACTACCCCGACCCCGCGCGGGTGCTTCGCGACGCGGGGCTGCGCGTCGGAGAACAGGTCCTTCGAGGAGGTGCGTTTCGATGAGCTCGCTTCGAGCGTGGAAGAAGGACCTGTCGTTTACCGCAGGAATCCTTGGCAAAAAGCCGTTTCAAGCGCTGATCCAGATCACGAACAAGTGCAACATGCGCTGCTCGTTCTGCGACTTCTGGCCCAACGTCGCGCCGCGCAGCGAAGAGCTCACGGTCGACGACTACCGGCGCCTGTCCCGAGAGCTCGCGGAGATCGGGACGTTCTTGATCTCCGTCGAGGGCGGCGAGCCGCTGGTGCGACCGGACCTCGTGCCCATCATCGAAGCGCTGTCGGAGCATCACATCACCGCGCTCTTCACCAACGGGTGGCTGCTCACGAGAGAGCTGTCGAAGAGCCTGTTTTCGGCGGGCCTCGTGCACGCCAACGTGTCGATCGACTATCCCGACGCCGCGCGGCACGACGAGAAGCGAGGGCTGAAGGGGGCCTTCGACCGCGCGTGGAGAGCGGTCGATCACTTTCGCGCCGAGGCTCCCCGCGGCGGAAAGCAGGTCCACGTGATGAGCGTCATCATGGAGGACAACTGGCGCGACCTGCCTGCGCTCTTCGAGCAGAGCGCGGCGCGCGCCGTGGGGCACCAGCTCACCTTGCTCAGCGTCAACGGCTATCGTCGAGGCGGCGACGGCCCCGACCGACTGCCGCCGCCCGAAGCCGCGCGATCGCTGGTCGAGTGGCACAAGAAGTACACGCACGTCCGTGTCTTTCGAGAGTATCTGTCGACCGCGGGGGAGTGGCTCTCGAGCGGGGCGATGCCGACGTGCACGGCCGGCGTGCAGAGCTTCAACGTCGATCACGTGGGGGCGGTGAGCGCGTGCATCGAGCGCATCGATGAGCCCGTAGGGTCCATCAAGAACGCTTCGGCGAGAGACCTGCTGAGCGTGCTCGCGGGGCGACAGAGCGAGCGCGCGAGCTGCCAGCAGTGCTGGACCGCGTGCCGCGGGTTCGCGCAGATCCTCGGAGATGGCGCGAGCGCGAGCGCGCTCATCGAGATGACGGCGCGAATGCGAACGACCTGAGTGACGCGGAGCCCACCCGCGCTGCCGCGCGCCCAATGAGCAGAACGACGGTAGGCGAAGTGCTGAAGCCCCCACCCGCGCTGCCGCGCGCGAGTGAGCGCAACGACAGTGGGCGCAGTGCTGAAGCCCCCACCCGCGCTGCCGCGCGCGAGTGAGTGCAACGACAGTGGGCGCAGTGCTGAAGCCCCCACCCGCGCTGCCGCGCGCCCCGCCCCCGCCTGGAACGGCAGGGGCGGCGGCTTCGCATTGCG
>LNEO01000282.1 GCA_001465015.1 Deltaproteobacteria bacterium Ga0077539 | reverse complement strand
TGCGCTCTGCACGATTCGACTCGATCTCTTTCACGACTGAGCGCTGCTTCGCCCTTGCAGAGCAAGGGCCATCACGATACACGCATGCTGCTTTCGCCAGCATTTTCCCAATGCGAAGCCGCCGCCCCTGCCGTTCCAGGCGGGGGCGGGGCGCGCGGCAGCGCGGGTGGGGGCTTTAGCACTGCGCCAACCGTCGTTGCTCTCACTCGGGGCGCGCGGCAGCGCGGGTGGGGGCTTTAGCACTGCGCCAAACGTCGTTCTGCTCACGTGGGGGCCGCCCCGCGGCTCTTTGGCAAACGTCGTTCTGCTCACTCGGGGGCCGCGTTTGGCGGTCGCGCGTTTCGCAATCACACCCGATGCAGCGGAGAATCGGCGGCGTTTATCCTGAGGGGTTGATGGGTATCGATTGGGGGGCGAGCGTGGCGTAGTCTCACGAGCTGCGGGCGGCGCTCGGGATGAACACACCTTCGACACGGTCGGTATTGGGAACACTCTCGCGGGCGAGGGTGCTGGAGATCGCGCAGGCGGCGGGGGTGCTCGTTCCGCCGAAGGGGACGGTCGAGCAGCAGCTCGGCGTGCTCTCGGACGGAGGGCAGGTGGCGTTCGGCGCGCTGCTGGCGATGCTCACGCGGGACGAGCTGCGCGCGGTGTGCGCGAAGCACGGCTTGGACAGCGCGGGGCGATCGCGCTCGGAGCTCGCGGCTCGGATCGCCGCGGCTCATCCGGCGGGCGAGAGCGTGCGGCCGCAGGGGCTGTTCGGTGGGGGGCAAGGGGATGCTGCGAGACGGGAGGTTCCGCGGGTGGGGGACATCGCGCAGGTGCGGCATCGGCAGTGGCTGGTCGAGCGCGTGGTTCCGCCGCCCGAGCCCACGCACGCGACGCGCGTGGCGCTGGTGTGCCTCGATGACGACAACCAGGGCGCGACGCTGGACGTCCTCTGGGAGCTCGAGCTCGGCGCGCGCGTGCACCAGCCTGCGTCACACGGCTTGGGAAATCCCTCGCGAATCGACCCTCCTAGACACTTCGCCGCCTACCTCCACGCCCTCGGGTGGAACGGCGTCACGGCCACGGACGCCAAGCTCTTTCAGGCTCCGTTTCGCGCGGGCATCAAGCTCATGGCGCACCAGCTCGCGCCCTTGCGCAAAGCGCTCTCGCTCCCGCGCGCCAACGTCTTCATCGCCGACGACGTGGGCCTGGGCAAGACCATCGAAGCGGGGCTCGTCGCGCAAGAGCTGTTGCTCCGCCAGCGAGTCGAGTTCGTGCTCATCGTGTGCCCTGCGAGCGTGTGCCTGCAGTGGCGCGACGAGATGCAGAAGAAGTTCGGCCTGCGCTTCGAGGTGATGTCGCGCGCGTTCATCGCGGGGCGGCGGCAAGAGCGCGGCTTCGCGGTGAATCCCTGGTCCACGCACACGCGGTTCATCGTGTCGTACCCGCTGTTGCGTCGGCCCGAGTACCGAGATCCCTTGTTGCAGCACATCGGCGAACGCGCGCGAAAGAGCCTGTTGATCCTGGACGAAGCGCACGTGGCCGCTCCTGCGAGCGCGCAGAAGTACGCGGTGGACTCGAAGATCACCGACGTGGTGCGGGACATCGCGCCGCGCTTCGAGAATCGCTTGTTTCTCTCGGCGACGCCGCACAACGGGCACTCGAACAGCTTCAGCGCGCTGCTCGAGCTGTTGGATCCGCAGCGGTTCACCCGCGGGGTTCGCGTGAAGGACCGAGGCAACCTCGACGCGGTGATGGTCCGTCGGCTGAAAGAAGACCTGCGGCAGCTCGGCGTGGAGCAGTTTCCCAAGCGAACGCTGGTGAAATGGCCGGTCACGGGCGAGGTCGAAGAGACGCTCTCTCGGCAGTTGGCCGAGTACACGGCGCTCATGAAGCCGGGTCGCGCGCGCGGTGGCCTGGTGTTCATCAATTTGCAGAAGCGATTGCTGTCGTCGGTCGAGGCGTTCTATCGGACGCTCGGCGCGCACGCGGCGCGCGGCGAAGAGCCCACGAAATCAACAGCGCCCGGAGAGTCACCCTTCGACGACGCTGCGGAGACGGACGGCGCAGACGGCGCGGACGGCGCAGACGACGCGTATGGACCGGACGACGACGTGCTCGACGCGCGAGACGAGGCGCAGGTGGCGAGCGCGTCGCTGGCGTTGGCTCCTGCGGGCGAGCGGGCGAAGGCTCTGTTGCGATCGATGTTGGACACCGCGCGCAGAAACCGAGGGACCGCGGACGCGAAGGTGCTCGCGCTGATCGAGTGGATCCAGAAGAACCAGTGCGCCGCGGTGCGCGTCGGCGGCGCCGAAGAATCCTCCGGAAAATCCCAGGCGAAAGCGCGCGCATGGTCCGACCGTCGCGTGATTATTTTTACCGAGTACGGCGACAGCAAGCGCTACTTGCTCCAAGTGCTGCGCGCCGCCGTGCAGGGAACGCACCGTGACGACGAGCGCGTCATGGTGTTTCACGGCGGGATGTCCGACGAGCAGCGGGAGGAGGTGCAGCGGGCGTTCAACAGCGAGCCGGACGAGCACCCGGTGCGGATTCTCGTCGCGACGGACGCGGCGCGCGAAGGGGTCAACCTCCAGGGCCACTGCGCGGACTTGTTTCACTACGACGTCCCGTGGAACCCCGCTCGCCTGGAGCAACGCAACGGCCGCATCGACCGCACGTTGCAGCCCTCGCCCGAGGTGCGCTGTCACTACTTTCACTACCAGGGTCGCAAAGAAGACCTGGTGTTGGAGAAGCTCATCGAGAAGGTGGACGTGATCCAGCGCGAGCTCGGCTCGATGAGCGCGGTCCTGCTCGAGCGCATGAGCGCCGCGATGGAATCCGGGATCACGACCGAGACCCTCTCGCTCTTGGACCGCGCCGAGTCCGCGGGCGACCGCAGGCAGACCGCGAAAGAAGAGCTCGAGGACAACCGCCCGGAGCTACAGCGACTGCGGACCGAGATCGAAGAAGCGAGCGCGCTGCTCGAGCGATCGCGCAAGGTGATCCAGTTCGATCCGCTGCTCTTGCGCGAGGCGATCGATGTAGGGCTCGAGCTCGCGGGGGCTCCGTCGCTCGCGCGCACCACGGTGGGCGAGATCGAAGCGTGGAGGCTCCCCGAGCTGCCGGCCGCGTGGCAGGACACTGTTGATACGCTGCGTCCCGCGCGGGGGCGGGACGAGCCGCTGTGGGAGTTTCGCAAGAAGAATCCCTTGCCGATCGTGTTTCGTCCTCCGCCCAAGATGAACTCGCCGCTCGCGCACGTGCACTTGGAGCACCCGCTGGTGCAGCGCGTGCTCGGTCGCTTTCTCGCGCAGGGCTACTCGTCGCACGACCTGTCGCGGGTGACCGTGGTTCGAACGCGGCACGACGCGCTCGTGCGCGTGATCGCCTTCGGTCGCTTGAGCCTCTTCGGTCCGGGCGCGACGAGGCTGCACGATCAGCTCGTGCGGGTGGCGGCGCGATGGATGGAGGGCCGCGAGCAAGAGCAAGAAGTAAAACCCTTCGCGGACGAGGCGGACCGACGGGCGATCGAGGTGCTCGAGCAGGTGTTCGCCGAGGCTCCGACGCTCGAAGCGGCGTCCGAGGCGCTGCAACGGCGCGTGCGCGACGCGGCGCCGAGGCTGTTTTCGAAATTGTGGGAGCACGTTCGCGGCGAAGCGGACGCGCGGGCGATCGAGGCCGAGCAGCAGCTCGCGCGCCGGGCCACCGAAGAGTCGCAGGCGCTCACGGAGATCCTGCGGACGCAGCGGCGCGCGATCATCGACGAGGTCGAGCGACGGTCGCAGCTGACGTTCGACGACATGTTCGCGGACAAGCGCGAAGAAGAGCAGTTTCGCCAGGAGAAGAGCTGGTTGGACGACAGGCTCGTGAGCATCCAACGCGAGCTCGAGACCGAGCCCACGCAGATCCGCGAGCTCTACCGCGTGGCGCTGCGGAGGCTCGAGCCCGTGGGGCTGGTGGTCCTGTGGCCAGAGACGCGAGGGTGACCGTGGACGCAGTGCTAAAGCCCCCACCCGCGCTGCCGCGCGCCCCGCGAGCGAGCAGAACGACGGTTGG
>LNEO01000281.1 GCA_001465015.1 Deltaproteobacteria bacterium Ga0077539 | reverse complement strand
CGCTTGCGTCCCCGTTGGCGTCGCGGGCGCGGGAGGCGTCGCGGGGCCTGGAGGTGTCGCGGGTGTCTGCGGTTCGACAGGACGTGTCGATTGGGGTGCTGGGCTCGGAGGCTCCGCCGCGCGCCGAGAGCAACCGTCTCGACACGCAGGAAGCCAGGCGAGCGACACGATGCCGAGCGCAGCGCGGAGGTTCATCCCCCGCGAGTGTATGCCTCGCACCCCGACGGATCGAGCCGTGGATTGCGAAGTGCTAGGGACAGACAGGAGGATCGCCGCACCGCGCAACGCCTCACCGATCGCGGTCGTGGGTGTTTCGAGCCGTGCGAGGCCCTACGCGGTGGACCACCAACCGCGAGTCGTCGAGCGCGGCAGCGCCGAGCCCTCGTCCGCGAGCACGCGCGTCGCGCGGATCCGCGTAGAACGACAGCGACTCGGCGACCAGCGCTTCGTCGTCATGCGCGAGGCGGAAGTGGGTGGGTCTTGGTCGCATCGCCGCAGAGAGCACCGTATCGCGGAGCGAGCCTCGCACGCAGAAGTGGCTCACGAATTCGTCCTGCGCCCCGCTGCGCGCAGGCGCTCTCGGGACGAAGCGTCGAGAGAGCGAACCCTGCCGCGACCGGGCTACGCGAGGGCGGCGCTACGCAGGACCGTTGCGCGCGCGACTGCTTCGAACGACCCTAGGCGCGCTGTGATCACCCTCGCGCCGACGGAGTTCACCATCGCTCCGACCCGGGTGCTCGGCGACGAGATCGTGCGCCTCGACGAGCTCGACCACGAGTCGCTCGGACGACTCTCGGGCGACGGGCGCACGCTCTCTCTGTGGTGGACCGGCTGCGTGGTCGAGCTGGACATCGACCGCTGGGCGACCAAGGCCATCCGCCGACGCGATCGCGATTCGGTCAACGAAAACACAGCGCGTTTGGTTGGACCGGTATTCGCGTACACCCGAGACGGAAGCGACATCACCCTCTACGACACCGGCGGAGCGCGCCGCACCTTCGTCGCCCCGTCGTTCAGCGACGGCACCGTGCTCGCGTCGCCCGAGCGAGACGACGAGCTCTACGTGTACGCTCCGCGATCGCTCTCGCGCCTGCGATTCGACCAGGACTCGCTCACCGTCGAAGCGACGTACCACTGGACGCCCGAGAGGTGCGCGTCGGGCTTCGAGCTGCGCGAGCTCGCGTTCGCGCCGGACGGGACCGCGCTCTACGCGCGCACGGACCGGGACGTCCTTCGACTCGATCGAGCGACGCTGCGCCCGATCGATCCGTCGGTGATCTTCGACGTCAACGCGCACAACGACGACCCGCACGCGTGGATCCACAGACAGCGACTGAGCGCGATGCGTTGCCACGGCGACGTCCTCTTGGTGCTCACCACGCGTCAGTGGGACGAGCCCAAGCTGCTCCGCGTCGCGCTCGGCGATCGCTCGGTGACCGAGCTCGCGGCGCCGCAAGACATGGTCGTTTCGTCGTTGAGCCCGGTGCTCGCCAACGGCAGAATCATGCTTCGAGGGCTGAGCGGACACGTCGCGGTCGACGCGCATACATTCAAGATCGTGGACGTTTTGCGGCGAGAGTCCGCGGCGAGAGCGCGCTGGACCGACGCCGCTCGCAGCGTCGACTACGCCCTCGAGCGCGGCGGGGTCTTCACGACCGTCCGCTGCGACGACCGCATCGCGATCAGCTCCCACGAAGGCGTCACCCGTCGCCACGCCCTTCGATGGAACGACGATCACATCATCGCGCTCTCCCCCCAACGCGGCATCGAGCGCTTCGATCCGTCCGGCCCGGCGCGCGCGTCGATCGACGACGCCCGCTTCGGCCCGCACAGCAGCCTGTCGGCCAACGGCCGCTGGGCCGTGGTCGAACGAGCGGGCGCGCTGATCGCGCAGGACACCGGGGACCCGTCGAGGTTCTTTCCGCTCTCGCAACAAGCGCCCGCCTGCGGTGACCTTCGCGCGTTCGCGGTCACGGACGACGGCGCGCCATGGGTCTGGGACGGGCGAGAGCTCTGCAGCAGCGCGGGCGCGCGCGTGACCGTCGCTCGACGCGCGTCGCACGGGACGCTCTCGCTCTCGCTCGACGGAGAGCGGGCGGCCCTGACCCTCGCCAAAGAGATCGTCGTGGTGGACACCGTGCTGCGGCGAGTGCTCTGTCGCATCGCGGCCCCGAAGCTCGGGGTCGCGCGGTGCGCCGGTACGCGCTCGCTCGTCGTGACCGGAACAGACGGCGTTCGTTGGTACGACGCCGACACGGGAGCCCTGGTGCAGTGGCACAAGCGACGCTTCGCGACCGACGTTCGTGCCGCGCCGAGCCGCGACGGATCGCTGCTCGCCCTGTTGGTCGGGGGAGGGGTCGTCGAGCTGCTCGTGCGCGATGATCCTTCAGCGTCGCGCGCGTTCGTCGCGGCCGAGCACGGGCAATCCGTGGCGTTTTCGCCGGACCAAACGCAGCTCGTCGTCGCGAGCTCGGAGAGCGTCCTTCGGACCTTCTCGGTCGAAGCCGTGCTCGCCGCGCCCGCGAAGAAGCGCGCGCGCCCCCGCCGTTGACCCCGTCGGACCGAGGCCGGCAGCTTCGACGCCGAGACCCTATCCGCCCTCGGGCAGCTCACGCACTTCTGAGTCGTCGCGGCCGTCGTCGTGGATGGCTGCTTTGATCACGCGCTCAGTGATCGCCGCGAGGTGCGCCTGCAGCGCTTCGGCCAGCGAGAGGTACTGCGGCCAGAGGGTGTTCTTGTGAAACGGCTCTGGCGCGCAGACGCACACCGTCGAGTAGCGCTGCCGCGCGCGACGAAAGGGCTCGAGCTCGTAGCGGCGGCAGAGGGCGATGAAGAGCCTGCGCTTCCACGGGTCTGGCAGCGAGTACTGCATCTCGATGTCGGGCTCTCTCTTGCGCCACGCGGCGAGGCGCTCGCGAATACGCTCCGCAGCGAACGCAGCGGCGATCTTCTCGCCCTCGGTGGTCGCGCCCGCGTGGAGAGCCTCGATCTTTCTCAGCTTGTCGAGCAGCGCCGCTTCGTCGAACACCGGGCGAGGTTCGCCTCGCGCGCCGCGTTTCGCAAGCGGGCACGTTGCGCTCGTGGGGGTGTCACTTCGAACGCTCGAGCACCGACGGCATGACGGCGGCTGGCGGCGCACCGATCGCCCGTCGCCGCGCTCGAGGGCTCGATGCTGCCCAGTCGCTAGCGACCCACTGCGCGCCGCCGTGCGTTCTCCACTGGTTTCGAAGGCGATGCTGTGTTGAATCACACAAGTGCTCGGGGCGAGCGTGAATACCGAGCACGGCAGCGCTCGACGTGGGCGGACGAGAAGAGGGCGAGACCGAGTTCGCGCCCGTGATCGGGGCAGCGCGAGGGAGCGAACCAGCACCTCCGTCACCGTTCGACCGGGAGTTGCGCGTACAAACCCGTCCCGCGTCGCCTTGGCTCGTGCGGCGCGCTTGTGACAGAGTGCCTGCGATGAAGGCAGGTTGGTTTGCGCTCAAACTAGAGCGCATCAAACAAATCGAAGGCGATGACTTCGAGGCTCTGGTGACCGACCTGCTCACCGACGAATGGCTCGCGCGAGGCGGCAACAACGAGCGCCCCATCGGCGGCCGCGGGAAGTATGTCGCAGACGGCGGTCGAGACTGGGGACTTCGTGAAGGCGTACTGCCCACGCAACGCAGCGACGCCTTTCGAAGCGCACACAACGTGGACCCGCTGATTCCAGACTCCGAGAAAGAGATCGTATTCTCCGTGAAGTCCGGCGACTGGCTAACACTCGCCAAGCGGGACGCCACGTATGTCCCGCCGAAGAGTGGCAACAAGAAGAACGCCCAAAAGAAGGCTCGCAAGAAGAAGTCGAGCGAGGACCGTGCACGTCAAGTCGCAGCGCTGGTGGCCGGCGGCGAGCTGGGTATCGTGATCAACACGGACGCACCTGATGCTCCAGCCAACCAGCGCGAGATCGCCACGCTATTCAGCAAGTGGCCAGCACTTGCAGGGCACACCGTCGAACAACTGGCGCCGCGAATTCGAATCATCGACGCCAATCACTTGAAGACCTATCTGCAGCGGCGCCGACTCTTCGGCGACTTCGCTGCCAGGTGGGCAGACAAGCTCGGCGTCGAGCTTCCTCGGGAATTTGCGACCTTCGAAGAATGGAAG
>LNEO01000280.1 GCA_001465015.1 Deltaproteobacteria bacterium Ga0077539 | reverse complement strand
GCTCACGCGCTCGGGCACCGTGCCGATGCCGGCGACATCGATCGCCGCCCGCACGAACACGGGCTCTCGGTAGAGCGTCAACGCCAGCGCCAGGTGCTCGTCGCTCAGTCGATCGAGTCGCTGAAGAAAGTGCTCGTCGTGCGCCATCGCAGCGATGACAAGTGGTGCGAGTGGGAGTCTCGCAAGGGGCCACGCCCTGCTGCGCGTCGATGCCCCTCGCTGAACGTAGCGATCCCCCCCGCCGTGCACGATCTCGCGATGGAACGCGCCCCCTACGCGCACCATGTGCCGAGGACCCTGCTCGATCGCATGAAGAGTCTCTTTCTCTCGCTCGTTTCGTTGCTCGCCCACGCGCTGCCGCTCGTCGCAAACGCGCAGGTGGACGGGGGCTCGCTCGACGCCAGCGCGCGCGCTGTTGCCGTCGATCGCGCGGCCGAAGTGCTTCGACGGGGGGCGCTGCACGTGCCGCCGATTCAACTGGCGCCGTCGTATCGCACAGTTGCGGGACGTGTGTTGATTCTCGGATCGCCGCAGCACGCGCGCGCGGCGTGGTGGGTTCCAGACGAGCCGCGACGGCCTGTCACGAGGTTGCAGTCGTGGCCGACTGCGGTTCGCGTCGTGGTTCAGCGCGATCGCCGCGAAGAGCAGGACCTGTTGCTCGTCGAGTCGATCGCGAGCTTCGGCCGCGCAGGAGGGAGTCGCTTTGTTGTTCCGCTCTCGAGCGATCGACCGATCTCGTCGACGTACCTGTCGATCTCCGAGACCCATCTCGTTGGCCTTACGGAGCTCAGCGTCGCTCGCGCCAACGACGGTCATCGAGCGCTTTGGACTACCAACGGACCGCTCGTGGGAACAGGGCGCGCGTGTCGAAACATCGCGCGCTACCGCGCACGCGCCCCAGTCACGGTGGAGGCGCTTCGCTCGAGCGAGCCGCTCGCTCGCGTGCCGGTGACGTTCGAGCCGGACGAGTACAACGCGCTGCTTCGGCAGGCGTATTGCGGGGCGCGAGCAAGCATGGTGCCCGACGGAATGCTCAACGTGGCAAACGTTGTGGATGTCGACCATCCCACCATCGCAGCCGTCGTGTTGAGCGGCGAAGGACCGTTCACCGTGTCGGCCGAACGGTCGACCATCGTCGGTTGGATCGCGAAGGGACCGGCGATCGTGCAGTCGACTCCGTCTGCGCCGCGCATTGTTGCGCCGCTTCGCGCACCGAGCGCACGCACGCAGCTCTGGATGCGCGAAAGCACCCTCGGCGCAGCGCGAACCCTCGGCGAAGCGCCGTTGCTCGCGACGGCTTCACCGATGACCATCTCAGTGGTGGTCGCGGACGACTCTGTTCACGTGCTCTTGTCCGACGGCGTCGCGGTGAGAGACAACCTGCTGCAAGAGTGGGGATCCGAGTCGCAATTGACCCAGGTGCGATTCGCGGACTTCGACGGCGACGGGTTGACGGATGTGCTCTTGCACGGTCGAGGCACAGCCTCCGGTCGAACCACCCCCGCGGGCGCGATCGTGTATCTCGTCAGGGAGCCCGGCGTCGGACTGTACGGCGATCTCGAGCGCGACTACGCGACGCAATCGCTGTTGGTGACAGACGACCCGGACGAAGCGCTGCGGCGCGCGATGGCGTATTCGCCGACGACGATCGATCCTGCGGAGGCGCTGCGCTTCGTCGACTCCGCGCCGATGCGCGCGTTCAACGCGGGCGTGTGGAGAGCGAGCCTGCGCGGGGTCGCTCCGCCGAGCTCGAACGCTGTGCTGGCTGCGATCCGAGCGCGAATGTCGCCGACGGCGCAGCTGTTGTTCACGATCGCGACGCCCACGTGCTGGACTTCGCCCGCCCGAGTCGAAGAGCGAGCCTCAGCCGAGTACTTTGCGCTGGCTCGAACGCTCGCCAACTCGTCATCGCGGAGTTTTGTGTGTCAGCCCCGTCGCGGGGCGTGCGCGTTGCCGGGGTCCAATCGACCAAAGGTCGTGCTCACGTTCGTCCCGTCGCCGCGCGGGCCGTTGATCGATCGGATCGTGTTGACCGACTCGGCGGGCTAGCAGCGCCGCGAGCACCCCCGGCAAACTCGCCCGAGTGCGTCCCAAGTTTGGGACACGTTGGGACTGATCGGTCCCCGTCGCGCATGTTCACGAGCGTGGATCGCAACGGCGATGCGCGCGGCCCGTACCCGGCTCGATCGTGTTGATCGCCGACGACGACAGCACGAACGTCGAGGTCACCGTCTCGTGTACGCCTCGAGCAGCCACCAACGGAACGCCCTTCTCGACCAAAGCCCGCGCTCGCTTCGTACCCAACGAGTGGCGCCAGCTGGAGGTCTTTTTTGCGAGCCAGTGCATCGAAGAGCCCCTTCGGCGTCAGCGCGAAGAGCGGTCGCGCGCCGAGGGCGTCGAGTACACCTGCGGCGCCGGGCACATCGACCCATGTATTCGAGTCGATCGCCCCGAGCTCGCCGTGTTCAACCCCAGCGATCCGCCGCCGGACGTCGGACTGGGCCATGCCTCTACGCGGGACAGCGGCGTCGCGATGGACGCGGACGCCGCGACAGACAGCGCTGTGGACCACGCTGGTCGCGGAGTACGAGCAGGCTCGGCGGGAGGGCTCGTGCTGCCCCCCGGCGTGGTGTACTTCTCGTCCTCGGAGATCACGGGCTCGAGCATCTTCCTGCGGCATGGCGCGGCGCCGTTCGACGACCCCGAGATCGGTGACATCCACCCCAAGACCGGGGCATTCGTGCTGCTGGACGCAGGGCGCTTCGAGAGCTGCCTGCGGTGGCACGCGTTCTTCTTTCGCATGAACCAGCGCGACAACGAGCTTCACATGCGGCCGCGGCGACCCGGGCAAGAAGGTGGGCGAGCTGCCGGTGCTGTTCGTGGCGTTCGTGCTGGTGAGCAGGGAACCGGATTTGGGCGCGACAGCCCTGGTATTCGTGAGGGAACAACGCGTACGCTCGCTCGCCTGACGGCCAGAGGTCGAGCCCTCATCG
>LNEO01000279.1 GCA_001465015.1 Deltaproteobacteria bacterium Ga0077539 | reverse complement strand
GGTGCGTTGTTGCCCGGCCCCTTGGCTCCGGGCCGAAGCTGCGCTGCTCGTTTCCCTCACAGAACTGGGGTAACAATGAGGACTCGACCTCTGGCCGTCAGGCGAGCGTGGTGCCGCTTGGGTGTTGACGCCGCTACTGATTTTCCTGCGGATGTGCATTTTTGAACCGAAATCCGGTTCCCTGCTGAGCTATCGCCGCGACCCGTCCCGCTGCACTCCCTCGTTGCTCCACCAGTGCAAGGTCCAGAGCGCGCCCAGCGTAAAGATCGCGACGCCGACCGAGCCCACGGGGAGGGCGAGCAGCCTGATGACAGTGCTGATCGGCTCGGGAAGCGACGGCCCTGCGTGCCACAACACCGCCGCGCTCGCGGCGATCATCGGGCCCGCGACGAGGCAGAGGATCGCGTTGAGCGGAGGGCCGCTGCGTTTGGTCGGCGCGCTATCGTCTGCTGGGTCTCGCATCGTCACTTCTATGGGGTGGAGTCGAAGTGTAGACCCGTTGCTCGAGTCCCGGCGAAAGGACCGACGAAAAGGTCCCGAAGGGATCGTCGTCGCGATCGAAGAGGCGATCGACTGGCTGCTCGAGGGTGACGCTCGCTTCACCCGCGGCAGGGCCGGGTAGGCTTGCCCGGGGCCGCCGATCTCGCTCACGATCGCGCGCTCAGTGATAGAAGCCCACGATGGCGCGGCGCTCGCGGCTCGCCTCTCGGACCCAGCGAAGCACGGCTGCGACGTGCTCGTTGGTTGTCGCGACCGCAGCGGTGTTGTTCGCGTCCCTCGCTACCTGCGCAGCGCTCCAAAATCCGAAGCCCGGAAAGTCATCGGGACGGGGAAACGCGACGAGCGAATCTCCGAACGACAGGCTGAGCACCCGCGCCTCGAGCCCGGCCTCCGCGAGCCGCGGTCCATGAGCCGCGTCGATGGGATCGCAGGCGATCGAGCAGACCTCCGAGCGCATCTTCGCGCTGCTTCACAGAGGACTGCCAAACGAGGCCCTCTCGAGCTCCGCGGAGATGAGGTCGACCCAGAGAATTCATCCGAGGGGGGACTGTCTTCATCGGGCGGCGCAGCCGGGTCTGCTGAAGCGGCAACGATGATCGCTCGACCTCGGGCCGTGTGCGTGGCGACCGGAAGAAGCTCCCATCCCAGCGCGGCTGCCAGACACAGCGCCGCCCCCACGAGGTCGCGAAGCGCGCAAGCGGGTGTGGCCCGCTGCCCGATCAGACCGCTTCGAGCACCAGCGAGATTCCCTGGCCGCCGCCGATGCACATCGTGACCAGCCCGTAGCGCTTCTTGTCACGACGAAGCGCGTGCGCGCAGGTGATCGCGAGGATCGCTCCCGTCGCGCCGAGCGGATGGCCCAGCGCGATCGCGCCGCCGAGCGGGTTCACTCGGTCTGGAGCGATCCCCATCTTCTCGAAGTCGCGGATGCACGCGAGCGCCTGCGGCGCGAACGCCTCGTTGAGCTCGACGTGATCGATGTCCTTTCCCGAGATCCCAGCGGACTCGAGCGCGCGCTTGGTCGCAGGAACAGGGCCCCACCCCATGATCCGCGAGTCGCACGCCGCGACGCCCACGCCCGCGAGCCGCGCGAGGGGCCTGGCGTTGTGCTTCGTGACGTCCTCTTCGCGCCCGATGATCATCGCGCCCGCGCCGTCGACCACGGCGCTCGCGTTGCCTGCGGTCACCACGCCGCCCGGCTCGAACGCTGGCGGAAGGCGCGCCATCTTCGCGATCGACGCGTCCTCTAGAATATGTGTGTCGTGCTCGACCATCACGGTCTTGTCCGCCGTGCGCACCTCCACCGGCACGGTCTCTTCTTTGAACGCGCCGGCGTCCCGCGCGCGCTTCGCGTTGACGTGCGAGCGAAGCCCGAACGCGTCCGACTCCTCGCGGCTGATCTCGTAGCGCCGGCCGAGCTCTTCCGCGGTGTTGGCCATCGCGAGCTTCGCCGACGGGTCGTACAGGCTCATGAGCAGCATGTCCTGCAGGTGCGTTCCGGCAGGGAGCGTCTTGGCGTCGATCGGGCCGTACTTCTGCACGGCTTCGCCGATTTTTTTGCCCCGCGCGCCGTACAGCGAAAACGGGTACTGCATGGACTCCGCGCCGCCCACGACGATGAACGGTCGATCGCGATCGTGGCGAATCCCAGCGAGGATCAGCTCTGCGCCCACCGTCACCGCCTCGGCGCCGCTGCCGCAGATGCGCGCCACCGTCAGCGCAGGAACGCTCGCGTCCAAGCCTCCGCGCCACGCCATTCCCTTCGCGCCGTAGATGCTGTCTCGGTGGCTGTGCTGGGCCATGCCCATCACGACGTGACCGATCGCGCCCTTGTCGATCCCGCTCTTGTCGACGGTGGCCGCGATGGCGAACCCGCCGAGCTGCGTGGTCGAAAACCGCGCGAACAGGCCTTCGCTCTTGTTGTTCTCCAGAATGTCCGCGCGCGGAGTGCGGCGCGCGCCCTCGAGAATGAAGATCTTTCCTTGGCTTTGCATGGTGTGTTCTCCGTCTCGCGCGCTGTCTATTCGTGAAGAAACGCCGCGGGAACGCGCGGCCCGTTCTGGACGAAGTTCTTCATGCCGATGTCCATGTCGACCGTGCCCTTGCACCGCGCGAAGCCCTTGGCTTCGACGCGCAGCCCCTCGGCGAGCGGCAACGCCAATCCCTTGACGATCACGTCGACCAAGATCGCGTCGATCACCAGCGACCGGTGCCCGAGGTCCGCCTTGGGCAGGCTCGCAACGGTCATCGGCGCAGGGTCCACTGCGGCGAGCTTCACCTTGCCCGCGGCCGCGTCGCGCACGAGCGCCTTCGCTGTCGCGAGCACGTCCGTCGCCGGCGCGCCGTGCGCCCATCCCCACTCGCACGCTTCTTTCGCTCCCACCGCGCGCCCGGTGCGCAAGAGCCCCGCCGCGCGCTCGAGCCCGATGAGCCTCGGCAGTCGTTGCGTCCCGCCGTAACCCGGGATGATCCCGAGGTTGACCTCGGGCTGCGCGAGCGAGAGCGACTTGCCCACCACACGCGCGTGACACGCCATGCTGAGCTCGGCGCCTCCGCCCATCACCGGGCCGTCCACTGCGGCGACGATGGGCTTTTGTGCGCTCGCGATGCGCTCGAAGATCGGGTGCGAATCCAGGCACGTCTTCTCGCAGGCTGCTTCATTCGGAAGCGAGGCGAGCTCGCCGATGTCCGCGCCCGCGAGCGCGCCGTCGCTGCTGGTAATCACGATGCCCGCGACGGCGTTGTCCGCCACGAGCTCGCTCACCGCGCTGTCGATCTCTGCGAGCGTCTTCTTGCTGAGCGCGTTCTTCACCTCGGGGCGAAACACGCGAACGATCCCAACGTCGCCGTCTCGCTCGACCTTCACGTTCGACCGAAAGCTCGGAAGTCGCTTCTCTGCCACCAGCTTCGGAACGACGAATCCCGGGTTCTTCTCCGCGAATCGCACGCACAGCTCGCGCACTCGCTCAGCGCCCAGCTCCGCGCCGAGCTCGAGGATCCCCTTGTTGAACCCCAGGGCCATCCTGGTGAGCCAGTTGGTGTCCGTCGCCGTCGCGATGTTGTTCTCGACGACGAAGTACGTCCGCGCGAGGAGCACCGCGAGGATGCGATCGAGCACGGCCTCGGCGAGCGCCGGCGTGTGCTTGCTGTCACCAGGGTTGTTGCGGTCGTGCCAGGGCTTGTCTCCCTGCTTCGTCAGGATCGCGGGAGGAGCGAACCACGCCGTTCCCGTTGCGGCCTTTTGCATCAGCAGCTGGCATTTGTGCGTGAGGAGATTGCCCTTCGTGAGGTCCATCACGTTGAAGGGGCCGCCGCCGCCGATGGCGTTGTTGACGATCGCGTCCACCTGCGCCGGCGTCGCGAGGCCCTCTTCGGCGATGCGCGCGGCTTCGGAGATGTAGTTGCAGAAGATGTCGTCCGCCGCGAAGCACTCGACGTCCGCCGTCACGACCGGAACCTTGCCGAGCTTCTCGATGGTCGCGATCATCCTGGCGCCGAGCGCCGCGTCTCCGCTCTCGACGACCTCGATGGGAAGCGCCCTCCACGCGGGAAAGAACGGGTGATTCACGAAGCAGCGCGCCGGGTGCAGCGCCGTCTTGGCGATCTCTCGCCTCGGCAGTCCGCTCGTCGCGAAGCCGATCAAGCAGTCGGGGCGAACGATCGACTCGAGCTGCGCGAGGATCTTCTGCTTCACCGGCAGGTCTTCGCTGGCCGCCTCGAGCACGTAGTCGCACGGCGCGAGCTCTGCCAGGTCCCGCGTCGGGACGAGCGCGGACAGGATCGCCTTGGCCGCGGAGTCCGCGATTTTTCCTCGCGAGACGCCCTTGTGCACGTAGCCCTGGATGCGCGCGACGCCCGCGTCGAGGGCCTCTTGCTTGATGTCGACGAGAAACACCTTCGAGCCCGGCTCCCTCGCGAGCGCCGTGAGAAAGCCGTACGCGAGGTCTGGGCCGATGGCTCCCGAGCCGATCACTCCTACGATCATCGCTTCACTCCGTGGGACCGCTCCAATGGGGTGAGAATCGCGGAGTCGATCCGGCCCGCGGTACTACACCAGCGCCGCGCCCGCGTCAGCCCGTGGGACGCGCGCGGTTCATCGCTCGGCGGATTGGGCGTCTTTGCTCAGAGTCCAACCGAGACACCCACGCCTGGGCGCCTCGACCCCCCAAGCGCCTATCGACACGGCACCTTCGCCGATCCTTGGTAGAGAAATTCACTGCATTTTCTCTGTCCCAACGAGAGACCTCGTCCGCACGTGGTTCGTCGAAGAGCGCTCGTCAACGCTCCTCGATTCACCCTCAGCACTGCCGTGGAGTCTCTCGTCATGCGTCCTCGCATTCGCACTTCGGTCCTCTCGTCGCTCGCCCTCGCGCTCGCCCTCTCATCGGTGGCCTCGACCTCTGGCGCCGCGACGATTCGCGTCGAGTCGAGGGTGAGCGCTGCCACGGTGTTTCCTGGCGCGGTCAGCGTGCGGCGCAGCGCAGAGACGCAGCTCGTCCGCGGTCAGCACGAGCTCGTGTTCGGACCGTTGCCCATGGCGATCACCGACGAGTCTCTGCGCCTCACCGGCGTGGGACCCGGCCTCGTCACCGACGCCCTCGTCGTTCGCGTCGGAACCTTCGGCGAGAGCAACGAGCCCATTCGCCGCTCGCTCGCCGAGACGCTCGCTGCCCTGCGCGCGCAGCACCTCGCGCTGCTCAGCGAGCGCGAGCGCGCGGCAGCGTCGTTGGTGCGTCAGAGGATCGCGCCGCAGTCGCAGCTCTCGTCGATCGACCAGCGCATCGCCGCGATTCGCACGCAAATCGACGGGCGCACCGCGCAGCTCAGCGCGCTCGAAGCGCAGGCGCGCGCCGCAGCGAAGTACGTCACCGTCGAGGTCAGCGCCGAGCGCGACGGGCAGGCGCGGCTCGAGCTCGACTACGCGATCAACGGCGTGGCCTCGTGGCGTCCCTCGTACGCGGCGCACCTCGCCCGTGATGGCGCGACGCACACCGTGCAGCTCGACGTCCTCGCGTCGCTTCAACAGTCGACCGGCGAGGACTGGACGGGCGTTCGCGTGACGCTCTCGAGCGTCAATCCTTCGGGGGCGCTCGCGCTTCCGTCCCTCGAAGAGCGGGCGATTTCGCTGGCGCCTGCGCCCGAGCGCGAGGTGAGCGAAGAGCTGGTCGTGCGTCGTCGCTTCTCGTCCGCGATGCCTTCGATGGCGGGCGGCGCCGCGAGGCCGTCGATGGCCGACGTCGACTCGGCTCCCGTCGCGCCTCCGACGCGCATCGAGCACCGCGCCGCTGCGGTGCGCGCGAACCTGTTGTCGGCGCGCTTCGAGGTCCCGCTGCCGGTCACGTTGCGCAGCGGCGCGCCCGCGAGGCGCATCCTCGCGGCGCACAGCGAGCTCCGCGCGGCGCTCGAGCACCACGCGGCGCCCCGTCAGTCGAGCTCGGTGTTTCTCGCGGCCAAAGCCCGCAACGAAAACGCCTACTCGCTGCTCGCCGGCACCGTCGCCCTCTTCGTCGAAAACGAATACGTCGGAACGACCGCGATGCGCGACGTCCCCGCGGGCGAAGAGCTCACGCTGCCCTTCGGCGTCGATCCCACGGTGAGCGTCGATCGCACGCTCGCTTCGCGGGACGCGCGCGGCGCGGCGGGCCGCGAGCTCACGGGGCTCCGCTACGACTATCGCGTGAGCAACCACCGCGAGCAGCCCGTAGACCTCGTCGTGTACGAGCAGGTTCCCGTTTCGCGCTCGTCGGGGCTCCTCGTTCGAACCAGCGGAGACAGCCGCACCGCGAGCGCCCGCCGCGAAGGCGACGCTCCGGGCGTCCTTCGATGGAACGTTCGCCTCGCCCCAGGCTCCACCGACCGCTGGCACCTCGGGTTCACCGTGAGCGCTCCTCGCGGCCGCCAGATCGAGGGCGAGCTCGAGTGACCGATCGCTAGTGGATCCCCGATGAGCGCGCTCAGCGAACAGGGGTCGTGAAGTCCAAGCGAGCCCGCTCCGTGATCCCGCTCGGGGTGAGCGAGGCCTCGACGATGTCCTCGCCCATCAACGCGTAGATCCGGTCGTCGAGGAAGATCGCTCGGCTGTTTCCATACCAATCGGCGGCAGAGACCGCCGCACGCCACTCTTGCGGTCCGCGGCTGGTGAGCGTGCCGAGCGGCGCGAACGATCGTGCCCCGACGCGAACGAAGCTCACGTCGGAGCTGAACTCGAGCGACTGCCACCCGGTTCGCTCTTCTGGCGCCGTCGTGACGCCGATGATCCCCTCGTTGTCTGTGGTCTGGTGAAAGAAGAACGCGTGCGACCGCGACTCGCCCTGCGCGCGCCGCGGGAGTCGAAGCTGCGCGGTCGTGACCGGCAGTCCGCTGCCGAGCGCAAGCTTCGAGAATCCGAGGCTCGTACCGGCGCTTCCGATGACGAGCGCGTCGTCCCCCACAGGTTCGATGCGTTCGACCGCGCTCGCGAGCGGCACGGCGAAGTACCTTTGATTTCTGGTGTCGAACGCGAAGAGCGTCCCGACGTTGCTGCTCGCGCCCGGCGCGAGCGACCAGCGGTTGGGGCCGACCGCTCCGGTGCCGAAGAGCGCCCAGTCGCCGATCCATCGTTCGACGAGCGCACCGTACCGCGGCAGCTCTCCGAGCACCGCGTAGGACTCGGGCCCGGCCGTGCTCGTTCTCCCGATCATCGCCGAGAGCGGAACGCGGACGACCGCCACATGTCCCGCCGAGAATCGCGACGCCCACATCGCGTCCCCGCGGCCTCGCTGGCGCAACACGACGCGCAGCGCGCCGTCGCGCTCGTCGAACGCAAACTGATCGACCGGTCCGCCCTGTACCCGCACCGCTCCGACAGGAGTCGACCGATTCAACGGAAGGCGAAAGATCCATCCGTCCGGTTCCCAGTCGTACTCGCCGCGATCGACCCAGAGATACACGGCCGTCTGCGACACGAACATCGAGCGGTACTGTCCGCCGATCACGCCGCGCGTCGAGCACCGCATCGGTTGCCGGCGCAGCTCGCATTCGAGCACCGCGTGCATCGTCGGTCGGCGGGTCGGCGTTTGCAGCAGAAACAACCGCAGATAGTCCACCTGCTCGCGAAAGGCCCCTCGCAGCCCGAAGCGCATCTCTGGGAGCGACCGCAGGCGCTCGTCGCCGATCGCCTGGCTGCTGAGCTCGACGGGCATGTACAGAAGCAGCCTCCCGTACGCGAGGCGGGTCGCGTAGTTCTGCGACGAGTAGTAGTCGCCCGAACGCACGTAGATCGAATCGACGTAGCGAAGTCGTCCCGTTGGTTCGAGCCGAAAGCGGTTGATCTCCGTCGCCGATTGGCTGGCGCTGTATCCGAGCACGAGCGCGAGATCGCCGTCCACGAGCAGCTCGTCGTAGAACTGTGCGGGCAGCGCGCCGGGCGCGCTCGCTGGAACATGGGACACGAGCCAGGGGCCGTTCGAGCCGAGCGCGACGCGAAAGAGGTGACCTCTGCGAAGCACGATGAGCTCGTTGCCGACGGCTTTGACGATGTCTCCCTCGTCGACGCGAGCGACCTGCGTATGCGTGATCGCGCCTGGGTTTCGACCTGCTCGCGCCGTCGCTGCGTTGGCGACTGCGTGCCCCGCGGTCGCCGGGCGCATCAGCTGCTCGACGGACAACGATCGCTGTTGTCGCACCATGCGCGCGCGCGACTCGGGGAGCTGGGCGATCATCTCTTGATACCGTCGCCTGACGACAGATCGAACCATGGAAGCCAACGCGGCTCTCGAGCCGACCACGCGAGGCGCCGGCCCCGATGGCCAGCGGTCGGTCGTCGCGCGCGCGAACACAGACAGCTCGACGGCGGGGTTGGGGCGAGCGGATTCGGGACTCTCGGCGGTTTCTGAGCGCAGGGCGGCTGCGTCCGTCTGCGCGTCGGCGATCACGTCGACCGCGGCGTCTTCGCGACGTGGCGTCGCGAGGCTCGAGGGTGTCGGCGACTCCCTCTGTTGCGCGACGTTGGATGCGCAGTGGCTCGCCGCAGCGGCCAACGCCCACAACCCGACCCGTGGTGCAAAGCGCGCCTTCACGAACGAAGATACACTAGCGCGACGGTCGGCGTTGGGTCGTCCGTCGAGCGAGCTTTCCGCCCGCGGCGCTACGCCGCGGCAGACCGATACCAGCACAGAAAACACCGCGAGGCTGCGTGCCGACGTCGTGATCGCTTGCTTCACGGGCCGTTGCAGGCCCTACAAGACGCTCACAACGTCGGCACTCCGCTCGCTGCCGAGCGAGTCGCAGCGGACGACCCAACGCCCACTATTATGTGTGTGATTATTCGAATCACGTCATGATTTGGCTGGCCAAACGAGATCGTCTGCGACCGAAAGCGCGGCGGCGCCGGAGGGCAAGGATGCGCAGTCATCCCGGAGGCAGCGTCACGCGCATGGGTCTCGGAATGACGTAGATCGACCCGATCCCGCCCGAGGTGGACGCGGTCGTCAGACCCCAGCACCAGACTTCGCTCGAGCGAAGCACCGCGCATGTTTGCGAGAAACCGTGCACGACCGACGTCGCTGGCGCGAGCCCTTCGACGCGCGTTGGTCGCTCGACGACGGGCGCTCCCGCGACCGCGCATTCGCGAAAGGTGTTGTCGCCCCAGCAGTAGACCGCGCCTCGGGCGTCGAGCGCGCACGCGCGTCCGAGCGACGGACGGCCGAACGATGGCGCGCTCAGCCCCATCGATCGCACGTCCCGAACGCCGTCGATGCGCGTCAGCGTCGAGAGCGCTTGGTCCACGGGTCGGCCTGCGAGCCACCCATCCCCGGTGCACCAGAGCGATCCGTCCGATCGCGTCACGCACGTTGCGCGTCCCGAGACGAACAGCGCCTCTGCGTCATCGACGCCCTCGAGCGTCTCGACGCGCATGTCGATCGTGCCTCGCGAATCGACGAGCCGGCGCACCACACAGCGCACCGTTCGCTCGTCGGTGATCGCGCAGACGCGCTCGTGGCCGGACGCGATCGCGCGCGCGTTGGCGAGCTCTGGGACGGTCCGAGGGCGATCGCTGGACGTCGGGTGGCTGATGCACTCGACGCGCCCGGTGATCGTGAGTCGGCAAAACGCTTGCCACCCGAGCGCGAACGAGCGGGTCCCTTCGCTGCTTGCGCCAAACGGCTCCGTCCATTGTCCCACGCTCGGCGAGCAACGCAGCCGCCCTCCGTCGAAGAGCGCGCACACCGTCGAGCCGGAGGTGATCGGTGTCGACGGCGCGGGCGCGGGCGCGATCTCGTCGACGAAAGAGTTGCTGAACGGTGCGCTGCGCGGACCCGTCTCCGGTTCGAGCTCGTCTTCGGCGTTGTTTTGCCGAGCGAAGAGCCCGCGCTCGTTGGTGAAGAGAACGGACAGCGTACGCTCGGTTCGGCCGCCGATGATCGAGAGATCTCGCACGCCCGAGAGGCCCGAGACGCGCAGAGGTCGTTGCGACACGCGCTGCCGTCGCTGCCCGAGCTGCCCGAGTTGGTCGCTGCCCCAGCACACAACCGCGCCGTTGCTCTCGATCGCGCAGCCAAAGTCGTGGCTGATGGCCACCTCCGAAACGGCGGCGACATCGACGCGACGCAGTCCGCGATCGTCCGAAGAACCAAGCAGCAGCGGAATCCTGCCCGTGGCGCTCGTCGCGGAGCATCGCAGCTCTCCCCGATCGATCGTGCAGTACTCGGGGCGATCGGGGCGGGACGCGAGATCGAAGTGCACGAGGCGCGCGCTGTCAGAAACGCCCAGCGTACGCGCGAACGCCCCCGAGGTCGCGCCGACCATGTTGCACGCGGCCTGGCCAAAGGACGAGACGCACACGGTTTGGTTTCGCACGTAGCTCAGCGGCCAGGGAGGGAGCGCGCGCATCTCGACCAGCGAGAGCACGCTCGAGTCGACGTCGCGACTGTTTTCGCAGAGCGTCCTGCGCGGCGCGGGACCGGCGCTGGACACGCACACCGCGCCCGATCCGACGACCCTCTCGAAGCGCTCGGCCCCGATGCGCGTCGCGCCGTAGCGGGCTGTACGAAGCCCCATCGTCGCGCTCGTTGGGTCGCGCTGATTCGTGAATCCCCAGCACCACAATTCATCTTCTCTGGAGAGCGCGCAGAATCCTCGCGAGCTCGACACCAGAGATTCGGCCGCTGGAAGTCCAGGCACCGCGCGAAGCTCAGCGCGCGCCGGGCTCTCGTCGCCGAGCTGTCCGACGTCGTTCGCTCCGCCGCAGAGCACCGCGCCCGCGTCGGTGCGAACGCAGTACGCCGCGCCGAAGAGCGCGAGCTCGACCGCGCCTGGCGCGGTGGTCACCAGCGTGGGCGAGGTCTCGAGCTGCCCCCCGTTGATCGGGGCGACGCCCCAACACCAGAGCCGATCGCGCTCGTCGACGACGCATGCTGATGACCCGTAGGCGGCGAGCAAGCGTGCGCGCACCGCGGGGGGCTCGGATTGCGTCGTCGGTCGTCCTCCGCACGAGCCCGTAGCACCCGCGACGATCGCGAGCGAAATCGCCGCCAACCGCGACCGATATCCATCACCGCGTTGTCCCATCGAGCTGCGAATCGAACGCTAGCACGGTACCCTCGCTCGCCGTGTCGCTCGTGCGCCTCGAGGTCGAAGGGTACCGCTCGCTGCGCGCGGTCGAGCTGGCCCTCTCCAACGTCACCGTCGTCGTCGGCGAAAACGGCGCAGGAAAGAGCAACCTCTACCAGTCCCTTCGCCTCGTCCGCTCGGCGGTCGACGGGACGCTCGCGCGCACCCTCGCCGTCGAGGGTGGGATGCCCTCTGTTTTGTGGGCTGGTATTCAAACGAAGTCTCCCAGGCGCGTTCGCGTGCGGGTCGACGACGAGTCGTGGGCGTACGAGCTCGCGCTCGGGCTGCCGACGGGCGGCGGCGAGGTCGGCTCGATGTTCTCTCTCGATCCGCTGGTCAAATCCGAGCGCGCATGGGTGCGAGACGAGGGCCGCGCCCACGTTGTGCTCGATCGGGTCAACCTCGCGGCGACCGCGCGCGACGTGACAGGCTCGCGCGTCGAGTACCCCTCGTCCCTCGATCAGAACGAGTCGATCCTCTCGCAGCTCGCCGACCCGCACCGCTACCCGGTGCTCTCTGCGCTGCGCCAGACGGTCCTGCGCTGGCGCTTCTATCACCAGCTTCGGGTCGATGCGGGCGCTCCGGCGCGCGGGGCGTGCACTGCCATTCGATCGTTCGTGCTCGACGCAGACGGCGCCAACCTCGCGGCGGCCTGGCAGACCATTCGCGAAAACGGCGACGGCCGCGCGCTCGACGACGCCGTCAGCGCTGCGCTCGCTGGGGCGCGCGTCGAGGTCAGCCACGAGCGCGGGACGCTCGAGCTCTACACGCACGTCGCAGGGATGATGCGCCCCCTCGCGGCTCGCGAGCTCAGCGACGGAACGCTGCGTCTTCTCTGCCTCTTCGCCGCCCTCTACTCGCCGAGACCTCCGTCGCTCATGGCGCTCAACGAGCCCGAGTCGAGCCTGCACCCCAACGCGATGGAGCCGCTCGCGAAGGCCATCGCGTTCGCCGCGCGCACGACGCAGCTCTGGGTCACCACGCACTCGCGCCCGCTCGCCGACGCGCTCGCCCGCTCGTGCGCGGCCCTCGTCGTTCGGGCGCACCGGGGCGCCGAAGGAACAGAGCTCGGCCCGGTCTGCTGAAATTGTGTGCAGATAACTTCTCTGCCCGCCCGGACCGCTGCGAACACTCGACGCATGTACATCCTCGGCGGTCTCTCGGTGCTCGTGCTCGGGTTCCTCGCGTACGTAGCCTCTCGTCCCTCGAAGTATCGCTACGTGCGATCGCGCGAAGTGCGGGGCGACGCCGCAGCGGCGTACGCGCAGATCGAGGACTTTCATCATTGGGAGCGCTGGTCGCCCTGGGAGGGGCTCGACCCCAACATCGAGCGCAAATACTCGGGTCCAGCGTCGGGCGAGGGGACCACGTACCGCTGGAAGGGCAACAAGAAGGTCGGCGAGGGCCAGATGCAGATCGTCGCGACGGAGCCGGGCAAGAGGGTCGTCATCGACCTGCAGTTCATCGAGCCGATCGAGTCGCGCGCCACCACGACGCTCACCGTTGAACCCCGGGGCGATCGCGCGCTCGTCTCGTGGATCATGGAGGGCGAAAACGGCTTCTCTTCGAAGCTCTTCGACGCCGTCATGAACATGGAGAAGATGATCGGCAAGGACTTCGACAAGGGCCTCGCGGCGCTCGACGAGCAGCTCGCCAAGGGCGCTCCGTCCAGCGAGAAGCTCGCGGCGTAGCTGCGAGAAGCCGCGCCCCCGACGCGCGCTACTCGCCTTGACCGAGCGAGAAGCCTCGGACGCCGTCGAACAAGTACAGGTTCTCGGTCTTGACCACCTCGATCCCGTTCTCTTCGAGGGCCGCGAGGAGCTCGATCACCTTCTGCGGTGAGATCACTTCGTACGTGGCTTTGGACTCGTGGATCTTCACCGCGGGCCCGACGAACCGACACCGCCAGTGGTCGGTGCAGAAGGTCTCTGCGAAGCCCTCGGGCCACACCTTCACCCCGCGGTTGGTGATGAGCTTGAGCTGCGCGATCCCATCGGCCGCCGCGCGGATCTTCGCCGCGAGCTCGTCGGGCGAGCTCACTTCGTCGCACACGAACACGTCGACGCCGCACAGCTCGCGCCTCGGCCGCGGGCGCTCGTAGCGATAGCGCGGCATGGGATCTCCGCTCGCCTTGGCGGCGACCAGCTCGCGCGGCGTCCGCCCCAGTCGCTCGATGACTGCGTCGGCGAAGGCCGCGGTGCCGACGCGCACTTTCGACGCTCCTTCGCGATAGATGTCCGCGGTGTGCAGGCCGTCTTCGAGCGCGACGAGCCAGGCGTTTTGAATGCGCTCGGCCTCCGCTCCCTTTCCTGCGTGCACGAGCATCATGCACGCGGCGTTGAGCAGCCCGCTCGGGTTGGCAACGTCGAGCCCCGCGATGTCCGGCGCGCTTCCGTGGATCGCTTCGAACATGGCGACCTGGTCGCCGACGTTGGCGCTTCCCGCCATTCCCACGCTGCCCGAGAGCTCGGCGGTCACGTCGCTGATGATGTCGCCGTACAGGTTGAGCGTCACGACGACGTCGTATCGACCGGGCTGCGTCGCCACGCGCGCCGTGCCGATGTCGATGATCTGAACCTCTTGGACGAGGCCCGGATACTCCTTTCCGATACGCCGAAACGTGTCCGAGAACAGCCCGTCGGTCACCTTCATGATGTTGTCCTTCACGAGGCACGTGACCTTCTTGCGCCCGTTGGCCAACGCGTAGTCGAACGCGTACCGAATGATCTTCTCGGTCCCCGGAATGCTCACGATCTTCAGGCACTGATAGACGTCCGTCGTCTGCCGGTGCTCGATCCCCGCGTAGAGGTCCTCTTCGTTCTCGCGCACCACGACCACGTCCATCCCCGGGTGCTGCGTGCGCACGTAGGGGTGCAGGCTGCGGCACGGCCTCACGTTGGCGAAGAGCCCCAGGGTCTTTCGAAGCGTGACGTTCACGCTCTTGTACCCAGCCCCCTGCGGCGTGGTGATCGGCCCCTTCAAGAACAACGGGTTGCGCCGCAAGACGCTCCAGGCGTCCTTGCTTACGCCGCTGTTCTCTCCGCGGAGGTACTCCTTCTCGCCGACAGAGATCCTGTCGTACTCGAGGCCGCACCCCGCCGCGTCGAGGATGCGCAGCACCGCCTTCGTGATCTCCGGTCCGATGCCGTCTCCTTCTGCCACCGTGATGCGTGTTGATTCGCTCTTCGTGCTCTGGTTGCTCACGGGCCGTAGGATGGTTCGAGCTGAATAGCTGTTTCTCTATCTTCGGTTTAATCGAACTATATGCGCGCGCTTGCCTCCGAAAAGGCGAGCCCTGTTGACGCCGGTCCGCCGATCGTCGCGTTGGCCAGTGGCGAGCAGAGCTGCGATAGGCTCGGCGCCGCCCGATGCCCCACGCCAGCAACCGAGACGTCTCTCTCTATTACGAACTGCACCGATCGAGCGCAGCTCCTGCGGCGCCGGTGCTCGTGATGATCCGAGGGCTCGCGCGATCGGCGCGATTCTGGCTGGATTTCGTCCCGCGCATGCGACGCACGTTCACGGTGCTCGTGCTCGACAACCGCGGCGTCGGGCGCTCGGACAAGCCCGCGCTGCCTTTCACCACGCGACAGATGGCCGACGACGTCGCGGCGGTGATGGACCACGCTGGCGTCGATCGCGCGCACATCTTCGGGATGTCCCTCGGCGGAATGATCGCTATGCGCTTCGCGCTTCGTCACCCCTCGCGCACGGATCGTCTCGTGCTCGGCTGCACGACGATGGGCGGACGGGCGGCGCAGCGCATCCCCCTCTCGTCCGTGGCGACGCTGCTTCGCGCGGGGCGGCTGAGCTTCCCCGACGCGCTCGAGTACACGGCGCCCATCGTTGTATCTCCCTCTTTTTTGCGCGAGCGCGACGACATCATCCCCGCGTGGCGCGCGATCGCGACGAGCGAGCCCGTCCCCCTGCGCGGCAGCGCGCTGCAGCTGCTCGCCGCCGCCGAGCACGACGTCTCTCGCGAGGTCGCTGCGATTCGCGCGCCCACGCTGGTGCTCACCGGGGACGCGGATCGATTGATTCCCGCGGAGAACTCGAGACGACTGGCGTCGGCGATCCCTGGGTCGACGCTCGAGATGCTCCCGGGCGCGGGCCACGATTTTACCACCGAGCAGCCCGAGCCGAGCGCGCTCGCGCTCGAACGGTTTCTTCGGGTGGCGAGGCCGTAGCAGAATCGGCGAAGTGAGCGAGAGCAACGCTGAGCTCGACGTCCGGTTCTGGACGCCGCTGACGCCTCCGGGCGCGACGCGACGTCCCTCTCGCTTCGCGTCCATCGCCGACGCTCCAGCGCTCTACTGCGCAGACATGGCGTTCGGCTGCTGGACCGTGCAGAGCTCGGTCGAGCCCGACGCGGCCGTCGTCTACGCGCGACCGACGCGCAGCGAACGCGCTCCGCACTGGACCATTGACCTGGGAAAATCCACGGCGCTCGAGCATCTCTCGCTCTGGATCGAATCGATCGCCCCCGACGTCCTCGTGCGCGTCGAGGGCTACGCGTACGCGACGACGACGGGCGGAGTGCCCGTGGGCAGCTACTCGATCGAGGTGGTGGCAGGCTCGTTGCCCTGCGCGGTCGACGGAACGATGGTGCTGCTCCGCGCCGTCGATTGGGTCGCGCGCTTCGTGCGCGTCACGTTGATTCCGCCGGGCGACAGCGTCGCTCGTCTGTGGGTTCGCGGGATCGTGCTCGATGGGACCGAGCTCTTCGGCGACACGCTGGCGCTCAGCTACAAGCGCGCGTTCACTCGCTTCGCCGAGCGTCCGCTGTTCAGCGCCCGCGCGCTGCCGGGCCAGGGGCCCTTCGAGCTCACGCACCGCTACATCGATCTCTGGAACGAGGCGCGAACCCTCGCCAACTCGCTCGCCCTCGCGCTCGAGGCTCGCCGCTACAAAGACGGCGTCGCGCTCGACAAGCGCGTGATGTTCGGCGTGTGCACGAGCAACCGCGCCGAGTGGCTCGCGGCCGAGGTCGCCGCGGTCCTGCGAGGCTACGTGGTGGTCAACCTCAGCCCAGACGACAGCGAAGAGCGCCTCGAGACCCTCTTTCGTCGGTGCCCGCTCGACGTCGTTTTGTGCGACGCCGCTGCGCTGGATCGCGTCTGCTCGGCCGCGCGCAAGACCTCGACGGTCGACCTCGTGATCGCGCTCGACGATCTGCGCTTCGCCAAAGGGGACCCGCGTCGCGCTCCGCCCGTGCCCACAACGCAGATCGACGCGCTCGCGGTGCGCTCGTACCGCTCGATGATCGACGATCCCCGTTCGCAGGCACCCGCGCCGATCGCGCGCTCGCAACAAGACACCCACACCATTCTCTTCACCAGCGGCAGCACAGGAGCGCCCAAGGGCGCCATGCGCAGCTACGACCGCTTCAACCGCGTGATCCAGACGTATGGCGCGGGACAACCAGCGTTTCACCTGTCGTTTCAGCCGCTGAGCCACCTGTCCGAGCGCAACTACCTTCCCGCCGCGGTGCTGCACGGGAGCCACATCGGGCTCTCTTCGGGCGGCGAGCATCTCTTCTCGGACCTCGCTGCGTTCGAGCCGACGTGGGTCTCGTCCGTTCCTCGGCTGTACGACGCGGTGTTTCGGCGCCACGTGCAGCGGGTCGAGGCCGCAGCGCGCGCAGAGCCCCATCGCGCCCGCGACGAGATCGAACGCGAACAGCGCGCCGTCACCCGCGCGATCTTCGGGCGACGCTTGCACGGCGTCGCGACAGGAAGCGCGCCGGTCAGCCCCGAGGTCCTCGCGTTCTTGCGCGAGTGCTTCGCGGATCTGTGGGTGCTCGACGGCTACGGCAGCACCGAAGTCGGAACGATCAGCAGCAATTTCAAGCCCGTCAGCGACGTCGACATCAAGATCGTCGCCGTCGAAGGCGTCGAGCCTGGCGGACAGGGCACAACGCGCGGCGAGCTCTGGGTCCGCTCGGCGCACGCGATCGACGGCTACTACAACGACCCCGAGACCACGGCCGCGAGCTTCGACCGAGACGGCTACTTTCGAACGGGCGACATCGTCGAGCGCGACATCGTGAGCAACACCATCACCGTGCTCGGACGCAGGTCCAGCACGGTCAAGCTCAGCAACGGCGAGTTCGTCACGCTCGATCGCTGCGAGGGGGTCTTGAATTCTTGTGCGATGGTCGACCGCGTCGTGCTCTCCCCCGACGCCGAGGGAGTCGCGCTCGTCGCCGTCGTGATCGCCCGCGCCGAGCCGCTCGCGGCCGCGCTGGGCGTGACCGAGCCTCGCTCGCTCGCAGAGCTCGCTTCGGACCCTCGCGCAGAGGCAGCGGTGCTCGCCGCGCTCGTCGAGCACGGGGCGCGCGCGGGGCTGCGCCCGTACGAGCTGCCTCGGAGAGCGGTCGTCGATGGACGTCCATTCTTTGTGGAAGATCGCACGCTGACCGCGAGTCACAAGATCGATCGAAAGGGCATCCTCGCGCGCTACCGCGCAGAGCTCGCCGCGCTGGCTTCGACGGCCATCCCTGCGGTGCGCGCCGCCGAGCGCTCGCTCGCAGAGAGCCTCGCGTCCGTGGCGAGCGCGGTCGTTCGTCGGCCCGTGGGGGTCGACGACTTGTTGCACGAGGGGCTCGCGCTCGACAGCCTCGCGTCGGCCGAGGTGCTGTCTGCGTTCGCGGCGGAGCTCGGCAAGGACGTGCCGCTGGCGCACTGGTCGTCGTCGCCCACGTTGCGCGTTTTGGCCGAGCGCCTCTCCCGATCGGCAGATGGCTTCGAGGTCACCGTCGCGCGCCTCTCGGCCGACGCCTCGCTGCCGATCGCTGCGCTCGACCCATCGCTCGAGCGTCGTCAGGGTCGGGCAGCGTCGACCGTGTTGCTCACGGGCGTCACTGGGTTGCTCGGGGCGCACGTGCTCGAGTCGTTGCTTCGACAGACCCGCGCGACGGTGCGCTGCCTCGTCCGCGCCGCGACCGACGAGGAGGCGAGCGCTCGCGTGCGAGAGACCCTCGCTCGCTACCGGATCGAGTCGATCGCCCCGTCGCGCGTCGAGGTGCTGCGCGCGGACCTCGCAGCGCCGTCGCTGGGGCTCGATGACGCGTCGCTCGATCGCCTCGCGCGCGAGTGCGACGCGGTCGTTCACTGCGCGGCGACGGTCAACTGGCTCACGGGATACGACGCGCTGCGCGCTCCCAACGCGCTCGCGACGCGGGCGCTCATCGAGCTGTGCAGAGCCCACACAATCAAGCCGCTTCACTTTGTGTCGACGATTTCGACGGCCCCATCGGACGGCGACGAGCGCTCGTTTCGCTCGGCTGAGAGCGTGGCTCGCAGCGGCGGCTATGCCGAGAGCAAGTGGGTGGCCGAGGCGCTCGTGCGGCGCGCTGGGGACGAGGGCGCGCCGGTGTGCGTTCATCGCCCGGGCTTGATCACCGGTCACAGCGCACGGGGGCTGGGAAACTCCAGCGATTTCGTCCATCGCTACCTCGCTGCGTGCCTGCGCTACGGCGTCGCCCTCGACCGTGACGAGCCGCTCGACATGACGCCCGTTGATTTCGTGGCCGACGCGATCGTCACCTCGCTCGTGGACGAGGCTTCGCTCGGGCGGGTCTTGCACCTGTGCAACGTCGAAGGGTCGATGACCTTTCGCGCGCTGGGGCGGGCGCTCGCGGCTTCGGGGCGCGCGTGCGAGCTCGTGGACTATGGTGCCTTTCGCGAGCGAGCGGCGCTCGCGCAGGACAGCCCGCTGCGGCCGTTGGCGGCGTACTTCGGCGCGACGTTTTCGCTCGGCAGCGGTCCGTGGCCCTCGCGCGTGACGCGCGAGTGGCTCGCCGAGCGAGGGGTCGAGTGTCCCCGCGTCGATCAGGGGTTGATCGAGCGCTATGTGCGCGGGCTCGAGGCGAGGGGGTAGACTACCGCTCGAGGGCCGCGAGCCATTCGTCTGGCGATTTGCGCTCGAGCACGCCGCGCAGATCGAAGAGAGCGAGCCTCGAGACCCCCGCGCGACGGGCGATGGCGACGTCTTCTCGGAGCTCGGAGACGTCGCGGTAGGTGGGCTCGTCGCCGAGCGCGCCGGTTCCGACGACGCCGAGCGAGACCTCGGCGCGGGGACCGAAGCGAGAGACCGCTCTTCGTGCGCCGCGTTCGAGCAGGGATTTTGCAAGGTTTCGAGAGATCCACCCGCGCGAGTAGCCCTCCATCATCGAGCTGTACAGCATCGCGCTCGCGGGCTCGTACGCGACGTCGTCGTTGGGCAATCCGAGCAGCCAGTCGAGCCCTCGCGACACTGCTCTGCCGAGCACATCCGTCGGGACGACCGCCGCCCCCACGCGCACCCCCTCCGCGGCCAGCTCGTCGAAGAGCGCCGCGAGCGCTCGATCGCCTTCGATCCGCTGTTCGATCTCGGGGACGCTCGGCGTCGGCGCGCCGTCGGTCCTGCGTGGAACGCGCGCCTTCGCCCTCGCGAGCCAGCGCGTCATCACGTCGATGGGCGGCTCGATGTCCACCATCATCGCGCGCACGACGCAGCCTCGCGCGCGAAGCTCCGCGACCAGCCTCCGCGCGTTGCGAGCGAACGCCTCGCCGTTGTGCGCGCTGGCCCAGCGCCCCTCGTCGTTGGACAGCATCGGCCACAGGGCCACCGGAACCCCGTGCTCCTCCGCCCGCTGCACCGTCAGCGCGAGCGCGTCCATCGGAGTCTTCTCTGCGAAGCACGCCAACCGCAGCTCGACGCCGTGCTTCGCGAGCAGCCGCAACGTCGCGGATTCGCGGACGGTCTCGAGGGCAAGCAGCTCGCTCCACAATGCGTTTCTGTGCACGGGCCCAGCATCGTACCCTCCCTGGTCATGAAGATCCTGTACGGAGTGGTCGGCGAGGGCATGGGCCACGCGATGCGGTCGCGGGTGATCCTCGATCATCTGGTGGGACAGGGCCACGACGTGCACGTGATGGCCTCGGGGCGCGCGGTGGACTTTCTGTCCAAGCGGTTTCCCAACGTCAACCGCATCCACGGCCTCCACATGATCTACGAAGAGAACCGGGTGCGTCGCGGCAAGACGCTCTGGTCCAACGTGCTCGGGGGGATGACGGGCGTTCCGCAGAACATCAAGGCGTACTTCGACCTCGTCGAGGAGTTCAGCCCCCAGGTGGTGATCTCGGACTTCGAGAGCTGGACGTACCTGTACGGCAAGAGCCACGGGCTCCCGGTGCTCTCGATCGACAACATGCAGATCATCAACCGCTGCACGCACCCACCGTCGGTGATCGAGGGGCACGACGCCGAGTTTCAGCTCACCAAGACCTTCGTGAAGGGCAAGCTCCCCTTCTGCGATCAGTACCTGATCACGACGTTCTTTCGCCCGCCGGTGCGCAAGCCGGACACGACGCTCGTTCCGCCGATTCTTCGGCCCGAAGTGCTCGCGGCCAACATCCGCGAGGGCAAGCACCTGCTCGTGTACCAGACGGGCGAGGGCTATCAGGAGCTGATCGCAACGCTCGAGAAGACCGGCCTCGAGTGCAGGATCTATGGCGCGCGTCGCAACATCACCGAAGACCAACGCGAGGGCTCGCTCGTGTATCGCGCCTTCAGCGAGGCCGGCTTCATCGACGACATGGCGAGCGCGCTCGGGGTGATCGCGGGCGGCGGCTTCACGACGATGGGCGAGGCCGTCTACCTGCGCAAACCCATGCTCTCGGTGCCGCTAGCCCTTCAGTTCGAGCAGCTGATGAACGCGCGTTACCTCGAGCACGAGGGCTTCGGGATGATGGCCGAGTCCCTCACCGACCCCGCGGTGATCCATCGCTTCATCGAGCGCATCCCCGGGTACGCGAAGAAGCTCTCGAGCTACGCGCAGGACGGCAACAAAGAGACCTTCGCGCGAGTCGATGAGTTTCTCGACCGCGCCGCGGTGAAGGGCGTCTTGTGAGCGAACACCCTCGCGGGAGCAGCGGTGCGGGCTGGCACTGTCACGCATCGAAGTCTGGAGGTGGTAGAGGACCCACGAGCTCGACCATCCAGCAGCTCCACGCGAGCGCGCCTCCGTCCTGGGGGCGACACTCGCACTGGGTATCGCCGTGTCGCGGGTGTCCGACGCACACGCGCGACGAGTACTGCTCGTACACGCAGGGCTCCGCGGTCTGCGCGCACGCCGCGCCCGTCGAGGGCTTCGTCGAGGGACAGGCGCTCGCGTCCGTTGCGTAGCCGCTCCCGTTGCTTTGCAGGCAGTTGTCGACGGACGCGCCTGCGGAGGACTGCCGTTGTTCGATCGGGGCAGGGTCCGTGGGCCTGCAGCCGCTGAGAGCGGGCGCGAGCGACGCGAGCGCTCTGGCGGCGACGAGAAAGCGCGGCGCGACGGGGTCCATCTTCGCGAGCGTACCGCCTCGAACACGATCGAAGCGCGACGAAACGCCTCCGTTTGCATCGAACCGCCCATCCCCGTGAGCCGCGTCCGTGTCCCTTCGCTTCGTCGCCCAACGACCTGGCTCGAGTCGCTCTCTGCCCTCCTCGTGGCCGCTGCGGTCGCTGCGTGCTCGCCGGACGTCGCTCGCTCGGACGGCGCGCTCACCTCCGACGCCTCCGACGCGACCGCCTCGATGTGCGGAACATGCGGCCGCGAAGTCCCGTGCCCCAGCGGCCTGTCGCTCTCGTGCGCCGGCGGGCTCTCGTGTCGCAACGACGCTGTGTTTCGACGCACGGCCGGGCTCTACCACGCGTGCGACCAGAGCGAGCTCGAGCGCGTTCGCCGCGAGGACGTGTGCGCAGCGACATCGACTCGTCTGGGCGGCTGCAGGAGCGGCTGCGGCGCTCGTCCGATGCCCTCGCGCTACGCCCAGTGTGACCTGTCGCAGAGCGACCCGACACGAACCGCGGCCTACGCGCGTCTGCTCTGCGCAGACGCCCTTCCGACGGTGTTCACGCCCTGCCAGGACAACGCGGATTGTCACCCCGCGGCGGACGTCGCCGACCTCAACCTCAGCTGCCGCGGAGGCCGCTGCCAACCGCTCGAGCGACCGCAACCCGAGCCAGGCTTCGGTGCCAGTTGCGGCCTCGTTGCTCCGCCGGCTGCGGACGGAGTGCTCGACGCTCCGCGCTGCGCCCGCTGCGTCGTGCGCACGCGAGGGTGCTTCGCGCAGCGTTGCTCGCAGCGCTGTCAGCTCGACGAGGACTGCCCGGCTGGCTGGGATTGCTCCGTCGATTCTCGGTGCGAAGGGGTGTGCCTGCCGCGCGGCTCGGCGAGAGATCGATCCGTGATCGCGCTCGCGTGCGGCGAGGGCGACGGCGGAGTCGCCGACGCCGGAGCGAGCGACGCCGGTCTGCGCGATCCATGATCGCGGCGATCGAGGGCGCCGACGAAGGTATGCTCCGAAGCGATCGATGAGCGAGCGAGGGTTCGATATTCGTGCGGCGCGCGACGAGGACGTCGGCGGCATTCTCGAGATCTACGGTCACTATGTGCGCGAGACCTCCGTGAGCTTCGAGTACGAAGTTCCAACGGAGGCCGAGATGCTCGAGCGGCTGCGCGCGGCGAGGGTGAGGCACCTGTGGATCGTCGCGACGGACGTGAGCGCGGGCGCCGAGCGGCTCGTCGGTTACGCGTACGCGGGGACGTTTCGCGCGAGGGTCGCCTATCGATACACCGCCGAGACGACGGTGTATGTGCGAAGCGGACAGCACCGCCGGGGGGTGGGCCGCGCGCTGATGGAGTCGCTGCTCGAAGGGCTCGGTAGCAAGGGTTTTCACAGGGCGATCGCGGGAATCACCCTGCCCAACGAGGGCAGCGTGCGGCTGCACGAGTCGCTGGGCTTCGAGCCGGTCGGCGTGTTTCGCGAGGTGGGCACGAAGTTCGATCAGTGGCACGACGCCGGGTTCTGGCAGCGCGCGATCGATCCTCGCGGTTGAATCTTCACCGCGCCCCGCGGTCCGCGATTTGCGCCGAACGCGCGCCCTCGCGCGCCGCAAATGGTATCGTAATCGAGCGCTTTTCTGACCGATGGAGGTCCTTGCTTATGAACGTGCGAGCCTCGCTGTTGTCGTCCGTGTTCGTTCTCGCGACGAGCTGTTCGCTGTCTCTCGAGCCGACCTACTGGCGGCCGGTCCCCGAGGCGTCGACCACGCGCGACGACGCTGGGCCGGACGGCTCTGGCATCGACAGCGCTTTCGTCGACGGTTCTGTGATCGACGGTGGCTCCGACGTCGTGACGTCGGACGATGTGCTCGTCACCGATGGCGCTGGGGTCGACGCGGGGACCGACACCGGTCCCGACACGAATCCCGCGGACGCCGCCGTGTGCACGGAGCGCCCTTGCTACATGGGCGGGGCGGGCAGCGCTGGCGTCGGACGATGCCGGCAAGGCGTTCAGTTCTGCGCGCCGGACGGGACAGCGGCCTGCGTCGGCGAGATCCGCCCTGCGCCCGAGATCTGCAATGGGCTCGATGACAACTGCGAGGGGAACGTAGACGAGGGACTGGGCTCGATTAGCTGTGGCGTCGGTGAGTGTCAGCGCACGGTCAACCGATGCGTGAGCGGAGCCGTGCAGTCGTGCGTGCCAGCGCTGCCCGTCCAAGAGGCATGCAGCAACACGGCGGATGACGACTGCGACGGCGCGGTCAACGACGGGTGCAACTGCGTATACGTGGCGCAACAAGGACGCGACGTCGGCGCGGGCACCCTCGCAGATCCCATACGCTCCATCCAATCTGCGATTCGAACGGCTGCTGCGGCGTCGCCTCGCCGCAGCGTATGCGTCGTGGGTCCCACCTCGTGCGTGAGCGGAAGTGCTACTGCGACGTTCGCCGAGACCATCGACATGGTCGAAGGCGTCCACGTGATCGGCGGTCTGCTTCCGACCACGGGTCTGCCGTCGCCTTCTTGCGTCACTGTCATCCGGAGCCCGGCGTCGGCGACCCGCGATGCGACGGTGTTGTTTCCTGCGACCATCACGATTCCGACGTTGCTCGAACGGATGACGGTCTTCGGGCCGTCGTCGGTGTCCAGCAGCGTTGCGGTGCGGGTCCACGGCGCGGCGTCGCTCGTCGATTGCACGATGACTGGCGGACAAGCGACGGATTCGAGCTTCGGGGTGAACGCAAACTCGGCCGCTGCGCCGTTTACCTTTCGAATGATCAACAATTTCGCAGCGTCCGGCGCGGCGCCGACGTCCATCGGCGTCACGGTCGACAACGCCCGCCTGTTGCTCTCTGGGAGCTGCGACATGCTGGACGCGAGCGGCCGATGTTTGTCGAGCTGCAGTCCCACCGCTGGCCGAGGCATCCGCGGTCGATCGAACACGGGTGCAAATTCCGTCGGCCTTCGCCTCTCGCGAGCGACCGGGAGCGTGATCGAGCAGAGCGACATCTGCAGCGGCTTTGGCACCATGTCGAACGTCGGCGTCGAGGTGCTCGGCGAAGCCACTTCACTCCTCGTCGCGCGCAGCCAGATTCACAGCTCCGGCCCCTCTCCGCGCAACATCGGGCTGAACTTCAACAACTGCGTCGGGCAACCGATCGCCGCCCTCAACCGCATCTCGTCGGCTGGCGGCCAGGCGGCGTCCACGACGTATGGAGTGAAGGTCAATGGAAGCACCTGTGCCGCGCAGATCTCGAACAACCTCTCGATCATCGGCGGCGAAGAAGGCTCGAACGCGCGCGTCGTGGGCGTCGGGTGCGAGGCAGGGACCCTGTGCGTGATCCAAGACAACGCCTTGATTTCGGGCACCAATCCGATGCCGGCCGCGCAGTTCCCGCCTGCCGCGATCGGCGTTCTCTGCGAGGGCCCGGGCGCGTGCGCGCGCGTCGAAGGCAACTTCTCGATTGAAGGGGGGCGGGGCACGCAGGTCACAGGACTTCGTGTCGCGAACGCCACGACGATGGTGGCGCGCAATCGAATTGTCGGCGGATGCGGGAGCAACGGCACGATCGGCGCGGATTTCGAGAACGCGGGCTCCCGCGTCGAGAACAACCTCGTCAACGCGACGCCGCCCGCAGCGTGCTCGATCACGGGAGGGGTGGGGATCAGCGCGGCAGCGCGAGTCGCGATCGCGAACGACGGGCGCGAGCTCGACGTGCACTCCAACACGTTCATCAACCGCGGCGCGACTGGCGCGTGTCCGCAGTCCGGCGTCCTGCTGGTGTCGATGCCGGCCGGGCTTCCGACGAGGCCGAGCGGTCGATATCGCAACAACCTCTTTCAGGTCACCGCTGGGTGCGCTACCCGCGCGGCGTTCGTCGAGCAGGTCCCAGAGGCCGATCCGCGCGTGCTCGAAGCGAACCTCTTCTTTGCGAGCGGCGGCGGCGTCGCGTATCTCGACGAGGTGACGCTGGCTCGGCCCAACGCGATCGACATCAACTCGCTCACGGTCACGATGGCGGCGAACAACCTCGTCGGCGACCCGATGCTCGATGCGGCGAGCGTTCCGGTCCGAGCCTCGCCGTGCGTGGACCAGGGAACGTTCATTGGCATGCCTCCCAACACCGACCTGCGACGGCTCGCGCGACCCCATCGCTTCGGAGCCGCAGCGGGCTACGACATCGGCGCGTTCGAGCTCACTCCCTGACGTCGGGGTGTGCGCATCGCGCGGATTGGGCTCGGTGTCCTTCAACGGCGTCACCGACGCGCGACTCGCTCGCGAAGGGCTTCGATGACCGACATCGTCGCGCAGAGCAGTCGACGCATCGCGCTCGCCAGCATCGCAGGGGTTCTCTGTGTCCTTTGACAGCGGTCATGGTCGCTCGCGACCCTCGGCTATGACCAGCAGTGTCCGATCGCGCTGTGGGAGCCGCTCTGTGTGGTCTCGCCTCTGCAGCACTCTCGCCGCCGTGACCGCGTGGGTCCTCTTTGCGTCCGAGGCGCACGCGTACACGACGCGGTTGCACATCGTGATCGCGAATCGGATCCGCGAGGCGCTCGTCAGTGACGGAGGAGAGGGGATCGCCCTGCAAATGTCCACGCGACGCGTCACGTTGCCCCGCGAGGACGCCGAGGCGATTCGAAACCAGCCGCTGGCCTTTCGCGCGGGTGCCGTCGGGCCCGACAACGTGGTGTTTCCTGGACTCACCGACGGGACGCACGGCGTCGAGCAGGACCCGTTTGGTCAATGCGAGCTGTTGTACCGCGAGGCGTTCACCGAGGCCGAGCGGGCCTACGCTCTGGGCTGCTTCGTCCACGGTGCGACCGACGCGATCGCGCACCATCTGGTGAATCACTTCGCGGGCGAGACCTTTACGCTCAACCCATTGACGTCCAGCCGAGCGAGCTCTTACTCGAACGCCGCGAGGCACATCGCGTTCGAGAGCATGATCCAGGACGGGGCGTTCGTGACCTCGGCCCGCGCGTTCTCCGCCGGTGAAATGCAGCACACGATTCCACAAGCGTTCGTGCTGCGCGCGTACTTCGACGACCGCAGCCCCGTCTGGACCCGGATGGCCAGAAGCGCCCGCGCTCGCTACGACGCCCTCCGCCGCGCGATGCCGACCGCGTCGCTGCCAACGCTGCTGGCCGCCTCGGGGTTCGCTCCCGTCGACCATGTGATCCTCGCGCCCATCTATCTGAAAGAGCTCGACGCCCAGCGCGCAGCGCTGCGCCGCTTCGTCGAGAGCGAGATCGCGGACCTGCAAAACCCCATGTCCTCCCGCGGCGCGCAGCTCCGGGTCACCGCAGGAGCCGACGGCAGGCTCGGCACGCGCGACGATCGAACGGCGTGCACGGCGACGTGCGCGACGCTCTACGCCCGCTACCACACGTTCGTGCGGCTGTTGTTGCCGCGCATGGACGCAGGAGGACGCGTGCTGCCGTCGGCGTTCGACCGGGTCAGCGACCGTCTCGGAGAAGAGCTCGCGCGATTTCTTCCGGCCCTCGTCCAGACGATTCAAAACGTCTCGACCGAGTTCAACACGCCGCTCACCGGCGCCAACAGCGAGTTCGGCGTCGATCCGGCGCGAGTCGCGCAGCTCCTGAGTCCGATGACGACGTGGGCTCGTGACATCACCACGGTCGACTTCGAGGCCATCGGCCGCGCGGTCGCGCCCGAGTGGTACACCGAGCTCTCGGACTCGCTCCGCGCCCTCGGAGTGAACGTGTCGATCCCCGACCTCATGCGGATCGTCTTCGAGCCCGTGCTGCTCCAGGTCCGCAGCGCCATCCAGCAGTACCTCACGGACCGAGTGCGCGCGTACCTCGAAGAGTTTCTCGGCGCGTACCGAATGATCTTGCCCGCGGCCCGCGCGGAGTTCCTCGGGCGACTCAACGCCAGCGCGCCGATGGGGCTCGGCGGCCACGCGCTCACGAGGTTCTTCGAGAGCGGCGCCTTCGCGAGCTCGTTCAACCTCTCGGCCGCGTGGATGGCCCGGCACGAGCTGCTCTTGCCCGGAGCCAACCCCATCGAGGACGGCCCGGCGAGCTTCGACGCATCGTACACGCCCTCTTGGACGCAGGCAGGCGTGTGCGACTACCTCCGTCCCGACATCTTTCCGCTCGGCATGGACGTCCGCGCGTTTCTCTCGGTGCGCACCACGCAGGACTACCTCGCCAACATGCCGTTGGACAGCCCGGTTGAGTGCCACGACGGCTCGCTCGGGATGTTCGCTTCGACAGCGTCACGCGAGCGCTGCGTGCACACGACGCTGCCCTCCCTCACGACGGGACCCGCGCGGCGAGGGTCCCTCTCGCGAGCGTTTCCAGCGCAGTTTGGCGCGTCGCCGCCCCAGTGCCGACGACTCACGGTTCCAGGGCTTCCGACGCCGCCCGCGATCGTGTCCGACGCTGGAGTTTCGCTCATGGACGCCGCGAGCACGCAGGACGTCCCGACGATGCCACCCGTCGTGGACTCGGGCGGAATGCTCGACGCACAAGCCCCGCGGGACGCTGGGATGGTTGTCGACCCTGGCGGCTGCGGTTGTCGCGTAGGCGCTCGAGACGGCGGTCACCCTCGCTCGCCTCGCTCGCTCGTCGTCGCGTCGGTCCTCGCCCTGTGCGCGACGCTCGCCGCCAGGACCGCGGGTCGCAGACGGCGCAGGACTCTCGACCGCGCAGCGCGCAGCGTCGCAGCGCTCGGAGCGAGCGCCCTCGTGGGCGCGTGTGCGGACATGCCCATCATGGACTTGGACGTCACCGGGCCCGCGAGAGACGTGCCCGTGGACTCCCCCGCGCGCGACGAGGGCGCGCCCGGAGATGTCCCCATCGGCACGATGGACGTCGTCGGGATCGACACGGGCGTCGCAGTCGACGCAAGCTCGAGCGTCGATGTGCCCATGGTCGACGCGCCTCCTGTCGACACCGGACCCGACCCTCGCAGAGTGCTGCAAGCCGCTCTCGGCGACAGCGTCTGGAGCGGCATGCAGACCCGTGACGAGGGCGCGCGCCGCGTGAGTCGACTGTACGAGCTTCGGTTTCGCGCGGGGTCGGGCCTGCTGGGGGAGGTGCGCAACCCCTTCGGGCCTGCGCGGTTTCGCACGCTGCGGTCGTTCAACATCCAGCCCGATGGGCGCTCGATCGAGACGATCGTGATGAACCCGCCAGACTTCGAGCGCAGCCCGATCATGGGTCTTCGCCAGCGTTGGACCGTGGAGGTGCTCGCAGGAACGCCTCGCAGGCTTCGCTTGACCGACGAGGGCGGGGCCGCGGAGCTGTACACCGAAGGCGCGGTCGCCGCGCCCACGACCGGGCTCACCGCGGAGGTTCGCGTGTTCGCCAGCGGTGGCCCGATGGACAACGCGTTCTGCAACGCGGGGACGTTCAGCGCGCCGACGCGAGCAACGATCTGGGATTTCGCTCGCGGGCGAAGCACCGAGCGACCGACGGGCTACGACGTGGTCGCCGGCGCTCGGCTGCTTACGTGGCGCGACACCTCTGGGGCCAACCGGTTCGGAGTCACCGACGTGGACGGCTTTGCGCGGCTCGGAGGGAGCACGGTGACCGATCAGCTCAATTTCATCGTGCGATACACCGGAACCATCGCCCACACCGGCGGCGCCTTCTCGATGCGCGAGCGAGACGACAACATCCTCGACGCGCTCTGGGCGTTCACCGGAACGCGCGTCGGAAGCCTGGATCCGGGCAACTTGTTTCTCGAGGTCCACGGGCACGCCCCGCCCGACGCGACGAGCGACATGCCATCGGAGACCCTCTCTGCCGCGAGCGTCCCTGTCGAAATCATGGTGTTGCGCTGCCGCGGGAGCATCGCCGGACAGGACGTCGACATCGAGGTTCGCTCCGGCGCTGGTGCGTTTCGTCTCGTGGGCGACGCTCCGAGCGCGCCAGCGATCAACGCCACGCTCTTGCCGCCAGTGCTCTAACCGTCCCGTCCATCGAGTGATGAGCGTCGACGGCGCATCGGGTGAGCGCTCCGCTCGACCGTCGTGCTCAGCGGTCGAGCGCTTTCACGGCGTCCGCCAGCTCGTACGCGAGCTCGCGCGTGATGACCGTGTCTTCGTCGATCGAGAAGCGCTGCGCGAGCGCGACGACTTCGCTCAGCGCTCGATCATCCGTTGCACGAGCTCGTCCCACGTCGCGCGGTCCGTCGGCGCTCCGCCGTGCGCGACGCGCGTGTACTCGCCGATGAGCGCGAGGTAGAGCGCCCGCGCTCGCATCGCAGCGCGCGCCTCGTCCACGCCCACCGCGACGAGCAGCGCTTGGACGTACGCCTCTCGTCTCGCGTCCACGCGGTGCAGGCGCTTTCGAACCGCTGGGTCGAGGGCGCCCCACGCGCGCACCGCGTGCTCGACGTCTGGCGCCTCGGGAGCGCCCGTGGTCATGCGAATCAGCGCGAACAAGCGCTCGCGCGGAGACTCGCAGCGCTCGTCCACGGCGCGGATCACCGCCGCCGTCGCCCGCTGCTCCCAGTCATCGAGCAGCGCGCCCAGCAGCGCCGCGCGATCCTCGAAGTGCCAATAGAAGCTGCCCTTGGTCACGCCCAGCCGCGCCGCGAGCGGCTCGACGCGCACGCCCTCGACGCCGAGCTCGCTCAGCGCGCGCCACGCCTCCGAGAGCCACGCCTCTGCGCCGAGCGTCTTGGGCTGCGCCCCGGGTTTGGAGGACGATTTCGAGGTGCGTCGTTTTTCCATACGGTGCCGTATTGAACTCGGACGTTGCCTCTCCTATAGCTCCATACGCAAGCGTATGGAGGTTTTCTCATGAGCCAATGGATCGTCGCGGCGTCGCTGGTCGCGCTCGCCGCGCTGCACTCGTCGCTGGGCGAGCGGCACTTGCTTCGCCCGTTGTTCGCACAGATGCCGGCGATGCCGGTGGGCCGCGGATTCGCGCGGCGAACGCTGCGGTTCGCCTGGCACCTGACGAGCTTGCTGTGGGTCGGGCTCGCCGCGCTCGCGCTGCGCGCAGACCGCACCGACGAGCTGATCATCGGCGCGGTGATGGCGCTCTCGGCGGCGCTCGCGCTCTGGGGCTCTCGGGGGAGGCACTTCGCCTGGGCGCTCTTCTTCGCGGGGGCGGTCGCTGCGCTCGTCGGCCCCAGCGTCGCGCAGGGCGCCCGGATCGCGTCGGTCGTGGCCTCCGTGGCGTTGGGCTCGGTCGCGCTGTTGCACGTCGGCTGGGCGCTCGGATTGCGGTGGGGGATCGACGTCGCGATTCCCTCGGTCGATGGGCGCAGGGCGTTTTCGCCGCCGCGGTGGCTGACGCTCCTGGTGGCGCTGGGGCTCGCGGCGGGATCCGCGCTCGCGTGGCGCGCAGGGACCGACGGCTCGCGGTGGGCGGTCGGCCTGTGCGCCCTCGGAGCGGTCGTGTTCGCGCTGCGGACGCTCGGCGATTTTCGCACCGCAGGGCTCTTCAAGCGCGTGCACGGGACGCCCTTCGCGCGGTGGGACGACGCGCTCTTCACGCCGCTGTGCGCGGTGCTCTCGGCGTGCTTCGCGCTGCTCAGCGCGGGCGGTGCGTCGTGAGGCGCTGGCGTGGTCGCTGGCTGCTCGCGGTGTCCGCCGTACACACGCTCTTTGCGCTGGTTGTGTTTCGCTCGACGTTGCTGGCGATGCTGCGCGATCGGATGATCGACGCAGTCGGCGAGGACCCGATGCGCGGCGCCGTCGCGTGGTTCGTGCTGTTCGGCGCGGCGCTCGCCGTGGCCGCGCTCGCGATCGATCAGCTCGAGCAGCGCGAGGCGCCATTGCGTGGGCTCGGCGCGGCGCTGTTGGCGATGGTCGCGCTGGGCATCGCGTGGATGCCTGCGTCGGGCTTCTGGCTCGCGCTTCCGCCGGCGCTCTCGATGCTCTTCGGTCGCGCCTCGCGCGTCGGAGCCGGCGGTGCGATCGGCGCGACAGCGCTCACCCGTTCGAGCGAGTGCGGCTGAGGCCGTCGGAGCTACCCTCCCCGTTGCTGTGACCGGGTTTCTCTACGACCTTCCTCGCGAGCTCAACATCCTGCCAGAGGCCGCGCTCGCGATCGCGCGCGTGATGAACGAGCGAGAACCTTATCTGCCAGATGAGCTGCTCGAAGAGCCCCTCGATGAGAAGAACGTGCGCGCCATCGCGAAGAAGCACGACGTCGTTCCGAGGTTGGGGGGAGACAAGCCTGCGGTGCTCTTCGAGCTGTTCGCTCGTTTGACTCACCGAAACAGCCTGCACTCGCTCGAGCCGTTGGTGAGCGCCTGGGATCTCAACGAAGAGTCCGCGCTCGAGGTCGTCGCCGACGCGATTCAGCCGCTCGTCTTCGAGGCGTGGGAGCGCCTCCGCGCAAAGAACTCGATGACGATCGCCTCGCTGGTTCACCGCTATTTTATCGCCGAATACTCGTCGGTGATCCGCGAGATCTATCGCGAGGTCGCGGCGCGCGACCTGCGGACGGCGGCCGAGTACATCGAGCGATCGCGAGCGCAGCTCCAGCGCGACATCGACTCGGCGAAGGGTGACGCCGCTCTCGCGCTGGACAAGCACAAGTCGCTGTGGCTCATCGAGCGGCGCACGCTCGCCGCCCTGGTGAGACGCGCGTTGGAGCAGCCTCCCGGCAGCGCCGCGAACGTCCTCTGCACGGAGAAGAACGTCGAGGCGCTTCGAGCGCTCCGATACAAGTCGGGGCTTCACCTCGAGACAATCGCGGCGCATGCCGATCGCTTCGAATGCCCCGAGCTTCGCGCGGCCGTGCTTCGCGCGAGGCTGAACCCAGTGGTTCGCTGAAGCGCGCCCCGCACTCACTCCGAGCGCTCTTCGATCGGTCGGTTGTCGAACACGCGATACAGCAGGATCAACGACGGAATCAACAGCGCCATCCCGAACGGCGCGGTGACCAGCACGAACCGCAGCGTCGTGTCCGGCGCGGCGCTCGAGGCGATCGTGAGGTCGGGATAGACGAGGTACGGCCGCATCGCGAGCGCCCAGCCGACGACGAGCGCCGCCACCTGCGCCGCGCTGGCGATCCGCGCGAGCGCGAAGCGACGAGCCCGAAGCGCCCAGCCGCTCGTGAGCGCAGCAATGACACCACAAATCAAGACCGGCGCGACGGTCCCGCGCGCGAGCCCCGCGACGAGCGGCGAGCGGCCCAGCCACAGCGCGATCGGAAGCGCGACGCTCGTGGCGACGACGGCCGTTCCGGACCAGAGGGCGCGGCGGCGAAAGTCTTCGCGGAGCTCACCCTTGGTCTCGGAGCACAAGAACACCGCGGCTTGATACGCGCAGAGGGCGAGGGCGAACGCGCCAAAGGTGAGCGGGAGCGGGCCGAGCCACGCGCTCGTCGGCGCGACCACGGTGCTGCCGCTGACGCGGATCTGCCCCGAAGACAGCGACGCGGCTGCGGCGCCGAGCAGGACCGGCGTGGCCGCAGAGGACGCGCCGAAGATCGCTCCCCATCGGCGCGCGTGTTGGGGCTCGCCGTAGGATCGAAAGACGAAGGCGGCCCCGCGCAGCACGACGCCGATGACGGCGAAGTGCATCGGCGCGAACAGCGCGACGCTCACCGCTGAAAACGCCGGTGGAAAACAAGCAAACACGACCACCACCGCGAAGATGAGCCACACGTGGTTGGCCTCCCACACCGGTCCCATCGCGCGAGCGATCGCCTTGCGCTGCGCGTCCTTGCGAGGCCCCGAGGCGAGCAGGTCCCAGATGCCACCGCCGAAGTCCGCTCCGCCGAAGATCGCATACGCGACGAGGCCGAGCACCGCGAGCCCCGCGGCCATCTCCGCGAGGCTCACGCGTGCACCTCGGCCGTCGACGGCCCGCGCGCGAGGCTCTCGCGTCGATGACGAGCGATGCCGCGAAGGAGCGCGACGAGCGCCGCGCCGAGCCCGACGTACAAGAGCGAAAACGTGAAGAACGACAGCGCGACGCCGCCCGCGGGCGTCACTGCGTCTCGCGTTCGAAGCAGCCCTCGCACGACCCACGGCTGGCGCCCGACTTCGGTGACGAACCAGCCCGCTTCGAGCGCGAGCATGCCGAGCGGCGACGCGACGAGCGCGCCCCAGAGCAGCCATCGGGGCTCGTCGGCCTTGGACTTGCGCGCCCTCAGCCGCTGCGCGAGCCAGAGCGCTGCCAGCGCCAAGAGCGCTGTTCCTGCGGCGACCATGAGCTGAAACGCGAGGTGCACGACGAGCTCGTTGGGGCGCTCGTCCGCGGGCCACTCGCGCAGGCCGCGGACGGCGGCGTCACGGTCGTTGAAGCTCATCAACGAGAGCATCTTCGGCAGCTCGATCGCGAATCGAACGCGCTCGTTGGCGCGGTCAGGAATGCCGCCGATCAACAGCGGCGCGCCGCGCTCGGTGTGATAGAGCGCCTCCATCGCCGCGAGCTTCACGGGCTGCTCGGCGGCGACGTGCTGCGCCGAGCTGTGACCGCTCGGCATCTGCGCGAGGATCGCGACGGACGCCACGGCGAGCGCGATTCGAAGCCCCGCGCGGTGGTAGCGATCGTCGTTTCCTCGGAGGATTCCCAGGGCGTACACGCCGGCGACTGCGAAGCCCGTGGCGGCATAGCAAGAGAGGGACGAGTGAACAGCCATCGTGGGCCACGACGGCGCGAGAAACACCGCCCATCCCGTCACGGGCGCCGCGCGGCCATCGACGATCGTGTACAGGACGGGCGTCTGCATCCACGCGTCCACCGCGACGACGAACGCGCCCGACAACAGCCCCGAGAGCGCGACGGGAATCCCGCAGAGAAAGTGCGCCTTCGGGCTCAGGCGGTCCCAGCCGTACAAATACAGGCCCACAAAAATAGCCTCGATGAAGAACGCGTAGCCCTCCATCGCGAACGCCGGTCCGATGACCGCTCCCGCGAAGCGCATGAAGCCCGGCCACAGCAACCCGAGCTCGAACGAGAGCGCCGTGCCCGAGACCGCCCCCACCGCGAAGAGCAGCGCAGTCGCCTTCGCCCACGTCCGCGCGAGCGCGCGGTACTCGTCGCGCTTGGTGCGCAGCCAGAGCGCTTCGGCGAGCACCATGAGCAGGGGCATGCCGATGCCGAGGGCGGCGAAGATCATGTGAAATGCGAGCGAGACCTCCATCTGCGCCCGCGCTGCGGTGAGCGGTGTCATCGATGTGCGTCCAATCGGAGCGGGACTTTGGGTCGACGTCGCGCTGCGAGTAGTGCGCGTAGCGCTTCGCGCTTCGAAAGGGGTTCGATCGCGGTCAAGCCCGAGCGGCCTCTTCCATCGATCGCTGGTGCGCTTTGCTCAGCGTCGCGAGCGCGACCGCGCCGCCGACGCCCACGAGAAACATGTCCCACTGAGCGTCCCACACGTCGCCCTGCGAGCCGAGAAACGCCTGTCCGACGTCGCCCGCGACGACGAGCGTGGTCCACCACTCGATGAGCTCCCAGAACGCGCCCACCATGAACACCACCGACCACACCAGAAACGCGAGCCACCCGCCCGGCACGAGCGGCGTCTTCTTGAGCAACACCTCCCGCGTAAACAGCGCCGGAAAGAACCCGAGCGCGAAGTGCCCGATCCGATCGTAGTGGTTGCGCGAGAGGTGAAAGGCCTCCTTCGCCCAGTTGCCGAGCGGCGTGTTCGCGTACGTGTAGTAGCCACCATAAATCAAGACGAGCATGTGCAAGAAGGTGCCGACGTAGACGAGGTTCGAGAGCCTCCAGCGCTTGTGCGTCGCCGCCATCCACGCGACGAGCAAGAGCCCGGGGACCACCTCGAGCGCCCAGTTCTTGCGCCCCGCGGGCGGCGCCCACGCGGTGATCGCACACACAATCAAGAGCGCGATCAAGAGCGCGACCGGCAGCTTCGAGCGTTGGTCCATGGACTCGCGCGTAGGATCGCACACGCCGCGCCGCGCCCGCGATGAGCATCGAAGATGCCCGAGCGGATCAGCTCGTGGAAGGGCTGTTGAAATCCAGTGCAAACCAACGCCGCGAAATCAACACACCACGACGACCGTCGCGGTATTGGTTCAGGTGCGGTCGGCGGCGAGGCGCTTTCCTCTGCGGGCTTTGGCGAGGGTCTCGGCGATGTGGCCCGTCTCGAGCGTGCGCGTCGCCGCGCTGGTAAACGTCCGACGTCCCTCTGCGTCGAAGCCGCGCAGCGCGTCTGTATCGCCCCCTGCGACGAAGAACACCCCGTCTGGCAGCCCTGCGAGGTGCGAGGCGGGCTGGCCTACCGAGAGCGCGTCGGGCGAGAGGTTGGGGCCGAGCGCGAGGCGCAGCACTCCGTCGTGCCCGAGCGTCGCGACGTGCGGCCAATGCGAGTCGCCGAGCGCCTGCGCCGCGTCTCCGAGAAGGACGAGCGTGCCATCCCTGCGGGCGAACGCCCCTTCGATCGAGCGCAGCACGCGTGGCGTGAGCGCGATCACGCCGAGGAGCGCTCCTTCGCGGGTGAACTTCGCGACGTGCGACGCGCGCGAATCGTACGCCCAGATCGCGCCGTCCCAGCCCACGACGATCCTGGCGCCCGAAGGGAGGCGCACCGGCTTCGATCGCAGCGTGTTCCACTCGGGCAGCGGCGCGTCGGACTCGTCGCTGAAGATCTTCTGTCCCGGCCACGTCGGGACGCGTGAGCCGTCCATCGCGAACCGGCGCAGCGCGTAGCTGGCCGTGTCATCGCTTCGAAAGAGCAGAATCGAGCCGTCCCAATCGAACGCGACGTCGTCGAACTCCGTCGCGTCGAAGTCGTGCTGCCGCGGAGACAGCGTTCGCAGAGGCTGCCCGCTCTTTGCGTCGAGCTGCCGCGCGAATCCATCGGTCTTGTCGACGATCCACAGCGACCCGTCCATCGGTGACGCGATGAGCCGGCAGTACTCCGAGAACTCGACGCCAGACTGCAGCCACGCGAGCAGTCCGTCGCGCCGAGCGACGGCGACGCGACACGGATGCCCAGCGTCCCCGTCGTCGTCGTCGTGCCACGCGAGCGCGAGGTTGCCGCTCGGTTCGACAGCGATCGCGCAGAGCGTGCTCACGTCCGCCGGCAGCGCGCCGGCGGTGCTCGCGACGTCGATGTCGAGCAGCACCCACCAGCGCTCGACCTTGCGCACGGGGTTGACGCGCACCCAGATCTCGTCCGGAACGAGCAGGCTCTGCTTGCAGTACCCGCAGCGCACCGTGCGCTCCTTGGCGTCGAGCGGCACCGCGCCGCCGCAGTGATAGCAGTGAAAGCGCACCGACGCGGGGGCCTCGCTGGGCGCCGCGGCGGCCATCGCTTCGCCCACGAGCACGGCGGCGTTGGGGTGCACGTCGCGCATCCACGACGGCGCAGGGCGCAGCGCCATCGAGGTCTGGCAGCGCGCACACGAAATCGAGCCCGACGGCAGTCCGTTGGCGATCGCCGCAGGGGGCAAGGGCGTCTTGCAGTCCTTGTTGGTGCAGCGCGCGTCGAGGCGCCCGTAGAGCAGCTCGAACTTTCCGAGCCTCGTGAACATCGTGCTCGTGCGGCCCTCTTCGGGCTTCAGCGCGATGGCTTTGTTGAGCGCGTCCGAGAGGACCGTCTTCCAGAACTCGACCGGCGTCGGCGTGACCGTCCGACACGCGTCGCACAGCAGCGACTCGCTCGCGCCGTTGATGGGAAGCGCGGCCTTGCACCGGGCGCACGAAGTCGAGAGCTCGATCGCGATTCCCGTAAACATGATGGAACTCTAACCTGATTCCCCGCTCACCATGTGTTGTGTAAAGTGTCGCTTGACACAAAACGCGTTCTCTCGTACAAAGCGCACATCCCCAAATGAGCGACGGCAGTCCCTCGTCCCCACCCACCGCCATCGACCTCGTCGCCGCGGCGGTCGCCCGCGTCACCCCGCGCGCTTTGCACTCGAGGATCGACGCTGTTCGCCACGACGTGCGGCAGATGGTGCGGTCGTTTACCGTTGAAAAGACGCATCCGTATTCATCGCCGGCAGAGCCCATCCTGCCGCCTCCGGCGCTCGACGAGATCTCGCTCGTCTCGGCGCTGCTCCCGGCGTCGCTCGCGGACCGGTACGACGCGATCCGCCGCGACGTCCGCTCGATGACCCGCGGCGTTCGCGGAGAAAAACCCCCGATCGTCGTCGAGCGCGAGCCCGTCGCCGCTTCGAGCAGCCCGTCCGCGCCGCCCGCTCCCGTCGTTGCGATCGCCCGGGGCGCCAATGACGCCGCGCGCGCACTTCAGCCCCGCACGGTCCGCGTCGCGGCCGTGCGCCGCGAGACCCAGGACGCCACGAGCTTCGTGCTCGAAGACCCGAGCGGCGCGAGCTTCTCCTTCGCGCCGGGGCAGTTCGTCACGGTCGTCTCGCACGTAGACGGCGAGACCCACCGCCGCGCCTACTCGATCTCGAGCCTCGTGAGCGAGCTCCCGCGCTTCACCATCACGGTCAAGCGCGTCTCGGGCGGCCTCGTGTCCAACCACTTGAACGACGCCGTGGCCGAGGGCGATTCGCTCGAGCTCCAGGGCCCGTCCGGGGCGTTTACGCTCGCCGCCGCAGGCTCGTCGGCGCCCGAGCAGCTCTGGCTCTTCGCGGGCGGCAGCGGGATCACGCCCATCTATTCGATCCTGCGCGACGCGCTCGCGAACAACCCCTGGACGCGCGTCACGCTCGTGTACGCCAATCGCGCGAAGGACACCGTGATCTTTCGCGAGGCGCTCGACGACGTCGCCCGTGAGCACGGCGACCGCTTTCGACACGTCCCCGTGCTCGAGCAAAGAGACCCGTACGCCGAGGTCACCGGTCGGCTCGACCAGGAGACGTGCGCGACGGTGTGCGAGGCGCTCGAGGTTCCCTCGGACGCGCAGTGCTTTCTGTGCGGCCCCGAGCCGATGATGGACGCGGTTCGCGCGACGCTGCTCGCCCGCGGCGTCGCGCGCGATCACATCCACGAAGAGCGCTTCACCTCTCCCCAGAAGCGCACGCACGACGCGCCCGCCTCTCGCGGCGGCCACAAGCTCGAGATTCGCTTCGGTCGCTCGGCGCGCAAGAGCCTCGTCACGCGCCCCGACCAGACCATCCTCGAGGCGGGCCTCGAAGCAGGGCTCGACATGCCCTTCTCTTGCACGATGGGCGGCTGCGGAGCGTGCAAGCTCAAGCTCGTTCAGGGCACGGTGGACATGGTCGAGCCCAACTGCCTGCTCGAGAGCGAAAAGGCAGATGGAGCCGTGCTCGCCTGCGTCGGCTGCACCACCAGCGACGCGGTCGTGGAGGTCCCGTGATGTCCATCAGCGAAGCGTTGGTCGACGTCGATCGCGAGGCGTTTCCCTACAAGATGAAGGACCTGTGCGAGCGGACGGGGCTCGAACGCCAGGTGATCCACTTCTACATCCAGCAGGGGCTTCTGCCCGAAGGTCGCAAGACCGGTCGCAACATGGCCTATTACGGCGACCAGCACGTCGAGCGGCTCAAGCTCATCCGTAAGCTCCAGCACGAGCGCTTTCTGCCCCTCAAGGCCATCAAGGCGCTGCTCGAAGAGCGAGACGACGCGTTTTCGCCGCAGCAGCAGCGGATGCTCTCGGACGTCAAGTCACACTTGTCTCGCGCGGCGCGCACGCCCGAGGGTCGCGCCGTCGTCGAGGCGACCATCGCCACCGTGGCGCTCGACGAGGCGCTCGCGCTGCACGGCCTCGAGCGCATCGACTTCGACGAGCTCAGCGACGTCGGGATGATCGCCGTGATCGACAGCCCCTCGGGAGCGCGAATCTCTCGCGATGACCTTTGGATGCTCGAGCTGTTCGGTCAGCTTCGCAGCGCGGGCTTCACGAGGGCGCTCGGGTTTACCGCGGCGGACTTCACGATGATCGACGAGGCCGTCACGACGCTGTTTCGCAAAGAGACCGTGCTGCTCGCCCGGCGCCTCGCGCACCTGCCGCCGCAAGAGATCGCGGCGATGGTCGAGCGCTCGCTCCCGATCCTCAGCGCCGCCCTGCTGCGCGCGCACGAGACAAAGGTCCGCAACTTCTTCGCCGCGATGTGAGCCTCGGTCGCGGCGCGTACGCAACACGCATCACGCACTACGCACTACACACCACTATTCGAATCGTCAGTCCAAACGCAGCACCACGGAGACCGCTCATGTTCGACCTGCAGTCGCTTACAAGCAAGCTGCCGACCCGCGTGAAGAACCAGCTCGAGTCGTACTTCGAAGCGCTCGAGATCCTGACCGAGGTCAAGGACCCCAAGGTGCTCTCGGCCCTCGGCCCCTCGGGCATCCGCGGAATGATCCTCCAGCGCGGAAAGCAGGGCGTCCCCACCAAGATCTACTCGGGGCACTACGCGTTCTTCGACTGGTCCTACCCCCACGACAACGCCGAGATGGCCGAGCTCTACCGCCGCGCCAAGAAGGGCCAATGGGACGGCGACGACCTGCCGTGGCACATCTCGGTCGACCCGTACGACCCCAACGTTCCGCTGTTGCCCGAGAAATTCGTCGACCTCGACGTGCTCGAGCGGATGGGCGTCAAGCTCGACGACAAGACCAAGCTCGTCCTGTCGCACTCGATGACGTCCTGGATGCTCAGCCAGTTTCTTCACGGCGAGCAGGGCGCGCTCTTCGCCGCTGCGCAGGTCACCGAGAGCGTCCAGTTCTTCGACGGAAAGTTCTACGGCGCCACGCAGGTCATGGACGAGGGCCGGCACGTCGAGGTCTTTCGTCGCTACCTCGAGACGAAGCTCGAGAAGATGTACCAGGTCAACGACAACCTCTTCGTGATCATCGACTCGCTCATGAGCGACTCGCGCTGGGACATGAAGTTCTTGGGGATGCAGATCATGGTCGAGGGCCTCGCGCTCGGCGCCTTCGGCCTCATGTACAAGATGACCAAAGAGCCGCTGCTCAAGGCGCTCTTGCGCAACGTGATCCAAGACGAAGCGCGGCACGTTCACTATGGTGTGTGCGCGCTTCGTGAGCATTTCACCAAGCACATCACCGAGGCCGAGCGGCGCGAGCGCGAGGACTGGGCCTTCGAAGTGGCGCTGCTCATGCGCAACCGCTTCATGGCGTACGAAGTGTTCGAAGAGCACTACGAGGGCGTGCTCACCCGCGCTCAATGGCGCGAGTTCGTGCTCGCGTCGCCGGGCTTGCAAGAGTTTCGCAAGACGATGTTCTCGCGCCTGGTCCCCAACCTCCGCGAGATCGGCTTGATGAGCCCGCGCATCCTGCAGCACTACGAGCGCGTGGGGCTCATGCAGTACTTCGGCGGCCTCGCGGCGGACAAGCTCTCGGGCGATCAGATGCTCAGCGAGCTCGACCACGAAGCAGCTGTCTTCGAAGCGGCCTGACCTGCCCCCGCAGGCTGAACTCCCCCTCGGTTGCCGCTCAGTAGCCCGGCGGGATGATCGCCTGATCGAGCGGCGTCTGCGGGCGCGTCGACGCGTTGGGCATCTCGCTGGTCTTCCACGCGATCGGGCCGTTCATGTAGTCCGCGTAGAGATCGTAGTAGCCGTTGTGCGAAGCGCGGTCGGGACGATCGGTGCCCCACGAGTTCTTGACGCGCAAGAACCGCAGCGTGCCCCGCAGCGCGGCCGCGCGCTGCTCAGCCGACAACATGCCGAGGCCCAGCGTCCCGAAGCCCGGAACGTTGTCCACCGTGTAGTCCTCGGTCACCGTCAGGTGTCCGCCCTGACGCCCCGGCGTTCCCGCGGTGCGCAGCTGCGTCATCGTGAAGTTGCCCATGTTGTCGAGGGCGTTGAAGTCCACGAGCCACGACACGATCGCCGGGTGACCGTCGTTCATCGCCTTGAGCACGCGCTGCCAGAAGCGCGCGCGACCCGCCATGTCCGACGGGTAGCTGATCGAGCGCCAGGCGTAGGTGCCCGAGCGCAGGTCCGGGTTCCAGTAGCCGTTGGCGCGGCCGAACACATCTCCGAGGTGCAGCCTTCGCGTGCTGCCCGTGCTCGTGCGCGCGGTGCCCACGATGAGCTCCGTTGGGCGCTTGATGAAGCGGCGCGTGGCGCGGGCGTTCTCGAGAGTGCGCGCGCCGTCGGCGCCGAAGAGCGCGTCCATCTCCGCGATGATCTCCGGACGAAGCCCGAACGCGCGGTTGAGCTCGGCGCGAACGATCATGCCGTTGCGGCGGTTCATCGGGTTCATCAGCATGCCCGAGCGAAGCGACGCGTTGATCGCGTTGAGCGCGCTCGACTGCCGCGCAGAGGCCTCGCTGTTGGCCTCTTCGGGGATGAAGTCTCCCTCCGTCATCCAGCCGCGCGTGAGGATCAGATCGCCGGCCTCGCCCCAGAATCCGCCGGTCTCGATCTCGCTGCTCGTGCTTCCGTCAACGAGGTGCTTGTACCAGTGCCAGTACGTGATCCAGCTCTCGGACATGTTGAGCTGCTCGCCGTTCGGGTTGGCGGTCGTGCGCGTGTGCTTCGCGCGCATCGACTCGATCCACCCCGTCGTCGCGTAGATCCAACAGTTGCCAATGGACTGACGCTTGACCGTCGTGTGCGTCAGGTCGGTGACCGCGTCGACCGTCGTTCCCTCGGTGGGGTCTTCCGTGGCGTTCTCACCGGACAACGGTCCGAGCTCGCCCTCTTGCGGCGCACAGCTCGTCGCGCCGAGCGTGAGCAAGGTGCCAAAGGTGATCCAACGGGTGTTTCGACGCATCCAATCGAGGCTCATGTGCTGGTGCTCCCTATCGTGTCGCCGCGCTTCTCGAGCGGGCAGGTCACTGAAGATCGCCGACTGTCCCCGATTCAGTGTGTGAGCAGCAATCGCCCCACTGTGCCGAGGTGCGGGGCATTGAACCACAAGTGGTGACAGGTTCAATACAAAAGCGGGGGATGTAGGCAGAATTGATAAGATGTTGATTATGTTGAATTTTGTCGAATAACAGCGCGTGCGCGGCGCCCGTTGTGAGACCGGCCCCGTCGCCGGGACGCTGCAATTCTGCTCCCCGCCGCGGCTGCGACGAGACCGCAAAGCCGTCGAGCGTCGGACGCAGCGCTTGGCACCCATTCGCATGCAAGCGAGCAGCGAGTGCCCACGGGCGCATGCAAGCGAGCAGCGAGTGCCCACGGGCGCATGGTGCCCACGGGCGCATGCAAGCGAGCAGCGAGTGCCCACGGGCGCATGCAACGAGTGCATGCGCATGAGCGCCGAGTGCGGCGGGGCGTCACGGTCGAGGCGACCGGACGCCGCGGGGCGATCGATCCCTTCGGCACAATGGAGCTCGATCCCTTCGCCGATTCGATTGGGTTCTCGATCGATGTGTCATCACGATGTTCCTGCTCGGTCACGACGAAAGCCAAGTGGCACTCGCTACCGTCGAACAAGGGCCCCCGACGAAGACGCTGACAATCGAGCGAAGGCGATGGATCTTCGCCTATTCGATTGGGTTCTCGATCGCGCAGGGAGGGCGGCGTAGCAAACTCCGCGGCGTCCGGTCGCTTCACTCGGCGCTCATGCGCATGCACTCGTTGCATGCGCCCGTGGGCACTCGCTGCTCGCTTGCATGCGCCCGTGGGCACTCGCTGCTCGCTTGCATGCGCCCGTGAGCACTCGCTGCTCGCTTGCATGCGCTCGTGAGCACTCGCTGCTCGCTTGCATGCGCAAGGGCGCCAGGCGCGCCTTGCTCCACGCATTCAACACACCCCCCCTCGCGGCCTCGCGCGCCGCGGTCACTCGCCGATCTCGTGATCGACGAGCGTGACCTTGGCGACGCGTCGCGCCGCGCCCGCGCCGGTGATCGAGAAGGTGAGCTCTGTTCCGCCCGAGCGTCCGGCGGTGCAGCGCTGCTCCTCGGCGGCCACGCACTGAAACGTCAACGTCGTGAGCTGGTCGAACATCGCGCGCGCTTGCTGACGCAGCTCCGCTTCGAGCACGCGGTCGGTGAGCGTTCGCCCCGCATACGTGCGGCACCGCTGGCTCCGTCGCCTCCCTTGCGGAGCGCTCACGCGGCACACCTCGAGCCCCGCCGCCGCGACGATCGCGCGCAGCTCCGCGACCGCCGCAAACGCGAGCTGCCCGAGCATCGCGGTGTTGCTCGCCGACGATCGCTCTGCGTCGGTCCGCGGCCGCTCGAGCGGCAGCCGCGCGCGCACGTCGTCCAGCGTTCGCGCCCCGTCGAGCGCCGCCGAGCGCGCTCCGTCGTCCATCGGCTGCTCGCGCCCACGCGGCAGCGAAAAGACCGCCACGGTCGTCGCAAACGCGCTGAGCCCTTCGCCGAAGACGATCGACTCTTCGCCGCTCTCGCCGCCGACGTCCATCGCCGCGATCGCGCTCACCGACGTCGCGGCGAGCGGAAACGACCTCCCCTCGACCAGCGCCGTCTCTCCCGCGCGAACCCATGTGTACGAGCGGTTGCCCCCGCGTGTATCGGGGCGCACCAACGCGATCACGTCGTCGAAGCCCGCGGCAGTCGGCCAACGCACAGCGTGCGTCGCCCCGAAGCGCGCTCGCGCGGCCTCGACCGGATCGACCGAGACGCCCGCGTCCACGCTCGCCGCGGGCGTCGCGGGCGTCGCGGGCGCCTGCGCGTCATCGGCGGTCGTCGACCCGGCGCTCCCCTCGGAGGACGCGGTCGAAGCCGCGCTGACTTGATTCGATGTGCGCTGATCTCGACACGCGACCGTCGAGCACAGCGCGAAGACCCAGGCGACACGGGCGAGGAGCGGTTGTCTCACCGCCCTTCCTTCGCACGAAACGCGCCGTCGTGGCGACGCTCTACGCGGCCTTCTTCTTCGGCCGAACGGCCTTGATCAGCTCGATCAATGGCAGCGGCAAGAGGCTCATGCCCAGAACGAGCGCGAGCTCGCGACCCTCCCACACCTGGTTGGCCTTGAAGACCGGCTGCAGCGCGGGGATCGCGATCGCGAGCATGTGCACCGTCGCGCTCACGAGGACGGCCAGCACCAGCAGCTTGTTGGTCGTGAACCCGAGCTTGAAGATCGACTCGTCCTCGCTGCGGCAGTTGAACGCGTGCACGAGCGGCCCGAGCGCCAGGATGGTGAACACCATCGTGAGCTTCGAGTTGGTCGCTTCTGCAGCGGACATCCCGCCCCACCACGGGAGCAGGTAGACCACCACCGCGCTCGCGGCCATGACCGAGCCGATCGCCAGGATCGACCACCAGTCCTTGGCCGTGAGAAACGCCTCTCCCGGCGGCCTCGGCGGCTTGGACATCTGGCCCTGCTCCGGCGGATCGACGCCGAGCGCGAGCGCCGGAAGTCCGTTGGTCACGAGGTTGATCCACAAGATCTGCAGCGGCGTGAGCGGCGGCATGTCCTTGAAGAAGCTCGTGACGAACACCGTGATGCAGAGGCCCGCGTTCGAGCTCAACAAGAAGAAGATGGACTTCTTGATGTTGCTGAAGATCGCGCGGCCCTCGCGGATCGCCTCGACGATGGTCGCGAAGTTGTCGTCCGCGAGCACCAGGTCCGAGGCCTGGCGCGCGACGTCGGTGCCGTTCTTTCCCATCGAGATGCCGATGGAGGACTCGCGGATCGCGGGCGCGTCGTTGACGCCGTCGCCCGTCATCGCGACGACCTCGTTGTTCGGCGCCTGAACGAGCGCTCGCACGATGCGCAGCTTGTGCTCCGGCGACACGCGCGCGAACACGCGGACCTTGTGCACGATCGATTGCAGCTTCTGGTCCGACGTCTCGTCGAGCTCGGCGCCGGTCATCGCGAGGTCGCCCGACTGCCAGAGGTCGAGCTCCTTGGCGATCGCCACGGCCGTCGCGCGATGGTCACCAGTAATCATGACGACCCGGACGCCCGCGCTCTTGCACTCGATGATCGCTTGTTTGACCTCGGGCCTCGGCGGGTCTTTCATCCCGACGAGACCCACGAAAACAAGCTCCTTCTCTGCGCGCTCGCCGCGCTCGAGGTCCGACAGGTCGTGCGCGCCAACGAGCTCTTCGCCGCCCTCGCGCTCGGCCAGCGCGAGCACGCGCAGCGCCTTCTCGCTGAGCTTGGACGCGTACTCGTCGATCAGCTTGCGGTCTTCGTCGGTGATGTCTCGGATCGTCCCGCCTTCGCCGCGGATCCGGGTGCACAGCGGCAAGAGCCGCTCGACCGCGCCCTTGGAGTGCGCGATGTACCGCTCGCCCTTGTGCAGGACCATGGTCATCCGCGCGCGCTCGCTCGTAAACGGAACGAGCAGCGCCGTCCTCGCCGCCTCCACGATTGAGTCCCTCGGGTAGCCGAGCTTCTGCCCGAGCGCGAGCAGCGCTCCCTCCGTGGGGTCGCCCGCGACCTTCACGCCCGACTGCGTGAGCTCGAGCATCGCAGTGTTGGCCACGGCGCCGATCTCGATCGTGCGTCGCACGCACTCGGGGACGTCCTCGACGATCTTTCCATCGAGGCGAATCTCGCTCTTTCCGCCGTAGCCCTCGCCGGTGATCTCGTACTCGATCCCGTCCGTGAAGAGCGCGCGGACGGTCATCTCGTTCATCGTGAGCGTGCCGGTCTTGTCCGAGCAGACCACGCGCACACAGCCCAGCGTCTCGACCGCGGCGAGCTTTCGCACGATCGCGTTGTGCTTGGCCATGCGCTGCATCCCGAGCGCGAGCGTGATCGTGGTGATCGCCGGCAATCCCTCGGGGATCGCCGCCACCGCGACGGACACCGCCGTCAGCAAGAGCATGTGCCACTTGCCGCCCTGCACGAGCCCCACGACGAAGAGCGCCGCAGAGATGCCCAAACAGAGGTAGAGGATCTTGTTGCCGAAGTCCTCGAGCCGCTCTTCGAGCGGGCTCTTGGGCTTCTCGCTCTTCGAGAGCAGATCGCCGATCTTGCCGAGCCGGGTTTTGGCGCCGGTGGCCACGACGATGCCTCGCGCCGAGCCGCGGGCGACGTTGGTTCCCATGAACGACATGTTCACGAGGTCCGCGTCTGGCGTGTGCTCGGGCAGCACCTTGCGCGAGTCCTTTGCGACCGTCGTGCTCTCCCCCGTCAGCGCGCCCTCGATGGTCTCGAGCGCCGCCGTCGAGAGCAGCCGCAAATCCGCAGGAATCTGATCGCCCTCGCTGAGGTCCACCAGGTCCCCCGGGACGAGCTGCACCGAGTCGATCGTCATCATGACGCCGCTTCGGATCACGCGACACCGCGGAGCGCTCATCGCCTGCAGCGCGTCGAGGGCCTTCTCGGCCTTGCGCTCTTGCACGAAGCCGATGATCGCGTTGACGATCACGATCAATAGAATCGCGATCACGTCGCTGAACTTCGCGATCCCACGCTGGCCAGGGGGATTCTCGTAGAGCGCGATTCCTACGCCGATCGCCGCCGCGCCGAGCAGCGTGCCGACGAGAGGGTTCACGAACTGCGCGAGCAGCTGCTTGAGCGCGCTCGGCTTGGGCGGCTCGGGGAGCTGGTTGAGCCCGACCCGCAAGCGACGTTCGGTCGCAGCCTCCGCGGACAACCCACGCTCGGCGTCGGTGTCCCACTCTTTGATCACTTCAGCGATGGGTATCGCGTGCCAGACCCGCTCGGTCTCTGCCATCCGTGACTCCAATCGAAATTAGCCGCGCCGCGGCCCCAACAGTCTCGGCGGCCTCGCGCGCGGCGTATCGAGCGCGTGTAGGTAGCCGAAAGCGCAGCCCCGCACAATCTACCCCCTGACAAAAGCCTCGGCGCTCACCGCTTGATGGGCGTGTCGACCGCCGAGAGCTTCGCCGAGAGCGCGGCGAACAGCGCCGGATGCAAGTAAGCGTCCGGCGCGTCCACGTCCGCCGTCGCGCCGTGCGCCGTGGGATCCACACAGGCAAACAGCACTGACGTCATGTCGTGCGTGATCGACAGCCCCAGCACTTCACCGGCGGGCGTCGCGATCGCGATGCGGCGCGCCGAGACCTCTTTGCCGAACACGATCCGTCGATCTCCGACCGCCAGGCTCGTGTCGGTGAGCAGCAACACCTCCCCCGACGGCAGCGGCTGGCGCACCAAGAGCGCGTCGCCTACGGACTCTTCGAGCGTCTCGAGCATGGGAGCGCTCGACGCGCCGACGGCGAGCTCGACGGCGCCCGCGCTCTCGGACGACACGGCCAGGTTCGAAAAATCCACGCGAATCACTCGGTTCTGCCAGACCTCCGAGAGCTTCGCGCCGCTTCGATCGATCACCAGCGTCGGCTCTTGTCCCTGCGTGAACACGAACACGCGCGCCGAGCTCTTGGGGTCTTCGAGCACCAGCGCGCCGAACGTCGACCCGTCGCGCGCGTCGAGCCAGGGAATGTCCTCGCCTCCGCGCCGCCCCTTCACCCTGAGCACGCGGTTCTTCGCGTAGAGCTCGAGCGATCCACCCTTGCGTCGGCCCCAGAACGACACGGCCGAACCGAGAAACGTCGCCGCCGTAAACCCAGGCAACAGCGAGAGGGCCACGTGGACCCGCGGGTCGAGCCAGCGAAAGAGCGCCGCGAATCCGCCCAGCGACACCGCGGTCGACGCGACGAGGCCGAGCGAGAGCCAGGGCGGGTCGCTTCGCAGCGGCAGCGCCCACTCTCCGGCGGTGCTCGGTGGACGGTACGGCGCCACGACCTTGGGCTCGGCGGGGTTGCTTTCGGACATACAGGCGCGCGAAAGGTAGCAAGAAATTGTGCGCTGTCCCCGCCCGTGTGCGACCAACCTCTTCATCGTGTCGACGGTGCGCGAACGGGTGGCCCTCGCGGTGCCCACGACGATCCTGGTTCTGGCGGTGGTGGGCGTTCCCGTGATGGTGCTCGGGTCCGAGGGGTTGCCGCGGCACCGGCGGCTGCAGGCGCAGCTCGACGCGCAGCGCGACGAGAACCGCAGGCTCGCGCGAGACGTCAACCACCTCGAGGCCGAGCTCGACGCGTTCAACCGCGATCCGCGCGCCAGGGAGCGCGCCGTGCGCGAAGAGCTCGGCTGGGTTCGCCCCGACGAAATCGTCGTCGAGGTCCCCAACCGCGACACCCGCGGCGGCGCGCGGTGAGCGCTCACTGAGCACACGAATTCGAGAAGGGTGCGCTGCGCTCAGCGGGGGCGCGCCATCGGCGCGCGGTCAATGCCTCGTTCGTTTTGGACTGTTCGGTCCCTTCGCGAGCGCGGCGAGCTTCGCGGCGAGCACGTCGCGTTCGCGGATCGCCGCCTCTTTTGCTAGCGTCGCTGCTTCGCGGTCTCGCTCTGCAGTCTCGCGACGGGCCCTCTCGGCTTCTTCGCGCGCAATCGCGTCGTTGGTTCTCGCGGCGAGCTCTTCGTCCGTCGCGACTAGCTCTTCTCCGAAGCGCCCCGTGGCCAAACGCACTCTCCGCGCGCCTCCTTCGCCCACGACGCGCAACCAGCAGCCGAGGGCGCTCGACTCGACGCGGTCCTCGTTGCTCTGCAGCACGCGCACGAGCCCCCGCTTCTTGACCTTCTGCCACACTTGCCAACGCACGCGGCGTCGGCTGCGAAGCGTCCAGTCCGGGTCGTACACGATGAGCTCTCGGACGCCGATATTCTTGTAATCGATGGGCGCGTCCTCGTAGTCCTTCGCTACGTCGCGGCCCACGATTTCAAAGGCGAACGAGGGCGGCTCGACGAGGTCCCACGTGCACCACACGCGCTCTTCGCGCGGCCCCTCGAGTCCCGGCAGCACATACACATCGGGCGCGATGCGCCGCGTGATGTCCTTGGGGTCGTAGTAGAAGAACTGGTCTGCTCCGACGAATGCTCGCTCGCCTCTGTCGCGCATCCACCGCGCGATCAGCGGGCGAAGTAGCTCGGAGATCAACGTCTGCAGAATGCTCTCGCCCATGTTGTCCGTGTCCGGCAGATCGAGCGCACTCACGGTCGGCTTGCGCGCGGAGGGCTTCATCGCGCACGAGTCTGCCACGACGCGCGTCGCTCGACGAGCACGAGGGAGGTGCGCTTGTGACGAGCGAAGGGCTGTGGTCCCATGGTTCGTGCCGGGGGCGGTGTAGCTCTCGGGGGAAGAGAAGACACAATCATGAGCGCATCGAGAAAAAGAGGCTCACCGAGGGCGGCGCAAGTCACACACACACACACGTGATTTTACTCGCGTCGCTTTCGTTGGTGCATTGCTCCCGAGTCGATGTCGGTCAGACATCGAGTGAGATCTGGGGTGGGACGGTCGACACGCCATCGGATCCAGAGAGCCTTCGCCGTCACAACGCGACGGTCAAGCTGCTGATCCGGGGTGCTGATCCGTCGTATCAGCACTGCTCCGGGACGTTGATCACCCCGAGGCACATCCTCACGGCAGCACATTGTGTGCTCAAATTTCAACCGTCGGGAATCCCGGCAACGCTCCGACATCAGATCGAAGTCGTGTTTCAGGGGCAGGCTTCGGGCCCTCGTTGGGATCCGCGCAGTCAGACGGGCGAAAACGGGCGATGCTTCATCATGCCTGACGCCACCGCGAATCTCACTCCGGCACCGGGGCAACCCAACGTCCAGGGGCTTTGCATGAATTGGACAGTCAACAACAATTCCGCAGGACACGACATCGCGCTGCTCGAGCTTCCTGCATCGCTCGCAGTGCCGCGTTCGGTTGCGATTCCAGCGCCGGTGTTACTGCCCAGCATGCTCGACTACAACGAGCTCGCCACGGGATCGATGGTGCGCGTGGCTGGATCGGCGACCTCGACCGCGCCCAGTCATCGACTGACAGCCACCGTTCCCGTGCAGGGGCTTGTGCTGGGAGCGACCAACCAGCCAGCCATTTCGGTCGGAAATCTCGTGTTGGAAGCGGGAGACTCCGGCGGGAGCATGTTCTGGGCTCGCTCTTCGTCGAGCGGAAGCCGTCTGTTTATGGACGCCCGAGAACAACTCGTCGGTGTGCACTTCACTGGCAATGGTCACGCGACTCGAATCGACAGCCATGTCGAGCTCTTCTTGCACTCGAATTTGGGTGCTCCTAATCTAGGAGCAAGCACGACTCGCTGGCGTGACGAGACACTTGGGGCGACGACCGCCGACAACTGCCCAGGTGTGCTCAACCCCGATCAGATCGACAGCGATGGTGATGGCCGTGGAGACGCATGCGATCTGTGCCCCAACACAGGGATCGCGAGCGGCGACGAGCCGATCGGCGTGCGAGCGGACGATCCCAACGCGCCACACCGTCCACAGCCCAACTGCAACGCTGCTTCAGAGACGCTCTACAACCGCCCGATCCTCGCGGATGCGTGCGACCCGTATCCCTGCGCCACGATCTCGGCCACCAATCCGTCGACGACGCGCTCGGAGCGACGGACGTGCTCGCGAATCGGACCAGAGATCATCCAGTGCAACGAGGGCGACGATCGCGCTTCGATCGGGTACGCCCCCCGGAGCGGGCCCACGCCGAGCGGGTTTCCCGCTGGCAGCCCTGCGCCAGGCGCGACAGCAAGCCAGACCAGCGTGCTCCGGCGGTGCTTGTGTTACCGACTGGACGTCACCGGAAACTTGATCACGATGAGCGGACAAGAGTGCTACACGCATCCTAGTTCGCAGTGTAAGCCCAACTCGTTGCCCAATGGCACGGGCAATGGCATGGGTTGGATCGTCGCCGATCTCGACGTGCCTCCGCCTCGGCTCGGCGACAGCCCGATCGCCATGGACGCGGTGCGCGACTTTGCGCCGCGTCCACCCGGCTCGATTACTGCGCCGCAATTCAACTTTCCTGTCGTGACTCCCTCGGTGCCACTGAACTGGTCCGGAACCGCCGCTGCGTCCAATCAGTTCTTCGCGCTTCGCGGACAGCGCATGTGGGACTGGTTCGGGTGGAACATCACCAGCGCCAACAACCCGCTGCCTCCCACGAGCGGCCTCGCGCCGGGATCGGGCGTCAACGTCGAGGTTGCAGTCTGGTCTCGCGTTCAAACGGACACTGCTCCACCCAATCCCAACGATCCCGTCCAGGGATTGCGTGACCACTATTCATCGCAGCCGGTCCCGATGCGCTCTGGCTCTCTGCGAGGCCGCTACGTCCGCAGCTTCTACGACTACTGGTGGAACCGCCGCATCTTCTTCATCCGCCCCGATCCCGATCCTCCGCCCTTTCTCGAGCGCCATCACGTCGTGGGCCGCGAGCTCTTGGGCATCGTCCCGCTCGGCGCTGCCGACGCGAACGTCGCGAGCGACGACTTCTGGAGCAACGGGGATCCCACGGCACCCATCCGCGGCGTCACCATCACGCGGTTGAACGTGCGCGTCGCCACCGTGGTCGACAGCGCCTCGACGCAGGGCTACCCCGCGGCGCTGCCGCAGAACGCGCAGATGGCGTGGACGTCCACCGACGCCAACGCCGACGGCTGGCCCATCGTGTACGCCTTCGGCGGAACTCGCGCGGGAATCACGCGATTCACGCTGCATCGCGCGACGCCCGTGCTTCAGCCCGATGGACGCACGATCTACCAGTGGGAGCTCGTCGGTTCGCCCACGAGCCCTCCAGCGCGCATCCAGTCCACGATGGTCGCGAGCGCCGACGGACACACGCTCTACCTCTTCGGCGGACGCGCGAGCGATGGCGGAGCGCTGCTCGGTGATCTGTGGGCGTTCGACGTCCCCTCGGGAACGTGGTCTCAGCGCACGTTGAGCATGGCGATTCCCGCGCGCTTCGATACCTCGATCGCCGTGCTCGGCGACGATCTCTTCATCGGCGGTGGCATCGATTCATCGGGCTACGCGCTCTCGGATCTCTGGCGCGCTCGCGGGACCGACGGTGACGTCTTTGCGTACGGCAACGTGCTCCCCGCGGGCGCGCTCGCAGACCTCGCCTTCGACGATCATGGCGACGGCCTGGTGTACGCTGGCGGCTACATCGGTTCGACTTGGTATCGCGATCTGTGGCGCGTTTCGCTGGAAGGAACGGGCGCGACAACGACCTTCGTCCACGACTTCTCCGGTGACGGCCTCGGCGCGACCGAGAACTACGCGGTGGTGTCGGACCTGGAGCACGACATGTTCTGGGCCGTCCCTGGCTACGCGAGCACAGGAAATCCACAGGGAACGTGGTTTCTCCAAGGCGGCATCGCGACGAGCATCGGGCAGGGTTCGCAGCAGGGATCGCTGCTTCGCGTCGCGAGCGGTGGCTCTGCCTCGAGCCTCGCGCGACGTCCCATTGGCAGGCGTGGCGCTCGAAGTGCCACAGTCATTCGGCGCGCTGCTTCGACGACGGCACCGCTGCGATGAAGGCGCGAATGCTCCTGTTGTGGGCAGGCTTATTGCTCACCGCGTGCAGCGCATGCAATGGGCCGCAGTCCACGGACGCAGGCGCGGACGTCGATGCCATCAGCGTCGTCGACGCGACGGTGCGCGACGTGCCCCGCGATGTTCGAGGCGATGTTCGAGGCGATGTCCCAACGGATACGCGAATTCCGCCTCCATGGCTCGATGGTTCGTTGGTGCTGCCGTTGACTGAGTACCCCTGGTCGAGTGCGCGATACCAGTTGTGCGGGGGGCGGCGAGCGGTATCGCCGACGAGCACGTTCAACAACGCTGATGGCCATTGGCTAAGCGGTACTGTGTACTACTCGATTACTGGGGCGATGGGGCGCATCCGGCCTGGTGCTGATGTTGTCGACGCCTTCAAATCTGACGGAGACCTGCTCGCTGGGGTTCTCTCGATCTCTGGAAGTCGTCTGGTGCTCGGCGCAGCGTGGCGCCACGCGTTCAACGAAGCGGTGATCATCTTCGATCAACCAGTTCGCGGTGCCGTAGGGCGCACGCTGTGGCAACGCCAACGTCAACGGTCGGTCTCGTCTGGAGGCTTCTGGGGGATGAGCGCGACTCCCTCACTCATCGCGTTCTTGTGGCAGGACTCGATGGAGTCGAACGACTGGCGCACGCGTGTGTTCGTCATCAATGCTGATGGAACAGGCGAACGAGAGCTCACGCCCGCGGGACACAACCAGTGCTACACGGTGCGCGCGAGCGGCGATCGCGTGGTGTTCGACTGCGACGGGCAGGTCTTTCTCTGGACGCGCGGCGAATCGCAGGCCGCGCGCGTTGATCCCACCAACCGCTCGCAGTGGCACGCCTTCATCGACGGAGACATCGTGGTGTGGCTCGATCAACGCGACAACGCGGAGGTCTACATGAAGAACCTCCGCACCGGCGTCGTTCAACGCATCACGCGAGACCTCGCGCCCAATCCTGTCACGCAGGACGATCCGGTCGTCGAGGGTGATTGGATCGCGTGGACGGACCTGCGTCACGCGAGCAACCCGAACGCGGGATCCGTCGGCGATCGTATGTCGATCTACGGCTTTCACATCCCCACGCAGCGTGAGTACCTCGTCGTCGATGACCCCGAGTGCCTCGCTGCGAAACCGATGCTCCTCGGAGGACGGCTCTATTTCACAGGGACGCCGCGGAGCACCGGCGGCGGGCCCATGTACGACGCCGATCTCCCTGTGATCGCGCGCGACGAGTGACTGTCGGCACACTTGCCGCTCGTGGACGCGGCCATTGCTCGCTCGGCGCCGTCAGCGCTTCGTACGCTTGTTGCGCATCTGTCTCTTTGCGATTGCCGGACTCCGAGGCGTGCGCCCTGAAGCAGAGCCGCCCGTGAGCGACTTCGAAGGTGCCAACCCTGAAATTCGGTGGAGCGATGATCGATTTCGAAGGTGCCAACCCTGAAGTCGACCAGGTAGTGAGCGGATTCGAAGGTGCCAACCCTGAAATCAACCAGATGGTGAGCGGATTCGAAGGTGCCAACCCTGAATTCGCGTGGGGTCATGAGCGGTTTGCGAGGTGGGAGGCTTCGAGCGAGCCGCAAACGTCCACGCGATGCGAACCGGGCGGCGATCGACGCACAGCGGGTCGGGGCAATCCGAAGCCTCCCGCCTGGTCTTCTAAAGCGACAACGGAGCTCGCGCGGATCGCGATGGCGTCGCGCGCCGCGATCGACTGCGCCCGCGACCGCCGAGCGCACCAACGTCGCGCTGCGGGGCATCGGCGCGAAGCAGTCGCGCCGACATTGACGCGCGCACCGTGAAGAATCGTAACGACCCGCTGTAGCCTCGGCGCGACGGCTCTATGGTCCGCCCCGCGACTCGATCGTGGCGCGCGTCGGGTCTGGTCCGCGAACCGCATCAACCCAAGGGAGCTGCCTCGATGGCCAAGCCGTTAATGTGTCCGCCGGAGATCCTCGCGCGACTTGTCAGCAAAGACCTTCGTCGTCACAGGTGCCAACTCGGGCATCGGCCTCACGACGGTCGAGCAGCTCGCCAAACAGGGCGCGACCGTCGTGCTGGCGTGTCGCCGCGTCGCCGAGGGCGAGCGCGCGCGCGACGCGATCGTCGCCGCGGGCGCGAAGGGCACGATCGAGGTGCTCGAACTCGACCTCGCCGAGCTCGCGTCGGTGCGGCGCTTCGCCGAAAAGCTCCTGGCGAAACACCAGACCTTGCACGGCCTCGTCAACAACGCCGGCGTGATGAACACGCCGCAGGGCAAGACCAAGGACGGCTTCGAGACGCAGTTCGGCGTCAACCACCTCGGTCACTTTCTGCTGACAGAGCTGCTGCTGGACGCCTTGAAAAGAGGTGCTCCATCGAGGGTGGTCATCGTCTCGAGCTGCTATCACGACGTCGCGCAGGGACGCTTCGGCAAGCTCGATTTCGACGACTTGCACTTCGAGAAGCGCAAGTACGACGGCTGGGAGGCGTACGCGCAGTCGAAGCTCGCCAACGTCCTGCACGCGCGCGCGCTCGCCGCGCGACTCGCAGGAACGGGCGTGACGGCCGCGAGCGTTCATCCCGGCTGGGTGCGCACCAACTTGATCAGCGCGACGATGCCGCGCTGGGTTCAAGACTACGTGCTCTACCCGGTCTTTCGGCTCTCAGGAATGATCGAGCCGTGGGAGGGCGCGCAGAGCTCGCTCTACGCGCTGCTCGCCCCCGACGTCGAAGCGCACGCGGGCGAGTACTTCAGCCAACGCGGGATGTATCGAGACAAATCCGCAAACGCGGGCGGGTGGCCGATGCGGTCGCCCAACCCCGAAGCGCACGACGACGCGGCGGCCAAGAAGCTCTTCGAGCTCAGCCGTAAACGCGGTGTGCCCGGGGTGCAGCCCCGAATGAATTCGGGGGCAGTGCGCGCCGCAAGAGCGTCGCGAGCCATGCGCCGCAAGGCAGCGCATGCAAACAAACCAGTGCGCACGATGGAGCGGGGACCGGTGGTCGCAACGCGAGTCGCAAGTCTGTCGACGAGCGGCGATGGCGCTGCGAGGTTGAATCAGTGGCTGCTCTCGCGCTCTTCACGAGTACATCGAAGACAACATCGAGCGACAAGCGCATGTATGCGCTGCCTTGCGGCGCATGGCCCGCGACGCTCCTGCGGCGCGCGCTGCCCCCGAATTCATTCGGGGCCAGACCCCGCACGCTCGCCGCATTCATTTGGGGCAGCTCAATCTACTACTCCGCCACGTCGAACAATAGATCCCCCGCCGTCGCATCGGTGAGCGCCCTTCGCAGCTCGTCCACGCGGTGCTCGGGCACGGTCACGGTGTAGCCCACCGTCGTGCCGTGTTGCTCTTCGACAATGGTGGCCTCGTGGCTCGCGAGCAGCTTTCGCACCCTGGACATGTGCGCGTATTCGAGCTCGATCGCCACGCGAACGAGCCGCACTTTTTCGACGGTCTTCAGCAGCGAGAGCGCCTCGACGACGCCCTGGGAGTACGCGCGGACGAGGCCGCCTTTGCCGAGCAGCGTTCCGCCGAAATAGCGGGTGACCGCGGCGACGAGGTCCCCCACGGGCGCGTGCGAGATCACTTCGAAGATGGGGCGACCCGCGGTCCCGTGGGGCTCGCCGTCGTCCGACAGGCCGATGATGGCCGTCGATCCCGGCGGACCGACGAGATACGCCCAGCACGTGTGCGTGGCTCCGTCGAACTCTTCCCGTTGCTTCGCAATGAAATCCCGCGCTTCTTCCGCGCTCGAAGCGCGCGCCACCGTCGTGATGAACCTGCTCCCCGACACCTCGTGCTCGACCCTGCGCGCCTCTGCCGGAACGCGATACCGCGCCATGCCCTCCACCGTAGATCAATGTCCCGTCGTTGCGGCGCTCATTTCGATCCCTCTTCACGACCGCGCGCAATCGCGCGATGGTTGCGCGCCATGACGACCTTTCAGTTTCAAGACATGCTCGCGCTCGAGGGGCACGACGAGACGCCGTACCGACTCGTGAGCGATCAGTTCGTCTCGACCTTCGAAGCGCAAGGACAGACCTTCTTGAAGGTCGACCCGCAGGCGCTGACCTTGCTCACGCAAGAGGCCATGCGAGACATCGCGCACCTGCTCCGTCCCGGACACCTCGCGCAGCTCCAGGCGATCGTCGAAGACCCAGAAGCGTCGTCCAACGATCGGTTCGTCGCCAAGGACCTCTTGCGCAACGCCGTGATCGCCGCAGAGGGCGTGCTCCCGGGCTGCCAGGACACAGGAACCGCGATCGTCATGGGCAAGAAGGGCCAGCTCGTCTTCACTGGCGGCGGCGACGACGAGGCGATCGCGCGGGGCGTGTTCGACACCTATCAGCGCTCGAACCTGCGCTACTCGCAGCTCGCGCCGCTGGACATGTACAAAGAGAAGAACACCGGCAACAACCTGCCCGCGCAGATCGAGATCGCCGCGACGGACGGCGACGAATACAAGTTCTTGTTCATGGCCAAGGGAGGGGGCAGCGCGAACAAGAGCTACTTGTTTCAAGAGACCAAGGCGCTGCTCAACCCGAAGTCTCTGCTCGCGTTCGTCGAGAGCAAGCTCGCGTCGATTGGCACCTCTGCGTGCCCGCCGTATCACCTCGCGATCGTCATCGGCGGGACGTCCGCCGAGTACGCGCTGAAGGTCTCCAAGTACGCGAGCGCTCGCTACCTCGATCGACTGCCGAAGAGCGGCAACGAACTGGGCCGCGGATTTCGCGACGTCGAGCTCGAGGCGCAGATCCTCGAGCTCACCCGCAAAGTTGGGATTGGCGCGCAGTTCGGCGGCAAGTACTTCTGCCACGACGTCCGCGTGATTCGATTGCCGCGCCACGGAGCGTCGTGCCCCGTCGCGATGGCCGTCTCGTGCAGCGCGGACCGACAAGCGCTCGGCAAGATCACGAAGAAGGGGATCTTTCTCGAAGAGCTCGAGCGAAATCCATCGCGGTTCTTGCCGGCGTTCGACGGCTCGAAGCTCTCGGCAGACACCGCGTCCGTCGTGAAGATCGACCTCGGCAAGCCCATGTCCGAGATCCTCGCGCAGCTGTCGCAGCACCCGATCAAGACGCGGTTGTCGCTGACAGGGACGCTCGTGGTGGCGAGGGACATCGCGCACGCCAAACTCAAAGAGAAGCTCGACGCGGGCGAGCCCTTGCCCGAGTACTTCAAGAACCACCCCGTGTACTACGCCGGGCCCGCCAAGACGCCCGAGGGCTACGCGAGCGGGAGCTTCGGTCCGACGACCGCGGGTCGCATGGACTCGTACGTCGATCTCTTTCAGTCGCGCGGCGGGAGCATGGTGATGCTCGCCAAGGGCAATCGATCGAACGCTGTGACCGAGGCGTGCAAGAAGCACAAAGGGTTCTACCTGGGCTCGATCGGCGGTCCCGCCGCGCGCCTCGCCAAAGAGTGCATCAAGAAGGTCGAGGTCCTCGACTACGCCGAGCTCGGGATGGAAGCGGTCTGGAAGATTGGTCGACGACAAGGGCAACGATTTCTTCGCGTCCATCAACGAGCAGGCGAAGCGCAGCTTGACCGTGGTGGGCTCGTGATGAGCGTCGAGGGAGAGAAGCCGAGCTCCTCGGAGGGCGTCGAGGGCCTGCCGTTTCTCACGGCCAACGAGCGCTCGATCGGCGGGGTGTTTCGGCAGTCTCCCGAGGACTTCTCGGTCGAAGAGATCCCCGCGTATTTGCCGTCAGGCGAGGGCGACCACGTGTACGTGCGCTTCGCCAAGCGCGGGCTCACCACGCCCGACGCGGTCAAATCCATGGCCAAGGCGCTCGGCGTGGACGGGCGCGAGTGCGGCTGGGCGGGGCTCAAGGACAAGCACGCGGTGACCGTGCAGTGGGCGTCGTTCTTGCGGGCAGACGTCGAAAAAGCGCGGGCTCTGTCGGTCGACGGGATCACGGTGCTCGAGGTCTCGCGGCACCGAAACAAGCTCAAGACCGGGCACCTTCACGGCAATCGCTTCTCGCTCGTCGTGCGCGGATGCGTGGAGGACGCCCTCGCGATCGCGCGACGCGTGGCCGAGAGGATCACGCTCGACGGCGCGCCCAACTACTACGGAGCGCAGCGCTTCGGGCGCGATGGCGACAACGCGAAGCGCGGCGTGGCGTGGCTCACGGGAGAGACCGGCGCTCCCAGAGATCACTTCGAACGAAAGATGTTCGCGTCGAGCGTGCAGAGCTGGCTCTTCAACCGCTACCTGGCCGAGCGCGTCCAGGACGGCATGCTCTCGCTCTACATCGACGGAGACCTCGCCGTGCGCCACCCGGGCGACCGGGTCTTCGCGATCACGGAGGACGAGGCGCGCTCGACCTATGCGTCGCGCGCGTGCAGCGCCACGGGACCCATGTTCGGCCCTGAAATGCGCTGGCCCGACGGGTCGGCGAAGGCTCGCGAGGACCGGGTGCTCGCGGGCTCGGGCCTGACGATCGAGCATTTTGCGAGGGCAAAAGGGCTCGCTGAGGGTACGCGCCGCGCGGTGAGAGTCTGCCCTCCGAAGGTCGAAGTGACCGAAGAAGGCCCTGGAGTGCTGCGATTCGTGTTCGAGTTGCCGGCGGGGGCCTACGCCACGGCCGTGCTTCGAGAATTCAGAAAGTCCGACGACGAAGGCTTGCGCTCCGAGCCGTTGTGGGGCATCGAACCACCCCGCTGACGGCTCTCAACGGGCCTGACGTAACACAATCGCCCCCGTGGAATGGTCGACACGTTCGCGCGTTCTTTCGCGCAACGGGTAGGCCTCGTCGGTCACCCAACGGTGACCGCAACGATCACAACTAGAGGCTCGCTCGATGTCCGCACTCGCCCTCGTCGGGTTTTCACTGATCCAGCAGTTCACCAAGCTCGCGATGCTCGGCGCCGAGTGGGTGATGTGGCTGCTGATCTTTCTCTCGGTGCTCAGCGTCGCGCTCATGCTCGAGCGCACTGTTCTCTATCGCAAGATGGAGGACGACCTCGAGAAGCTCGCTGAAGAGCTGCGCGACTTGCTCCGCGCTGGTGACATCGACGGAGCCAAGACGCGCCTCGGACGCTCTCCCTCGCCAGCGGCGATGGTGGCCCTCGCGGGGCTCAACGAGTCCGACCGCGGCGCAGAGAGCTCCGAAGAGGCGATGGCAGGAGCGACCGCGCGCGTGAGGCTCGTGCTTGAGCGCAACCTGGCGTTTCTCGCGACGGTGGGCAACAACGCGCCGTTCGTCGGGCTGCTCGGAACGGTCATCGGAATCATCCAGGCCTTCGACGCCCTCAAGGCGCAGCAAGCCGCCGCCGCGACCGCCGCAGCTGTGGGTGGCCCGGCCGCGCAGCAAGCCGCTGCTGGCATGGACGCCGCGGGCCGCGTGATGGGAACGATCGCTGAAGCGCTCGTCGCGACGGCGATCGGACTCTTCGTGGCCATCCCGGCCGTGGCCTTCTTCAACTGGGCCTCGCGCAAGGTGAAGTCGATCTTGTCTTCGGGCGACACCATCACCCACGTCGTGCTCGCGCACCTCAAGGCAAAGGGCCCCATCGAAGGCCCGTACCGCGCCGCGGGCGTCGTTTCGAGCGAGGCCAAGAAGTCCGAGGCGAAATCCGAGTCGAAATCTGAGGCGAAGTCCGAGGCGAAGTCCGAGGCGAAGTCCGAGGCCAAGCCCGCCAAGAGCGAGGCGAAGGATGGCAAGAAGGCCAGCAAGGACGAAGGCGACTCGAGCGCCAAGGACGACAAGCGCGACGAAACGCAGAGCAAGAAGGACTGACCTGCCATGGCTGGTGGAGCTTCGTCCGACGACGACGGAATGATCGCGGGCATCAACGTCACGCCCTTCGTCGACATCTGCCTCGTGCTGCTGATCATCTTCATGGTGACGGCCAAGTACATCGTGTCCAAGCCGCAGATCCCCGTGGATCTGCCGCGCGCGACGTCGGGGCAAAACTCACAAGACAACCAGACGATGTCCGTCACGGTCGACCGTAGCGGTCAGATCTTCGTGGACACGCAGCGGGTCGAAGAGGGGCAGCTCCTGGCGCTCGCCCGCGAACGCAAGAGGCAGAACCGCGAAGTGCGCGCGGTGATCAGCGCCGATCGCGCGGTTCCGCACGGGCGCTTCGTGTTCGTGGTCGACACGATCCGCAACGCCGAGATCTCGCGCTTCGCGATTCAGACCGAAGTGCCGCCGCAGCCGGGAAACTGACCGGCCAGCGTCCAGCGGGGGGCGCTTCGCACGCTTCGTGGCCCGCGCTTCGACGCGCTCGGGGACGGGGCGTCATCGCCACACGCGCTGCCCACAACGGCGCCACGAAACGCATCGGTGAAAACACCGATCGCGATTCGCTGCATCGTTTGCACGGCTCGCGCATTTTCGAGAAACGTTCTCACTATGCCTTGCACATGCGACGGTGTTGCAGTACTGCCCTCTAACAGCCGAGGCAGATTGAAATGTACGTAGGCGGTCGAGCGGAGCAGCTGCTGGTGACGTCCGGCAAGAAGGACAAGATGGCGAAGGTGCTCGCCGTCGCCGGCGTGTTGCACGTGAGCGCGGCGCTCGCGCTCGTCGCGATCAAGCCGCAGGTCATCGAGGCCGTCCGCCGCGTGACCAGCGTCCTCGAGGTCGAAGTCCCGCCGCCGCCGCCGCCACCCCCGCCGCCACCGCCGCAGGTCGAGGCGCAACAGCCCCAGACGCCAGAGCCCGCGCGCCCCGCGCGCGCCGCGCGCAACGAGCCACTGCCGCCGCCGCCGCCTCCGCCGCCGCCACCCCCGCCGCCCGCAGCGAACCTCACCAACCTCACGCTCTCCAACGACGACACGACCTCCGAGACGATCGACACGACGCCTCGACCGGCGGGCGTTCCCGGTGGAGTCCCTGGCGGACAGGAAGGTGGTCAGGTCGGCGGCCAGATCGGCGGCCAGATCGGCGGCCGCGTCGGCGGAACGGGAACCGGCCCCGTCACCAGCCCGACCACCGCGCCCACGCCACCATCCATTGACTACAGTGAGCGCGCTCGCGTCGAGTGTCCGGCAGACGAGCTCGCGGAGTACTTTCCCGACGAAGCTCGCGAGGCGGGCATCAACGAGGCCACGGTGCGCTATCGGCTCGAGGTCAACGCCCAGGGGCGAATCCTCCGAGCGGCCGCGCTCAACGATCCCTCCTACGGCTTTGCCAACGCCGGCCGACGGATGTTCTTGGAGGGGCGCTGCGAAGTGCGCCCCGCACGCGACCGAGAGGGACGAGCGGTTCCCGATGTGGTCACGAGCTTTCGAGTCTCGTTCGAGCTGAGCCAGTAGCGCCGCTGTCGCACATCGCGGGGATCGCGGCGGTGGCGCAAATACCCTTGTCGCAGTGGTGGCCCGTCGCTGATACTCAGCGCGTCCTCGTCGACGCACGTGCGTCTGGCGATGCGAGTGGAGCAGCACATGCGATCGATGCGAGCGGCCCGTGCGGCGGCGTTGGGTGTCTTCTTCTGTACGAGCGCTGCGAGCGCGCAAACCTCGTTCTACAACCCCAACGTCGACGTCCAGCAGTTCAGGCCGGCGCCAGGGCCCAACAACTTCCTCACGGTCCACGGCGCGCGCGTCGACGGGATGCCCGGCTTCTCTGTGGGGGGAATGATCAACTACGCGTGGCGTCCGTTCGTGATCTTCAGCGCGACGTGCACCCCGCCCGAGTCGATGACCAACTGTTCGCCGAGCAGCGTACGGTCCGTTCCGGTCGAGCACCTCGGGACGCTCAACGCCCTCGGCAGCGTCACGCTGTTTCGACGCTTTCAGATCGGCCTCGACCTGCCGATCCAGTTTCAGAGCGGCCAGAACATCATTCCTTCGACGGGCTTTCAAGACGTGATGAACCCGTCGCAGACGCGCTTCGCGCTCGGCGATCCGCGGCTCGATTTGAAGGTCCGACTCGTCGGTGAGGGACTGCAAGGGATCGCGATCGCGCTCAACGCTTTCGCGCAAGCGCCCATCGGACGGCTCATCGCGAGCGAGGGCTACCTCGGCGACTCGTCCGCTGCCTTCGGCGGACGCGCCATCGTTGATTTTCGCCGCGGTCGATTCTCGATGGCCGCCAACGTCGGCGCCATCGCGCGGCTCGAGCCGGTGCAGCTCTACTCGACCTACGTCGGACATCGACTCATGTGGGGCGCTGCGTTCGGCATCGACGCCACGCCCAAGCTCAACTTCTTGCTCGAAGGCTTCGGCTCCCACGACCTGTCGGGGCAGGGAAGCACGGACATCTCCGTCCTTCAGCAGAGCCACATCGAGATCAACGCGGCGGGCCGCTATCGCATCGGTCACCTGCAGCTGACGCTCGGCGGTGGAACGAGCGTCCTTCGCGGCTTCGGCTCCCCGGCGGTGCGCGCGCTCGTCGGCGCTGTGTACGCTCCGTTTCTCGTGGATACGGATCGCGACGGCATCGGCGACGAAGACGATCGTTGCGTGAGCGAGCCCGAGGATCGCGATGGCTTCGAGGACAACGACGGCTGCCCCGAGGCCGACAACGACGCGGACGGAATGCTCGACCCCGTCGACCGTTGCCCCAACGATCCCGAAGATCGCGACAACTTCCAAGACCAGGACGGCTGCCCCGATCGCGACAACGACAACGACGGAATCCCCGACGGATACGACTCGTGTCCGCGCGAGCCCGAGGATCGAGACGGTGATCGCGACACCGACGGCTGCCCCGACAATGATCGCGATCGCGACGGCATTTCCGACGATCGCGACCGCTGCCCGACGGAGCAGGAAGACACTGACGGCTTCGAAGACGAAGACGGCTGCCCCGAGGCGGACAACGACAACGATCGGATTCCGGACGCGCAGGACCAGTGCGGCGAGCAGCCCGAGACGTACAACGGCTTCCAGGACGAAGACGGCTGCCCGGACGCGATGCCCGATCGAGACAACGACGGGCTCCCGGATGACCGCGACCGTTGCCCCGATCAGGCCGAGACGTACAACGGCGTGACCGACGACGACGGTTGCCCCGAGCGCGGCCCGTCGCTCGTGCAGCTGCAAGGCGATCAGATCCGAATCCTTCAGCAGGTGAACTTCGCGACCAACAGCGATCGCATCGTCGGTCGACGGAGCTTCCAGGTGCTCGACGCGGTCGCGGCGATCTTGTCGGCGCACCCCGAGTTCGCGCGCGTCGAGATCCAAGGCCACACGGACAACGTGGGCAACGCGGATCGCAACCGCGAGTTGTCCGGGCGTCGCGCGGCTGCGGTCCGGGCGTACCTGCTCACCAAGGGCGTGACCGAGGGACGGCTGACCTCGCAGGGTTACGGGCAGGATCGCCCGATCGAGAGCAACGCCAACCGTCGCGGTCGCGCGGCGAATCGGCGCGTCGAGTTCCACCTCGTCGGACCGGCGGGGCAGAGCGTGCAGTCGGGCGGCTCGGTCTCGGGCGGCGCGAGCACCGCGCCCGCAGCGGGTGGAACGGCACCGGCAGCGGGCGGAACCGCGCCAGCAGCGGGTGGGACCGCGCCAGCAGCGGGCGGAACCGCGCCAGCAGCGGGCGGGACCGCGCCAGCAGCGGGTGGCGCAGGCGCGCCGCGCTGAACGATTCGGGGACGGTCCTCAATAACTCAACTATTTGCTGCAGCGGACGGGGACCGGGGAGGCGCGGGGACGGTCCTCAATAACTCAACTATTCGCAGCGGGACAGCGCGGCGACCGGTGCGGGACGGCGCGGCGACCAGTGCGGGACGGCGCGGGGACCGGTGCGGGACGGCGCGGGGACCGGTGCGGGACGGCGCGGGGACGGTCCTCAATAACTCAACTATTCGCAGC
>LNEO01000278.1 GCA_001465015.1 Deltaproteobacteria bacterium Ga0077539 | reverse complement strand
CCGTTTCTTCTCCCGTTTCTTCTTCTCCCGTTTCTTCCCGGAAGCATCCGCGAGCAGTGGGGTTGAACAATTGAGTTATTGAGGACCGTCCCCATTTCTTCGTCCCCGTTTCTTCGCGGGTTCGAGACTCGCTACGCTCGGGGAGCGATGGTGTCGCGGTTGATTACGTGGGTCGCGCTCGCGTTTCTGCTCCTGGCGCTCGCGCTCTCGGTGCTCGCGCCGATTCGCGCGGATGTTTCATGGATCCACGCGCTCGCGGCGGTTGGCGCGTTCGCGGTCGTGGCAGCGGTCGCCGAGTGGCGCCTTCGTCGCGAGCGACCCTTCGAGTCGCACGGACGCATGGCGCGCTGGAGGCACCCTTCACGGTGGCCCTTCGCGCGCGCGTTCGACCTCTTGGCGAACAGCAGGCTGGTGTCTGCGTGGGTAGAGCCCCTCCCGATCGCGCCGATGGTCAGCGACATCGAGGACGTCGTGTATGTGAACTACCTCGTCGAAGCATCGATGCTCGAGCGCCTCGTGCCTTGGGCGCTCGAGCTCGAGCGGCTCGGGCCGGGCGGACGCTACGCGCTGTTTTCGATTTTGACGTATCGACACGGGCACTTCTCGTTTCGATTCTTGGGGCCGCTGAGAAGGCTGTTTCCGTCGCCCGTCCAGAGCAATTGGCGGATTCACGTGATGGACCCGCGCACGAAGATCGCGGGGATCTTTTTCGTCACCAACGCGATCGATCATGGTCCACCCGCGCTCGCCGCGCGGCTGTTCACCGAGGGAATGCCCATGCACGTCTTCGCTCGCTCGCGCATCGCGCGCGACGCGCGCACGGGCGCGATCGAGCTCGAGTTCGTTGCGGGCGAGGGGACAGCGCCCGACGCTCGCGCCGCGCTCGCTCCTTGTGAGGCGCCAGCGCTCGAGGGGCCTTGGCGCGAGTGCTTCGGCGACTGGGCGGGCTTCTTGAATTATTGTGTTCCGCAGCACCGCGCGATGAGCGCTCAGCCGTGGCACCGGCGCGTCACGCGGCACGAAATCTCCCTGCCCATCGACGTGAGCAAGGTCGAGCCGCTCTCGGGCGACGTTCGCTCGACGACCGCGTCGAAGCTCGTCGGCGACGCCTCTCCGCTTTGCTTTCGCGTGGGAGGCCTTCACTTCACGTTCGAGGCTGAGCTTCACGATCCAGTGCCGCGCGCGGTCGAAACCAGTACGAGTGCCTGACGATCGTGAGACCCATGAAGCGCTGCTCGTGCAGCGCGACGATCGTCGCGTCACTCCAGGGACCACCGCCGGCGAGCGCGCGAGGCAATGATGTTCGCGCGGTTTCCGCTGCCGTCGGCGGTGCTCGAAGGAGCGCTGCGCTGCTAGTTCTTCGAGGAGGACGAGCGCGGTCTTCGGGGCGCGAGGCTGACCAGCGAGGGAGGCACCGGAAGGCAGAGCTGCCCGAGCCACCGCGCCAGAAAGTGCCACGCCCACGCGAACGGCGTCGACCACCACGCCCATCTCGGCTCGATCCAAAGCTCGAGCGAGGTCGTGTCTCCAAAGAACGCGCGCACGCTTTGCGCGATCCTTGCGCGGGCCAGATGCGCCGCGTCGTCGCGAGCGCCGTAGTCGTCGATCGCGTCGATGATTCCGCGAGGCGGGCTGCTGCCTTCGCTCTGCAGCGCGCGCGCGCGAAAGAAGTCGTCGCGGATGCGCAGCCCGCCGCAGAGCGTCGGGATGGATTGCGCTTGTCGCTCGCTCACTGAAATCCAAGATATCCTGATCCACGATGTTTCAGGGTCGCCTTCGCGCGCCAGACCTCTCGGCCCCAGTCGACGTCGAGGCGCACATCGCGCGACTGCCCGCGGACGCCACGAGCAAGGGCATGTTCTTCAACGCCTTGCTCGATCGGGCGAGCGGACACGCGAGCCGCGGCGAGCTCTTGCTTCGCGCTGGCCTCCCTGCGACGACGCGGCTCGTCGCGTTTCGCGACTACCCGATGGCGGCGAACATGCGGCTCACCGTCGAGGTCGCCAGGCTGTTGTACCCGCGCGAGCCGTTGGGACGAGCGCTAAACGAGCTCGGTCGGGTCGCGGTCGCCGCGTTTCAGGAGAGCCACCTCGGCCGAATCTTCTTGGACTCGCTCGAGCTCGATCCCGAGACGCTGTTTCGCGCCGCGCCGAGGATCTACAACGCGCTCTTCAATTTTGGTCGGATCTCCTACGAGCCCGTGGGCCACAGGCACGGGCGCTTCACCGTTCGAGGGATGCCGATCTTCATCGAGACATTTCAGGTCGGAAGCATGGAGAGCGTTCTGAAATTGACCCGCTCGGTCGGGACGATCACCGTGGCGCTCGACTCGCTCTCGGACGGCACTGTCGATGTGTGCTGGCGATGACCCAGACGACCACCAGCGTCGACCCGACGAGCGACGCATCGCTCTCGATCGGTGGAATGACCTGCGCGGCCTGCGTTCGTCGCGTCGAGCGCGCGTTGTCGAAGGTCCCGGGCGTGCGAGGCGCGTCGGTCAACCTCGCGACCGAGGTCGCGCGCGTCGAGTTCGACCCGACGCTCTGTTCGCTCGAGCGCCTCGAGTCCGCCGTCGAGTCCGCGGGATACTCCGCCAAAACGATCGCTCCCGAGCGCGCTCCGTGGCCCGAGACGATCGCCTCGCTCGCCGCGGGGACCGCGATGATGATCGCGATGTTCGCCGTCCCGACGCGGTGGCACCAGCCGCTGGCGTGGATCGAGCTTGTCGTGACGGCGGCGCTGCTGCCGTGGGCGGGGCGGCACACGTTTCTCGCGGCGTTCAGCGCGCTGCGTCACCGCGACGCGAACATGCACACGCTCGTCGCGCTCGGCGCGGCAGCGGCGTTCGTCGTGAGCGCGATCGTCACAGTGGCTCCCTCGGTCGCGCACCGCTGGCAGCTCGGCCACCACGCATACTTCGAGTCGGCGGTGTTCGTCATCGGCTTCGTCTTGCTCGGCAAGGCGATGGAGCATCGCGCGAAGCTCCGAGCGAGCGCCGCGATTCGGTCGCTCGCGAAGCTGCAGCCAGACGTCGCGCACAAGCTCGGCGACGACGGCGCGGCGTCGGATGTCCCCGCGTCGTCGCTGGCGATCGATGATCGCTTCGTCGTTCGACCGGGCGAGCGCGTCCCGTGTGACTCGTTGATCGTCGCCGGCAGCGCTGGGGTCGACGAGTCGATGCTCACCGGCGAGAGCGTGGCCGTCACGCGCACGTCAGGAGACCCGCTGCTCGCGGGCACGCTCGTGCTCGACGGCGCGCTCGAAGCGCGCGTCACGCGCGTCGGCAGCGACACGGCGCTTTCGCGCATCGTCGCGCTGGTCGACCAGGCGCTCAGCTCGAAGGCGGACGCGCAGCGGCTCGCGGACGAGATCGCGCGGTGGTTTGTTCCTGCGGTGCTCGTCATTTCGCTGGTGACCTTCGGGCTCTGGGCGCTCGTCGGGCACGACGTCGCGCGCGCGGTCTCGACGTCGGTGGCGGTGCTCGTCATCGCCTGTCCGTGCGCGCTCGGCCTCGCGACCCCCGTCGCGGTGATGGTCGGCGCCGGCCGCGCAGCAGAGCTGGGAATCCTTCTACGCAACGCCTCGTCCCTCGAGCGCGCCCTGCGCATCGACACGATCGTCTTCGACAAGACAGGAACGCTCACCGAAGGCTCACCGACAGTCACCGCGGTCTATCCCGCTGCTGACACCACGGAGCGCACGCTCGCGACCATCGCTCGCGCGATCGAGAGCGACGCGTCTCATCCGCTCTCGCGCGCGGTGCTCCGTTGGGCCGAGTCGCTCTCGGCTCCCCGCGTAAGCGTCGAGGGGTTCGCGCAGCGCGCGGGGCTCGGCGTCGAAGGGCGCGTCGAGGGCGCGCTCGTTCGAGCGGGGAGAGCCTCGTGGCTGCGCGATCTCGGCGTCGATCTCGGGCCGGTCGAGGCCGCGCTCGCCGCGATCGAAGCGGACGCTCGAACCCCGATCGTGTTTGCACGAGAGGGCGTGGCCATCGGCGCGCTCGCGCTCGATGATCGCGTGCACGCAGAGGCGGGCGAGACGCTCGATTGTCTTCGAGCGCTCGGGATCGAGCCGGTGATCATCAGCGGGGATCGAAGGGCGGTCGTCGAGCGCGTGGCCCGCGAGCTGGGGGTCGATAGCGTGATCGCCGAGGCGTTGCCCGAAGAAAAAGCGGCGCACGTCACGGCGCTCAAGGCGCGGGGCGGCGGGCGGCGCTACGTGGCGATGGTGGGTGATGGCGTCAACGATGCGCCCGCGCTCGCGAGCGCGGACCTGGGGATCGCCATCGGATCGGGCGCGGACGTGGCGCGCGCTGCGTCGGATCTCACGCTGCTCACCAGCGACCTTCGGGCGGTCGTCGACGGGATCGCGCTCGCGCGAAAGACGGCGCAGACGATTCGCCAGGGGCTCGCCTGGGCGTTTCTCTACAACGTGTTGCTCATTCCGGTCGCGGCGGGGGTGTTCTTCCCGCGCTTCGGGGTCGCGCTCGACCCTGCGCTGGCGGCAGCAGCGATGTCCATCAGCAGCACGAGCGTCGTGCTCAACGCGCTGCGGCTGAAGCGCTTCGTGTCGAGCCGAAAGACAACGGGGAAGCCGAAGGGCAACGGGGACGGTCCTCAATAACTCGAGGATTCGCGGCAGTAGAAACGGGGGAATAGAAACGGGAATAGAAACGGGGACGGTCCTCAATAACTCAACTATTCGCTGCGAATAGTTGAGTTATTGAGGACCGTCCCCGCTGCCTTGCGCCGCTGCCTTGCGCTGCCTCGCGCTGCCTTGCGCTGCCTCCGCGAATAGTTGAGTTATTGAGGACCGTCCCCTCCGCGATCAGGTCCGCGACCGACGCGCCCGTCGCGCGGCGAGCGCGACAGCCGCGAGCGCCATGTAGAGCGCACTGCGTGGCTCGTTGTCAGCGTCGCGTCGCGCGAGCGCTTCGCGTCGCACCGAGCAGCCATAGAAGAAGCTGCCCGAATCGAGGTTGACGCACTTCTCCGCGGTGCTCTCCGTCGAGCGGCCGTATGGGTCGTACACCTGCACCGCGAAGCAAGCGGGGCCCGACGAGTTGAGCGACGAGAGCCTGAACGTAACGCATTGATCCGCGTTGCTGTTGCACGGCGACGTCGAGAGCCTCCCTCGGTCTCTCGCGCGCTCGACGGGGCCGCTCAGCCTGGGGCCACGCGTCTCGTAGACGACGTAGGTGAGCTCGGATTGCGGCCACGGACTCGAGCGCGCGAATCGCCACGAGACGGTGACGCTTCGCGCGTTTTCGTCGCCGCAAATGTCGGTCGCCCCCGAGCGCTCGGAGGTCACGGTCGCGACGCCGGCAAAGTCCGACGGCGCGCGGCCGTTCGCCAGTTCGTTGTTGGTCGCGAAGCGAACCTCGGAGCTGCCGCCGATGATGTCCGACGCCGTAGCGCTGTACCGCGCGCCCGGCGCAAAGGGCGCGTTCGCTTGCCAGTGCAGCTCGGAGCCGACGATCGCGAGCGTGCCCGACACCACAGCGTCACTGGCGTCCCGCACGATCACCACGGGCCTCGGCGGAACGCGTCCTCGAAACACGAACCGCACGAATCCGTCCCGCGGAATCGCCACCGCGTTGTTGCTCGGAAACGTCTCGATGAGCTGCCCGAAGTCTGGCGGGGCCCCCGCGTCATCGTCGCACGTTTCCTGTGCGCGGGCGCTCGATCCGAAGACGAGCCCTGCGCCGAGCACCGTCGCGAAGAGCGTGATTCTGACTGCGGTCACGACGATGAAGTGAAGCCCGCAAACCCGCTCGACGCAAGAAGCAACAGGGTCGCCCGCGGCCGCCGCGGCGCGCTCGGTCCGTCCGTGTATATTGCCTCGCCCGTCGCCCCGTGCCCTCCACGCTTCCACCCCCGGCGGGCCTCGCGGCCCATTCGCGCGCGCCTCGCGCTCCGCTCGCGGTGGGCATCGTGGCGGCGGTCGCGCTGCTCTGGCTCGCGGCGCCCACGGCTCCCGCGAGGGACGGCGCCGAGTTCACGGCGGTCGCCGCGTCGCTGGGGGTGGCCCATCCGACCGGATTTTCCCTCGAAATCCTCGCGCTGCGCGTGATCCAGTGCCTGCCCTTGGGCGACCTGGGGTTTCGCGCCAACCTCGGCAACGCCCTCTTCGGCGCCCTCGCGCTCGCGCTGGTCGCGCGACTCACGCTCGCTTCGACTTCATCGACGCGCTCGCCCCTCTCGCGATCGAGCGGCGCGTCGTGGTCGTTCGCGCTCTTCGCTCCGCTCGCGCTGATCTTGTCCAAGACCGTCCTGCGCGGGTTCACCGCGGTCGAAGTGTACGCGAGCAGCACGCTCTTTTCGCTCGCCGCGCTCGCCTCCCTCGAGGGGGCAGAGTCCGACCCCGCTCGCGCCTCGCGCGCGCTCCGGGCGCTCGCGCTCTTCGCCGGACTCTCGTTTGTCACGCACACCACCGTCCGCTCGGCGGTGCTCGCCGCGGCGATCGCGCTCGTGCTCGCGTCGCCCGAGGTCCGGGCGCGACTGCGTTCTGCAAGGTCTTTGGGCCGCAGTTTGATTTCATGGGTCGTGATCGCGACCCTCGCGCTGTCGCTGTGCCTCTATCTGGTCGCCGCCGCTCGTCGCGCGCCCTGGGCGGATTGGGGCGGACCCGACGACGCTCGCGGGCTCGTCGCGCACCTGAGCGCGGCGCGCGTTCGCGCGGCGTTCTCTTCGCAAATGGGCGGAGCAAACGCCTTCGCCGCGCTGCAAGAGGCGCTCTCGACGGTCGCGGCTGACCTCGGTCCGGTGGTCCTCGGGCTCGGCGTGATCGGCGCCTTCCACGCGCTCGTTCGCCGCGCTCTTCGACCTCGCGTACACGGTCCTGATCAACCCGATGGGGACCAAAGACCTGCAGACGCTCTTTGTCGCAGAAGCCTGCGTGGTCGTTCTCGCGGCCCGAGGCGTCGCTGTGGCGTGCGCGAGCCTTTTTACGGTCGATCATCAGCGTTTCGCTGCGCCAGGTCTGTCGGTGATCGTCGCGATCGTCGCGCTCTTTCGCGCGGATCTTCGCTACGCAGGCGCTCGCGAGGGCTGGGCCTCGGTCGAGATCTTCGGCGGCCCTGGAGCGATCGGCGAAGCTCCTGCCAGAGCCGTGATCCTCTGCGAGTCCGACGAGCTCTGCGGCGGATCGCTCTTCGCTCGCTTGTGCGAGGGCGAGCGGCCCGACGTCGTGGTCCTTCCGCGGCAGCACCTGTGGGACCGCACGACGTGGCGTCGGCTTCGCGTCGCCCTCGGACACGCGCCCCGCGAGCGCTTCGGAGGATAGGACATCCAACGGCGGTCGGTCGCCCACACGTCCGCTGTCGGCGACCCGATGGCCCGTTGCCTCGTCGCCGCCCTCAGCCCTTTGCTACCGCGCCGCGATCGTCCCACCGCCCCGCACCGTGTGTTC